>CAYIOJ010000001.1:0-107427 GCA_964365025.1 uncultured Gammaproteobacteria bacterium
TTTTAAAATCAGGCGAAGGGTCGGGGCGATTATTAATAAAATCCCAGCCGTAAATATCATCCACATAGCCGTTTTTATCATCATCAATGCCATTGTAAGGAAGTTCCGATTGATTGCGCCAGATATTATCAAATAAATCCGGATGCGCCACCTCAACCCCACTGTCAATCACAGCCACCACCACCTTGTTTGAACCGGTGGTCTTGCCCCATGCCTCTGGCGCGTGAATGGCAGGCAAATACCATTGATTGGCAAATTGAGGGTCATTTGGTGTCTGAGCAAAAACAACCCCGACAGACATCTGGGTTATAATAACAAAAAATATCAGCAATAAAAAAATCCGTTGCATAATTAATTATTCATGGCGTGCCTATATCTTTTTTTTTGCTGCGGACTGTCGCCGCGACCCTGCCTACCGGCAGGCAGGTGCAAAAAAGATATAGGCACGCCACTACTCATTATCAAATTACATCTCCGCCTCCTCAATCGGCGCGCGATTTATTAAAGGATACAATAAAGTGAATAGAGAAGCGATAATGAACGATAAAGTAAAAGGATAAAAATCAATAATAAAAATCAGCATAATCAGGGGCATTACAATCAGACGACTGGCATTGAAAACCATATCCCTAAAAACCAGCAATTCAAAATATTTTTTACGCTGAAACATTTTATAAAACAGCGAAGCCCATGGTAAAATTAAAAATCTCTCGGAAACATTTTTATAAGAATCAATAAAAAACACTTTGACTGAAGCATCGGCAAACAAAGTTCCAAGCCAGCCAAAAAAATAAAACAAGGTGCCTAGACGGAGAAGTTTTTGCGGGCTGAATTTATCCGCTAACTTGCCGGTCAAACGGATGACTACCACCGTGGCTAAAGCCGAAATGGCCGCCACATAACCGACCTGCTGGGCCGCGCCGAAAATAATTATGAGAAAAACCGGCCAAACATTGCGGCCAATGCTGGATTCAATGGCATAACCGGTAAAACTCAAAATCAGGCTGGCATTTTTCTTTTGCCAAAATCTATTGATAATATTGCCGGCAGTAAAATTTATTCGCGGATGAATGTCTTTGGTAATCAAAAGCGGAATGACGGAAATGATAAGTAGTAGAGAGCCAATCAAAAACACAGCCACAAAACCGGAAAAAGCGATAATCAAACCGGCGGCCAAGGGCGAAAAAATCGCTCCAATAATGGCAACCGTGGCCAAACCGGATAATAATTTGCCCACGCGGCGGCGATCCAGATGATCCACGAAATTCAAATCAAATCCGAAATTGTAAAACAAGGTGCGCAGAGTTAACAACAAAGGCAATAAATAAAAAAGCCACGGCGTCGCCTCCAAAAGATGCAGGCCAAGATAATAGATAATCAAAAACGGCGTGGAAAATAAAATGGAGTGCTTGGCGCCGAATTTAGCCACCATTTTAGCCGCGGGTAAGGCCAAAACCACTGACCAAAAAGAACTTAAAAAAAAGAAAAAAAGAATCTGGGCCACTGAATAATGCAGATAATACAAATAAATCGGCACGAAAATACTGATCATGCTTTCGGCCAAATTCATGAGAAAGACCGAGAGATAAATCTCGTTCATTTCCTTGCGGCAGAAAAATTGATGATGGCGGTGGATGTTGCGGAACATAGAGGTATTTTAGCATTTTTCAATCAAAGGCGCAAACACTTGACAAAAGATGGAAATTATGATAAGATACACAGCCAAACTTAACTTGGGTTGGGAGAGATTTTTAGCACTTTTACAACTCGCAAGGAGGAAGTCATGTATTGGCAAATACCAGTCATGTGCCGAGTCATCATCGGTTACATGATCGCACCAGCATTGATCAAGAAGATCGCTACCGCGCCTTCACGCACACGCTCTTTGGTGTGGCAGTATTTCTTCTCAGCCGTTTTCGCTTTGAGCATCGCCCTGATCGCAGGCGCGAATCTATGGGAAACACGAGTGATCGCGGTGGCTATCATCGGCGCGTTCAACGCCTTTGCCTGCTATTGTCATTGGCGGGCAGTAGATATCAGCTTGAGCCGCACTTCGCTTTTCACTCAAGCAGATGACCTTATTTGCTTGGCCTTAGGGTACATTATTCTTGGCGAGGGCAAATTCTTGAGTACCTGGCTTGGCATAGGACTGACACTTTCACTAGTGTCAGTATCTATATTCACCTTTGCCAAGACACGAACGCCAAAGGCCGATAACGCCCAAAAGCCAGAACAAAAAAAATGGACTATCGGCATCTGGGTAATGCTTTACAGTGTTATCTGGGGGGTGGCCGTCTTTTCCATGCGCTACTTTTCTCTTCAGGGAATGTCGCTCCCCGGTTACATTGCCGCTTGGTATAGCGGTTCGTATATCGGCGCGCTCGTGGTATTCTTGCTGGGAGGCAAAAAAGAAGCGGGAGCACCACTCAAGAGGGCACAGATTCTACGAGTTGCCCCGCTTTCTCTGGTCATCTGGCTCTCTCTTATGTCGGTCTACTGGGCCAAGATGCTCGCGCCGATCACCGTGGTCCAGCCAATCTTCCAGGTCTCCGAAATGATATTTCCAACCCTCATTGGGCTCTGGATTTTCAAAGAGGCCAAGGAAATGAATATCTGGAGTCGCTTGGCCATTGTCCTTGGTCTAGCCGGCGGCACCATCATTGCCTTGAGTTTTTGAACAACAAAGCAAAACACAACCCACGCCCATCTCATGCCAGTTGAGGTGGGCATTTTTATTTAAATTCTTCTTCTATTGCCAGAGGAAATCTATTGACAATATCATATTTTGTGCTATTATATTAAACATATCTTAGGGCAAGCAAAGTGTTTGCCAAAAGAACAATGCTTTTTGACAAGTGAGGTGAGAGAATGAACCCGACCATGACCCCTGAAGAATTCGCCGCTATGGCGAATACCGATGACACTATTCCCATCCCCGCCAATGATGACTGGAAGACAGACGCCGCACTCCGGCGCATTGAACGCAGGATGATCCGGGATGAGAACAACCCAGCCGGCTTCGCGGCCTTCTGCCAGGCAGTCCTGGCCGTTGGCATTACCGACGCCGGTAACATGCTCTTCATCGAGCTGGGAGGAGTCATCAACGGCCTCCGGCGCCTCAAGCCCTGCGACAATGACACGGTCCGAATCCTTTTCGAGAAAACGAGACGGGCAATCCACGACCTACCAGATGGACCGCGCAAGGAGCGGCTGGACGGCCTCTGGGACTACAATGCTGGCATTTTCGCTCGCGAGAACGGCGAATACGACCTCGCCGCTCGATCCCAGGAGAGTGGAGCAAAAAAGGCAGAACAGGCCGGCAACAGGGAGGGTGCGGCAATCTGTGCCTTCACGGCTGCGGTGGAATGGGTCAACCACGCCCTGGTCACTGACCATGGGCTCGCGCAGGCCGTGCAGCGCCTGCTGGACACGCAGAACAATATGGCTACTGTGCCGCCGACTAGCAACGAGTACCACTGGGTGATGTTCAATGCGCCCGCGCACCGCATCGTGGCAACTTTCTGGGCCGGCGTGCAGTATGATCAGCTTGATATTGATATTCAGACGCTTCGCCAACTCCACACTAACGACCCCAACATGGCCCAGGCACACGAGAGCACGCTCGCTGTGTGCTCCGCTATCCATGCCCTCGCGAAGGGAGACACGGATCGCGCTAGCCTCCTGGCCCAAGGTGTCATCTACCACCACACCGACGAAGTCCATCCGGATTACTTGGCCACGGCCCACCTCGTTCTCGCAAGGATCACCCTGTTCCGCATCAGCGGACACAGAGGCTCCAATCTCTCCCACAACCAGGAGGATGTCCATAGACAATACAAGTCCATCATCAACCTGCCACAAGAGGGCGCCTTCCAAGTGCGCGCCGTTGCTCGACGCGAGCTCGCCGGCATCAACGACACTGACAGGAACGCCGACTAGCCGCTCTTGCCACCCGCCGCCTCACTTTTCATTGAGTGAAGCAACAGAAACGAGAAAAATAAAGGTCTGGTAGAGAAACTGCTTAACAGCGGCCAATCTGCCAGACTTCATTTTTTTACCTATCCAAGCTCTTGTTTTCCTACCTTATTCCGTGCTAAACTCATTTCAGATATGTCCAACACCTTTAAACAACTCATAATCCTTGCCGGAGACGCTTTGGGGTTTTATTTAGCCCTATTTTTGGCTTTAACTCTGCGCTACCAAAAAAACCCCTGGCCGGAAACCTGGTCCAGCCACTGGCCGACCTTTTCTCTGATTTTTTTTCTTTGGCTGGTTATTTTTTATTTAAACGGCCAGTATGATTTGCGCAAAACCAAAAATGACTTGCAATTTTTTAGTTCTTTTTTAATTGGAATCGGCATCAACTTGCTTTTAGCCATTGGCTATTTTTACATTGTCAATTTGCCGAATTTGAGTCCCAAGACTATTCTGTTATTGTTGGTAGCCATTTATCTGCCTTTGTTCGCCTTATGGAGGCTACTGGCGCATTTTTTACTGCGATCCTCTACCTTTGGCGCGCGCCTGCTTTTTCTAGGCCTAACCAAAGAGGCGCAAGAATTGATTTCTATTTTTTCCAATAATCCGCAGTTGGGATATAACGCGGTAGCGGTGGTGTCAGAAGAACAAAATCAATTTCTTAATGAACTGCCGGCGGCAGTGGAAAAATTATCCGGCTTTGATGGACTCTTGAATTATGTTAAAATCAAAAAAATTGACACTCTAATTCTGTCTCTGCCTAATACCGACATCGGTCTGAATCGCTTGCTTTATGAAATCATTCTTTCCCGCGTCAACATCGCCAATATCAATTCTTTTTACGAAACAATCACTCACCGCGTGCCTTTGGCCGCGCTTTCGGAAACATGGTTTTTGGAAAATTTAAAAGAAACGCGTAAAAATGTTTACGACAAAATGAAATTGGCAACTGATTTTGCGCTGGCCATGATAATGATGACCGGTTTTTTGGTTCTGCTTCCAGTCTTGGCGTTGATAATTTATCTGAATGACCACGGGCCAATTTTTTATCGCCAAACCCGCGTGGGGCGCGACGGCCAAATTTTCACTATTTGGAAATTCCGAACCATGAAAATTGGAGCGGAAAACAACGGTCCTCAATTTGCCTCTGTGGGCGACAGCCGCGTAACCGCCGTAGGAAAAATCTTGCGGCTGCTGCGTTTGGATGAATTGCCGCAAGCCATCAATATCCTTAAAAATGAGATGAGTTTTATTGGGCCAAGACCGGAACGACCGGAATTCGTGGCGGAATTGCAAAAATTAATGCCCTATTACAACGCGCGGCACTTGATCAAGCCCGGGCTGACCGGTTGGGCGCAGGTAAATTACAATTACACTGATTCTTTTGAGGGCAATCTGATGAAATTGCAATTTGATTTGTTTTATATCAAAAATCGATCCCTTTTAGTGGACGCGATTACTCTTTTGAAGACGATAAAGTTGATTGGGGCGGGAAGATAACCAAAATTTTGGTCATTGCGAACGAAGTGAAGCAATCTCGTGCGGGATTGCTTCGTCGCTCCGCCAGCTGGCGGATGCTCCTCGCAATGACTTACTCCATTCCCCAGTCCGCTTTCAACATTTTAATGCCATCTTCCAGTTTTATTGATGGCTCCCAACCAAGCAATTTTTTGGCTTTGGCATTATCAGCTCCGGAAAAACGCTGATCGCCCGGACGAGGATCAACGAAAACAAACTTGCCACCCATAATTTTTACCAATTCATTAACTGTGGTGGGGCGTCCGCAACCGATATTTATTGTCTCGCCTTTGCCAATATTTTTTGAAGTAGCCGCCAAGATATTGGCCGTGACAACATCATTCGCATGAGTGTAATCGCGAAAATATTCTCCGTCGCCGCAGACAGTCATGGGCTGTCCCAGTTTTTTTTGTTTTAAAAATTTACCAATAACCAGAGCATAAGCGCCGTCCGGGTCAAAATACGAGCCATAGACATTGAAATAAATCAGACTTACTGTTTCCAGGCCGTATAATTCAGAAAATATCCGGCAATAATTTTCACCAATCAGTTTGTGCAGGGCATAAGGGCTGACCGGTATTTTAACTGTGCCGTTTTCTTTTAATAAATTACCCGCCTCTTGACCGCCATAAGTGGATGAGGAAGAAGAAAAAACCACTCGCCTGACCTTATGACGACGCGCGGCCATTAACACTTTAAATGTGCCGTTGACATTGATGTCATGTGTCAATTCCGGATTTTCCACGGAAAAAGTGACGCGAGGCAGAGCTGCCAAATGAAAAATTGTGTCCACCCCAGGGCAAACTTTATCCAAATCATTATCGTTTCTAATATCGCCTTCCACATACTCGGCGCCCGATTGCATTCTATCTTCTTTTTTGCCAGCTGCGTAATTATCCAAAACAACCACTTGGTGTCCGTCAGCCAGTAATTGTTTGACTAAATTTGTGCCGATAAATCCGGCTCCGCCGGTGACAAGATGTTTCATATTTTTTTAATTAATGTACTGCCCACTGCGATAATCACATATCCCTTTTGCGCTAATTCCGCATATTGATGCTGCAAAATCCTGCGACCATCCATAATTAATGGCTTTTCCCCGGATTGCGCTAATAAAATATCGCCCAAACTTCTGAATTGCGGCCAATCGGTGGCAATGATTATCACATCCGCGCCTTTAATCGTGGCGACTTGATCGTCAAAATATTTGATGATATCAGTTTTAGAAAATAATTGTTTGAAACCATCGGTGGCCGCTGGGTCGTATGCCTGAATCGCCCCAACTTGTTTTTCCAATAAAAAACTAACGATGTCAATGCTGGCCGAATTGCGAGTGTCATTGGTTTCTTGTTTAAAAGCCAGACCCAACAGAGCCACAGTTTTCCCAGACCAGCTAAATCCAGTTTCTTTTTCAGCTCGACCAATAAATAATTCCAATTGTCGTTTATTGGCCAAATAAGTTTCATCCACCAAAACGGCATTTTGCCCGGCTGTTTGCAACTGATGCGACAGCGAACGCGCGTCTTTAATAAAACAGCTGCCGCCGGCGTACAAACTGTCATAAAGTCCCCACTTGCCAATGCGCGGATCACTTATTAAAATTTTACGAAGATTTTCAAAATTTAATTCTGAAAAAGTTTCACAGGTTCTGCCGATGACATCAAAACAAACAGCCAATTTATTAAACAACATAAAATTGGCCAGCAATTTTCCAGCCGCCGCTTCTTTGGGATTAGTTTCAATATATTGAACAGTGGAAGAATTATAAAAACGTTGATAAATTTGGCGCATCACCACAAAATCTTTTTCCTGCCAAGCGCCGACCACCACTCTATCAGGATGCAGTGAACCGATGATGGCCTTGCCTTCAACTAAAAATTCCGGATTGGATGCCACGCCAAAATTTTTTACGCCGGCTTTGGTCATTATTTTTTCCGTTTGCTCAACCATGTTAATGGGCACAGTGCTTTTGTTAACGATAACAACATCTTTTTCTTGCCGGCCATTGTTTCGTTTGGCCAAGGCCATGGCTAATTTTTCAGCCGCGGAAAAATAAAAAGTCAAATCACTCTCACCTGTCTCCCCTATTTCAGGCGTTGGCAAACACATAAAAATGGCATCGCAATCACTTAAAAACTTTTCCACTCGCGAGTAATCGGTTGTAAAAGAAATCCTTTCTTTATTGCGAATCAACAAATCGCCCAGCCCATCTTCAAAAAGGCAGGATTGAATAGTATCGCGGTCTACGGAGGATAGGGCGGCAATTTTCCGCGCGTCAACATCAAAAACAAAAACATCATGCCCGCTGTCAGCTGACACTGCCGCCGAACAGGCGCCAACGAATCCGGAGCCGATGTAGAGAAGGTGCATAATTTTTATTCTTTAAATTGTCTGTATATTATCATAAATTGTGTTTTTTGTCCATTTTAGCGCCTACTATTGACAAAAACAACTAAATTAAGTACAATAATGATAGAAAATCCAATGATTGCCAAATGGTTTGGCTATCAGCTGGATTACCAACCAAGGGGGAATCAATGAACATTGACATGTCAAGAACCGACGCCGAGATTGCCGCTAAACTTGTGGCAACCAATTACACGGATGCGTCTTTGATTCATAGAGACATCTTAGGCGCTCTCATGGGCCAACCCGGCGGACCCGAACGATACGGCCGCATTTTCCGGATCATGAACGGACTTGTTGATGATCCAGCGCGCCAGGCGGATTATCTGCTCTCGGCTGTCTACGGCTTCCGCAATGGCAGCGGCCTTTGGGACGCCGGAATGGTGCGCGGCCTGATTGATATCGTTTACAGACTTTTGCCTAAGGTGAGTGAAGACGCTCGCGTTGAGCTTCAGCGGCGATGTCTTTATCATTTGGGATTGGTCCAGCGCGAAGTGTACGTGCCCGACCATTTCCTTCATGCCGCCGAGACCCACGGACGCGCGGCCGCGCTTGCCGTAAACGAGGCAAAGAGGGCAATCGAGCTCGTTGTTGCCGCGGTGGAACGTTTGCATCACGCGATTGAAATCAATGATGCAAACGCTTTTAACACGCACCTGCTAGTACTTGGCCAGCTGGAGGAGATACTCTCATCTGTGGCCACGAGCACCGGCGATGCCGAGGCAATGAAATGGCTCAAGGCGGATATTCCGGCCCACCGTTTCTACGCCTGTTATCTCATGGGCGTGCCATATTCCAAATCCGGAACTGATCTCGCTTCGCTCACCGGGCTCACCGAGCCGCTGGCCTCGCAATACGCGGTTTGGATTGACATCTGCGCCGGGCTTAACAGCGTCAGAATCACTGTTGCTGATAGCTATTGCTCATGGCAAGATAGAGAAGAAACATTCTCTATTGCCGAAAAGGTGTTGGCACGAAACGGCCATCCGACTCACATGGGCTTTGGCCTCCTCATCGCGGCTATCGCTCACCGCGACACCGGCCATCGTCAGCTGGCTTGTGAGCTCGCCCGCTTCATCGTGAACTACCCGACCCACGGCGCTCACTTTGTCCGCACCACCGCCAAATGTCTGTTCCTAGAGAGACGCTAACAGCTCTCTTCCGCTCCGCACGTCTTCAAACTAACCAGACGTGCGGCTTTTTTTAAAACTTTAACACATTTCTTTGCAACCATGGCCAAATTCCATATTCAACCACAAGTAATTATTTCTTACCCGCGCACAATTTCCTTTATCACTAGCCTTAAAGTCAACCAAGGACCTTTTTTAAACACGAAAGTAAACAACCAAAGAATAAATAAATAAAAAAATGCCAAAAAGATGATCCACGCAGCCAAAAGTGGTTTGCTAGAAAGAGAATGAATAAAATCTCTAAATAAAAAAACCACTAAAAAAGAGCACAAGCTTGCCGTTACCACGCCAAAAATAGAATAAAAAACCCTATCTTCCAATAAACGCAAGAAAGATCTGGCCTGAATTAAAACATATATCAACAAAATTGCGGCGATTAAAACCGCCGAGGCGGCTATGCCATTCACACCGGCTATTTTTATTCCCAAAAAATAAATAGGTACGGAAATCAACAATTGAAATAAATTTGATTTAAAATTTAAATCAGGACGCCCAATCGCTCCAAAAATCGGTCGAATCATTCCTGTTAACCCAAAAAAAACACCATAAACAGACAAAATTTTTAATGGCACAACTATCGGTAGCCATTTTTGTCCGAACAGAACAGAGACTATAAAACCGCCTTCCACCAAAAGCAGCAGACTAAACGGTATTGTCGACAGAAGTATAAGATCCAAACTTTTTAAAAACCCCTCCTGTATTTTATCCCGCTTATCCTGAACTTTGGCATAAGCGGAAAATCCTATTTTATTCAAAATCCCCGTCAGATTGGCCGAAAACATAGAAGGCAAATCTCTGGCGCGCGTGTAATATCCAAGATTGGTCGGTCCCAGCCACCTTCCAACAATCATGCTGTCTATCGCACCTAAAAAATACTCAAGCAAATTCTGGCCGTAAACCCATTTAGAATACCCCACCAACCCTAAAAGATCGCGAAATCGAAAAGAAAAACGCGGCGCAGTAGGATACAAGACATAGGTAGAGACAGCGCCGACAATATGACGGGATACTTGCCCTATAAAAAGAGCCCAAACCGTAGAGCTGACAAAAATAGCCCAGGCAACAGAAACGATCGTATTGGCAATCTGACCGGCTAGGTCTCTAAAAAAAATTTTTTTATAATCCAAGTCTCTAAAAAAATAAAGTTGTCGGCTGTTTGAAAAAGATCCAATAACAAAAAAAATGCCGCTCATTTTTATCAAGATTTTATAACTTTCTTCAATTTTAAAAATTTCCGCAATTACTCCGCCCAACAAAAAAATTATAACGGCGAGCAGTGTGGCGCGCAATAAATCAAAAGTCCAAACAGTATCAATCATTTTTTCAGGGCTCTCTTTCCTTTGTATCAAAGCGATGCTGAATCCTGGCGCCGCGAATCTATCTATTACACCGCTAAACAGCAAAGCCACGGTCAAGATACCATAATCTTTAGGCGACAAAAGACGAACTAATACAAAAAAAGAAACTAGATTGAGCAATTTTTGGGCGACCACGCTAATCATAAACCACTTACCGCTCCGGATTGATTTTTGAAGCGATCCTTCATTTGTGTTTACTCCGTCTGTCATAAGCTAAATAAAAATTTGTCGTAAATTAATTAAAATGGTGAAATGTCGTCAAAAACCGTTGTTCTTCCTTATTAAGAACCGTCTTAATTTGGGACAATGCAAGAACCCGCTTGCCTTCCGTGCTATAATCCATTACTCGGCTTCTTTTTGCTCCCGGATAAATTTTGTCTATATTATGTCCGTTTTGAAACCGACCGATAACTGGCACGATGATAAACATATCCTTCGTTTCCAAAGCAAACATGGATTCATCTTTAGTTAACAATTTTTCGTGAATACGTTCACCTGATTTTTTACCCACCACCTCAATTTTAACTTTCTTCGGATCAAAGCCAAAGTGCGGCGCATAAAGCTCTATCATGGCTTTGGCTAAATCAATAATCTTTAAAATTGGCATTTTAAAAATAAAGATCTCTCGCTCTTTCATCATCCCGGCAGCTTTCAACACCAAACCGACCGCCTCATCTTTTGACATAAAAAATCTCTCCATTTTTGTATCGGTCACCGTAACTGGACCGCCTCTCATTATTTGTTTGTAAAAAAGAGGTAAAACCGAACCCCTGGTATTTAAAACATTGCCAAAACGCACAAAACAAAATTTAGTCTGCTTTTTACCCTGATAATTATGAGAGGCCAACATAATCTTTTCCGCCAAAAGTTTGGTGCATCCCATAACACTCACCGGATCAGTGGCCTTATCGGTAGAGATGCCAATTACTTTAGAAACGTTATTAGCCAAAGCGACGTTTATAATATTTTGAGTGCCGATGACGTTGGTTTTGACCGCCTCAAACGGATCATTTTCACAAAATAAAACATGTTTCATGGCGGCGGCATGAAAAACAATATCCACATCTTCCATGGCCATGTTTACCCGGTCATAATCCCGAATATCGCCTATTAAAAATCTTACTTTCTCGCTCTTTTTTCTCAATTCAAGCATCAAATCGTGCTGTTTACTCTCATCGCGACTTAAAACACGCAAACTCCGCGGTTTAAGTTCTAACAACTTCTTCACCAATTCTGAACCAATAGAGCCTGTTCCGCCAGTCACCAATATCTTTTTGTTCTTAAATTCATTTTGCATAATTTTTTAAGATATTAACTAATTTGTCACAAATATATTTTATCTCTTCTTTTTTTAAGCCAACATAAATTGGTAACGCCAAAGATACTTTACTAATTTCCTCGCTTACTGGATAATCCCCCAGTTTAAAACCGAATTTTTTTCTATAAAACTTAAACAGATGAATAGACGGCAAATACGATTTGGAACTGATGCCTTTTTTAACCAATATTTTTATTACTTTATCACGGTTAATCCTATTATTTACAAACCTAACCACGTAGACAAACCACGTGTGGGTGTTGCCCAACGCGATCTTTGGCGTTACTATTATGTCGCTATGCTTTTTGAGAAATTCGCCATACCAACCGGCCACCTGCCGCCGCTGGGATATCATAAGATCCAACTTTTTTAACTGGGTTAAACCCAAAGCGGCGCTCATTTCATCCAACCGGTAATTATAACCGAGATATTGGTGGTCAAGCCACTGCATGTTATCGCCCCGACCCTGATTGGCCAAACTTTTACACATTTTATATACTCTCTCGCTATTGGTGGTTATCATGCCTCCCTCACCCGTTGTCATCTGTTTGTTGGGATAAAAAGCAAACACGGCTGACCGGCCAAATGTGCCGACTTTTTTGCCCTTATATTCAGCCATGACACTCTCGCAGGCATCTTCAATTATTTTAAGTTTATGTTTCTTGGCAATCTTTAAAATCGGATTCATGTCGGCCGATTGACCAAAAATATGAACGACCAGAATAGCTTTAGTTTTTTTGGTAATCCTGTCTTCAATCTTTTTTGGGTCGATATTGCCGGTCTGGAAATCCACATCCGCAAAAACCGGTTTCGCTCCAACATATAAAATACAATTGGCCGAGGCCACAAAAGAAAACGGACTGGTGATTACTTCGTCGCCCGGCCCAATACCGGCGGCCAGCATTGCCAAATGCAACCCGGCGGTGCCGCTGTTTACCGCTATGGCGTATTTTGTGCCGATTGTTTTGGCAAAAAGTTTTTCAAATTCTAAATGTTTTGGCCCTAAACTAAGCTGCCCTGATTTTAAAACCGCCATGACCACATTTATATCTTCTTTGGTAATGTAAGGTTTAGAAATGGAAATTTTTTTCATAATGTTTTTTTAACCAATTTTGCTGGTATTCCTAGAGCCATAGAATTGGCCGGGATGTCGCTGGTCACAAAAGCAAACGCGCCCACCACGGCGTTTTCTCCCACTGTAATTCCAGGCATAATCACTGAGTGTGATCCAATTTTACAATTTTTCTTCAAGACAACCTTTCCACCTTTCCCATCTATTGTAGAAACGGAATATATGGAACAATGCGAACCAATTTGCACGCCATCCTCTACCACTACGCCATTTTGGGCGTTGATGTAAGTAAAAGCCCCGATGTCGGTTTTTTTTCCCAACTTTAATTTATTCTTATTCTGCACCACCCAATTCCATTTGGTCAATTTTCCTTCCTTAATAATCGGGGACTGCCATTTATCAAATCTTTTTTTCATATAAAATTTATTCAAAAAAATTATTTATTTCAATCTTTTTAAAACTTCCACAATTTTTTCGGCGGCCTGACCGTCTCCCCAAGGATTCTTTATTTTTTTAATTTTGGCAATGAAAACTTTATTCAAAAGACATTTTTTCATAGCGCGGACAATTTCTTTTTTATTATAATCGACATCTAACACATTGGCCCCATGCGGCCGACCAAATTGTCTTTTTCCAATGTTCACAACCGGCGTTCCGAAAGAGGCTGACTCTATAATGCCCGCGCTACTATTGCCCACCCAAACCGCGGCCTCTTTTTCCAAAGAAAGAAAATCTTTGTATGGCAAACTTTTAAATATCCTAAAAAATAAATTTTTTCTTTCTTTGGCTATTTCTTTTATTATCGCTGTCGATCCGGGATCGGCATTGGGATATATTATTACTATTGGAATTCTAAATGTTTTGGCAGCTGCGATAGTCTGTCTGACCTGATGAGCGGAATGGCCAATGGCCTCGCTAACAGGATGTTGTGTTATTAAAATAACTTTTTTTGCTGGATTTAAACCGAGTTTGGCAAAAAATTTTTTTCGACCGACCAGTCGCGTCTTTTTAATTATGTCTATAGCCGGTGCGCCGGTTACAAATATTTGTTTTTTATCTATACCCGCCTTTTTAAGACGCCGCGCCGAATCGTCAGTGGCCGCAAAATGTATCTGAGACAATTTGGTAATAACATACCTTCTCTCATCATCAAGCGTGGTAGTCTTATCGCCACCGTGGATGTGGGCAATCGGCACACCGAGATGGCGGGCGGCGATAGCCGCGCACAACATTTCCATCCGATCACCTAAAACCAAAACCAAATCCGGTTTGTACATAAAAAATTTTTTTTCAAGCAGGGGTATCAATTTTTTTTTAAAAAATTCCAAACTTTTCTTGCTGTCTGAATCAAAAACAGCGCTCACACGAACAGCGTTAGAAAATTCTTTTTTTACTTCTCTGGCAGTGAGGCCGAATTTGGGCATAAGATGCATACCGGTGACGAAAACTTTGAGATTAAAAGAGCGGTCTTTTTGTATGGCTTTCAAAACCGGCGTCATCAGGCCAAAATCAGCCCGCGTGCCGGTAAGATAAGCTATCTTTTTAATTTTTTTATTTTTCATAATCCCCAATTTTAATCATCGCGCTAGACAATAAATTCTTTTTAGCTTTTTGGCCAATAATTAAACTGAATAATTTCGGAGACAAACCGTTCCCGGGTCTTTTAATGCCTATATTTTCTCTAGTAAATTTTTCTCCTTTCTTAATATTCTTAATCGTCACCAAACTTTTTCTGGCAATTTTAATCAACGGAACTTCGCTTTTGTTCGGTTCTTTAATTGCGCTGCCAAGAACAATTTTTACTTTTCTTACATTTTCTATAATTTTCTTTAATTCCGCCGGTTCGGCCGAAGCTACCTGATCCGGACCGGCCATGTTTTTGTCCAATGTAAAATGTTTTTCCAAAACACAGGCGCCTAAAGTAGCCGCCATAATCGGTACTTGTGTCCCAAGGGTGTGGTCCGAATAACCAACCAAAACGCCCAACTTCTTCATCATCATAACCATCGCGGACAAATTAACCTCATCAAACGGACAAGGATAATTAGTGGTGCAGTGCAGAATAATTATTTTTTCATTACCGGCCTTTTTTATGCAGGCAACGGCCTCCTTGACTTCTTTCATAGTTGCCATCCCGGTGCCGAGAATCATCGTTTTTTGTAATCTGGCGGCATATTGCAAAACCGGCAAATTAGTTAGGTCGCCGGAACCAAATTTAAATGCCGGCACACCGAGTTTTTGTAAAAAATCCACGGATTCAAACCCACCGTGCGGTGTGGATAAAAATATTATGCCTTTTTCTTTACACCTTTTGATGATAGGCTTATAAAATTTTTCTTTGAGTTCTAGCTTTTTAAGCATGGCCAGTTGACTTTCTTCTTTACCTAAATTCTTTTTCTGGTAAGCAGCCATTTTACCGGTTTCAATAACCACCTGCCCGGCTTTAAAGGTTTGAAATTTCACCGCGTCAGCTCCGGCCGCGACGGCAGCATCCACCAGCTTGAGCGCTAAATCCAGTCGACCATTATGATTCACTCCCGCTTCGGCAATTATAAAAACCGGCTGATTTTTGCCAATAAATTTACTGCCAATTTTAATTTTTTTTATCATAATCACTTTTTAAAGAAACAGCCTTTCCTGTTTTGCTGCTTTTTTCCAAAGCATACAATGTCTTCAAAAGATGGCGGCTATCAACAAAAGCGTGAGGAAACTTTTTCTTACCCTTAATCGCGTCCAAAAAGGCTCTGATTTCATCATTGTACATCTCCTCTTCGTTAACATAACCCTTTTCCGGATGACCTTGAGGAACAATGATATTTTCCGATTTTCCTGATTTGGCGTCATATATTTTTATAATTGAATCAAATCGCTCCCACTCCAAAACCCCGTCCAAACCCAAAATACGCAAAGTTCTAAACGGTTTTCTGGAAATCACATCAACGATCACATTACCCCTAACCCCATTCTCATATTTTAAATTGGCCAAAATTATATCATCGGCGTCCATATCTAAATCGGAAATTTTACCAATAAACCCGGAAATTGCCGCCACCTTGGATTTCATCAACCAGCTAAGCCAAATCAGTTCAAAAGGCAGCATTTCCCGGCAGGCACCGGTTTCTTTTTGGGAAAAATATACCTGGCGATAATCCTCCCAAGAATGCCAATCCGGCAAATACTGACCCATATGATATTGAAACGTCAAAATTTTACCGATTCTTCCACTGTCTAAAATTTCTTTTATCATTTTAACCGGTTTATAGAAACGCAATGTGCAGGACGGCGCTTTTACTAATTTTGAATTTTTATTTTTTAAAATGTCTTCGTAGCCATCATCGCTCGTAGGGTGTTCAACAAAAAAATGTTTTTTTTGTTTTAAGGCCATTCGAATATAATCGCCGTGCTGGTCAGGCGGAGTGGAAATTATAACCACGTCGTAATCTTTTTCTGATAATTCATTCAAATTGACGACCGTTTTGATTCCATATTTTTCTTTAGCTTCTTTAATTCTGTCTTTGCGAATATCATACCCCACAATCTGCCGCTGGCCATTGACAAAAAGATTACGGATGCGCCTTTTGCCCATTGACCCTAATCCTACTATTAAAAATTTTAAATTCATATCTTTTTTATGCAAGATTCAATTATCTTTTTATTTTTGAATAAAATTTCAGCCATTGCCCATTCTTCGGGAGTGTCTAAATCAATTGAACGCCACTTCGGACAAACCACTGCCTTAGTTTTTTTGGTAATAATAATTCTTTCGCGGAGCAAGGCGGTTGTTTTTACGATATAAACAAAACAGCCATTTAAAATGTACCCTTTGAGCCATTCCTGCATGTTAGTGGACATTTTTTCTGACCCACTTACCAAAATAATATTATCCTTTTTATCTAAATAATAAAGTCGCGGGTGTGTTTCGCACACAGTCAAGACGGTGGTGGCTCCGCCTTTTTTCATCTTCTTCCAACAATTTTCAATGTCTTTTATTTCTCTAAGCGGCGAAGTAGTCTGCAATAAAACTATAAAATCTGGCTGATAATTTTCTTGTTTTTTTAATCTCCCCAACAAATAAATTATACTATCAACAACTTTGGATTTGTCTTGAGCCAATTCTGCGGGACGTAAAAAAGGAACTTCCGCGCCATATTTTTTTGCTAGAGCGGCGATCTTTGGAGAATCCGTGTCCACGATAATACGATTGGCAAAATTTATTTTTTTAGCCTGTTCAATGGTCCGCGCCAAAAGCGATTTTCCGCAAAAATCGCGAATATTTTTATTCGGTATTCTTTTTGACCCGGCCCGAGCCGGAATTATTACTAACACTTTTTCTTTTTTTAACATATCGTTTAATTAAATTTAAAATGATCTTCGAGCTTGGCCGCTGATTCTTTGTAAGCGGACAAACCAATGTTTTTTTCTCCCGGACGAGGCAAAATATAAGCCACCACTTTTTCTAAAAAACCCAGGCGCACGCCCGCTTTATAAAATCTATCTTGCAAATCAGTGTCATTAACCCGATTCCAATTTTTGCGCCAACAATTTATATTGTAACGCATAAATTTAAGATAAGAACGATACAGCCATGTCTGGGTGCCGCCAATACGCGGATTGTCTCTTTTGACATCTACTATGGCCATCTGCCCATATCTTTCCGCTTCATAGGCCGCCGAGACAAATTCATAATTTCCTAACCGGGCAAAATTGAGCAAACTATCCAAGTGGTCGGATGTCCACAGATCATCGTCATCAATCCTCGCGATCCACTTACCACGAACCATACTCAACGCCTGATTAGCCGCCACTACCGGCCCGGCCAGCCAGTGATTCTCGGCCGTGGGCGGATAGCGATAACCGCGTTTGGGTAAATTATAAAAACGAATGCGCGAATCTTTTATCGCCTTAACGCGTGCCGCCGTGTCATCGGTACAACAGTCCCCCACTATAATAAATTCAAAATTTTTATAAGTTTGAGCCAAGACCGTCGGGATGGCTCTTTCCAATAAAATATTGGCTCGATTGTAAGTTGGCGTGTAAACAGAAATTAACGAGTTTTTATTTTTGTTAAGAGCGTACTCGCCTTCATGCAACAAACGCGCCAATTTTACTAATGGTCGTTCGATCAAACCAAAACGCCAGTCATTCAAGCCGCTAATTAATTTGTCCATTGCAGACCTCTGATTTTGAAGGGAACTCTCTGCCATAATAAAAATTAAATCAGATCCGGTTCTTTTAAATTAACCTGTTTCACTGAAATTTTTTTACCCGGCGCTGATTGTTTATACGGCCGATGGCTCCACGGCGTCCACCCATCTTTAACTGTTTTTTCTATATCCGCCTCGGACAAATGCAAATCCACCAATTTAAAATCACCGCGTAAAAATTTGGGGGAACTAACTTTTTTTAATTTTTCCGCAACGCTTGAGGAAACCTTATCATAGCGATCGTGCGCGTTTTGCCGCTCCATGGGGATAGCCGCGCTGCAATTGGGGCAATATCTTTTTACCTGATCCATAAATTCATTGGGATTTTTGTTCCACCAGCCCTTTTCCAATGGATAACCACCAGGACCGTCAAATAAGTAATCCTGAGCCGCCGCCACTTCGCAAAAAAATCCTCCTTTTGGAGTAATGGAAGCGGCCCAACGCCATTGGACCCAGCAATTACCTATTAATCTCCACATCAATTCTTTATCATCCACAATATCGGTAGCGGCTAAAAGCAATGACTGATGTTCGCCAACATCTTCGTCTTTGTGGTCATTATAAATAATTTTGTCAGCGTCAAATGTCTCTTTAATAATATCTTTATACTTATCCCAATTTTGGCCGTTAGTCCATAGAGCGCGCTGGCGACGATTGGTAATTTTTTCTTGTACCAGGCGACAAATCTCCGCGAATTGAGGATGCAGGGTCGGCTCACCGCCCATTATTCCTATCTCATGCGGATACCCTTCTAGCGAGTCTATTGCCATAGCAACCGTGTCTAAATCCATAAAAAACGGTTTTTTGTGATGACCAACAAACCTGGTGCAATTTGAACAAATCAAATTACAGGCGTTTGTTATCTCTATTTGAATTACCGGCATTCTATAAATTGGAATCATACAAAAATGAATTATTTTTTATCTTCTGTCCCGCCACCCCAAACAGTATGTTTTAATTTCCATTCGTCGTTGACCTTTTTCCATAAATGCGGCGGCCGATAAGAATCAACTATCTCCCAAAAATGTTTTTCCGTAATGTTCAGGTACTCTAAAAAATCTTTAAAGTATTTTTTAGGAAATTCCCCGTCATAACGTTTTACTAAAGATACGCCTTCTTCGCGAGTTATGTGTCCATCGCGAATTTCATGAGCGGCATCAGAAGTACAGCGACCAATACCAAATTTGATATAGGCTAAATAAAAATGAAAACCATCGGTCCGATCATCAAGGCTCGCATATTTAGAATAGGTGCCTTCTGAACGACCGTCTTCGTTGGCGGTTAAACCGGTATATTTTTGGGCATAATAAAAATTTTCCTGTGGCACCCACTTGCGATAATAAGACAACCAATGCATTTGGATGTCCAATTTTTCTATTTCCTCCAAAGACGGCTGGCTATATAATTCAAAAGTTTTTGTCTTAATTTCCGCGTCAGAAAAAATGTCCATTTCTTTTCCCGCCGCCACCACCTTATCAACTCCCGCCCCCTTAAAATACAAATCTTCCCAATCCGAAACTGTTTCATATGGTTTATCAGCGTTTTTTAACGAGCCGCCATATTCGATCTCGCCATTTTCTCCATAAAAAATTAAAGGAATTTTAAATTTTAAAGCCATGTGAAAAGCCATGGTTTTTTGTCCATAAGCAAAAGGTTCCCAGGCGTCACCCTTTAACTCAAACGCGGCTCGGGCTAATTTTCTATGTAGATCTCCATTAGGGTAACAAGAAATGACATCAAAACCGGACTTAACAAAATTGTTAAAATTTTTCCAACCGACATCAGTATAAATAAACGGCGCCCAAGTGACTGTTAGAGGATGCATGCCATATTTAGTTTTCAAATAATGGGCAGTGTAACCGCTGTCTTTGCCGCCACTCCCTGGCACAATTACATCAAAACTGCCGTCATTAGAGCGATGTTTATCACACAAAACAGCTAATTCTTTTTCTCGTTCTTCCCAGTTTATCAGATGATGCTTTTTATACGCATATTCGCACGCGCTACATACTCCATTAGCATTAAAAGTAAGGCGCGGACGCTGATTGGAAACAACGCAAAGTTTACAAAATTTAACTTCTTTAGGTTGAGACAATAATTGTTTATCTAATTTTTGTAACATATAAATTCTAATTACTTTTTTCAATCAACTTAACAAAATTATTAATAATAGCCAAACCAACTAAGCCGCTTTTTTCTGGATGAAACTGACAACCATAGATATTACCTTTTTTAATTGCCGAACAAAATTCATAACCTCCATAGACAGCCGTAGCCAAACAATCAACTTCGTCTTGCGGCTTTAAAATATAAGAGTGCACAAAATAGACCTCTTTTTCTTCTTGATTTTTCAAAATCGTGTCTTGCCATAAAACGGATTTTGGCGGCCGAATTTTATTCCAACCGATGTGAGGAATCTTTTCTTTTTCCGCCAGAACCGGAAAAGGCATTACTTGTCCGAAAATAATCCCCAAACCGGCGTATTCGCCAAATTCATAACCTTTTGATAAAAGCAGTTGAGCGCCGAGACAAATGCCCAAAATTGGAATATCTTTGAGGGCAACGCTTTTTAACACTTCTTCCAGACCGCGCAATTTTAAACCACGCATGCCCGCCTCAAAAGAACCAACCCCGGGCAAAATTATTGCTTGAGCTGATTTTATTTTGTCCGCTTCTTCGGTAATTTCCACTTCAACATCGCAAGCCTGTAAAGCCTTATTAATACTCTGCAAATTACCTACGCCATAATCTACGACAGTAATTTTTTTTGATTTTTCACTCATACCGTCCGCACATTTATACCTTCTGTTTTTAAAAATGTTTTTAACTCTTTAATACTGTAATCCTGATAATGAAATACTGAGGAGGCGGCTAGTGCGTCGGCCTTGCCTTCGTGTACTGCTTCTAAAAATGAATTCTTGTGTCCCACACCGCCATGAGCGATAACCGGCACGCCGCAAGCTTGAGAAATTTTTTTGATCAACTCTACATCATAACCGCGGCGGGTGCCATCACGATCAATGGAACAAATAAGTATCTCGCCGGCGCCCAACTCTACCCCTTTTTGTACCCACTCGTAAACATCTAAATTGGTCTTTTCTCTTCCGCCGTCGGTATAAACCAAATAATGCCCATCCGGCTGTTTTTTTGCCTCAATAAAAAGCGTGATACACTGCGAACCAAACTCTCTAGAGGCGGTGCGCAAAAATTCGGGATTTTTCGTGGCATAAGTATTTATAGCCACTTTGTCGGCGCCGGCGCGCAAGGCATTATTAATATCCTGAATTGTTCTAATGCCGCCGCCGGCTGTCACCGGAATAAAAACCTTTTCCGTTATTGTTTTTAAAAGAGTGAAGTCAAGGTTGCGTTGGTATAAACTGGCGACTATGTCCAAATAAATAAGTTCATCCGCACCCTCTTCATAGTAATGCAAAAACATTTCTTGCGGATTACCCACCACGCGCAGAGCCTCCGTCTGCACGGGCTTCACCGCGTTTGGCCCTTTTATATTAAGCAAGGGAATAATACGAATGTTTTTCATAGCCGCGTCCATACTGGCCACAGGTCTTTTGTATAGCCATCACGATAAATTATCTGCCAAGACAAATCTGAATCTTTATTATCGTCTTTTAATTTACTAAACATGGCCTCTTGTTCAACAGTGAAGGAAACCGCATATTCAACAGATCCTGCAAAATCCGACAACGGACGGACTTCCTCGTTTGTTCCTCGCGACCAATTTGGGATATCATATTTTAAAGACACTGTTTTTTCTATGTTATTTTTTTCAAAAAAAACTCGTAAATCTCTAGTTGATAAAAATTTCTCCAAATCTTTTAGCATTTTATCAAATTCTTGGCTGTTTTGATGAACAACCAACAAGGCCTCTGCTCCTTTTATAGCCAGGGCCAAGCACGATGAAAACCTTTTAGATAACAATTCATATTTATATTTTCTTAATAAATTGTCCCCTTTTTCACCTTTTAACAATGCGGAAAAATTGTCCTCTTGTTCATAAAACTTCAGTAGCTCTTCGCGGCTGGCAAACAATTCTTCACGCGTCTCTTTAATAAAATTTTCGTATTGGGCATTGATGTCATGGTAACTTTTAATATTTTGATGTATATTTAAAACCCACTCAAACAAATCGGCGCCGACTTCAAGCAAAAATTTCTTTAGAGGCAACAGTTCGGCGGAACTAAAGAAAGCGGCAATGACAAAACACAGTCCTCTTAAATCTATATAATCCTCAAACGACATGTCTTTGGTGCCCACGATTACCTCTTCGGTATCCAGAATCTTTTTGCCGTCTATGTCGCTGAATTGTCTGGGTACCACGCGATGGCGCACTACATATTGAAACTCTCTCGCCTTTTCTTCTGCCGCCAAAGGAGTGCCGGCCAATTTCATTAAAGTAAGAACGACCACGGTTTGCACGCCTGAATTGATGACCTGACTAAGCGTTTTCAAAAATGTCTCTTTTGTCTCGCCAGGCAAATTCAAAATCAATTCTGTGGCAGTGGTATCTCCTCTTTGAGAAAGCACTTTTTTCTGAAAATTAGTGTACTCTTCTAACGGGATATTCCTCCTGCAGATATTTTTTAAAACTTCTGGAGTCAGGGTCTGGATCGCTATACCCGGCTCAAAATCAACAATAGACAACATCTCTAAAAGCTTTTGTGGATCCTTACCGGTGCTCAAATTAATATATTTAGGCCAATTGTATTTTTTTTGACTATCCCGAACTATCCGCGCCATTTCCATATCCTCATTATAAAAACCCATGTTACTGTTACTAAAAAATAAAAAAATGTCGGATTGCCCGGCTAAACGTTTGCCTATATATTCCATGTCTGCCTTAAAAAATTCCGGACTAAGAAAAAGCAATCTTGAGTTGTAAATGTCGCTGGCGTGACAAAAAGCGCAGTTAAACGGACAACCGCGCACCGTTTCCATGAGCGGATGATAACCGGCAACTAAAAATTTATCCAATATACCGCTGGCATAAATCGCGCCAAAAACATTAATGGAATCAAGCCGCGGCGCCGGCGCGCTTGACAAGGTATATTCAAGAGTATCCGGATGAACGCTAAAAACTCCGGCTGGCGGGTTCCTCCTTAAATCAGACGCGCTCTCTCCGGTCATAAATCGTTTTACAATATTCAATAAAGGAATTTCACCGTCATAGGCCACGGCTAAATCAACAAAATTATTAATTTTTAAATATTCCGCTCTGGCTTTGGGCGATGATTCCAAATTAGGCCCGCCGGCCACCACCAAACACTTGGGATTATTTTTTTTAGCCAAGCTGGCAAAATATAAATTCAACTGGCTGTTCCAGCTATATTGAGAAATACCGACTACATCGGGAACCCAATCGGCGTTTTTTAAAACATCACTAATTTCATTGGGATTTTTAAATAATTTTATATCTAATTCACCAAGAATATTTTTTATAAGATAAGTAGCCAACAAACCAATACCCAAAGGTACGGTATTGCTATGCCCGCCGCGCGTTAAATGAACCGAATCTATTAAAGCTATTTTCATAACATTACTTTTTAAATTTAAAGCTCTATCTTGTCCCAACCCTCTTTGGATTTTCTAACAGCCCAAAAACCGTCTTTCATACTAACGCCATCATTGCCAAAAAATTCCTTTATAGCCAAAAAAACTCCCGGACAGCAATTTATTTTAGTGAGCGGATCTCTGGCGGCATTTTCTTCACTGTATTTTTTAAAAAATTCATCCAAATCATCGCGGGTTGTCATAATTGGTAGGTCATCTCCGCAAATGATTCCACCGATTTTACACAATTTTGAATAATTTTTCAAATCTTTGCTAACCTGGTTATAAGCGTGATCGCCATCAATATAAACAAAATCAAACTCATCTTCCTTTAATATTTCAGCCGTCTCATCACTAGTGCCTCTTATAGGAATAATGTAATTTTCTACTCCGCTTGCTCTTATGTTATACAAAAAAAATTTAAACATTTTATCTTTTGCAACAAGTTTTTTGTGTTCAGGAATATTTTCAGGTGACATCCATGTATCAACGCAGTAAACTTTTCCCTTCTGATATTTTTTACAGAGAGACGCCCAAAGAATTGTAGAATGTCCGCCCCAAGAACCAACCTCAAGTACTTTATATGTTTGGCTCTCAGACTTTAATTCATTTTCCAATAATTTCTTCATCACTTCTAATCGCTCCAGCGGCTGCATACAAGCATCTAAATATGTCCCAAAGTAGGGTTTATTAAAAAGACAGGCCGACTTAAAATAAATCCATCCATCTATTTTATAAAGAAGCATTCTTACTCTATAAGGTAAAAATAATAATGATGCCTTTCTGTTTAGCATATTCTTAATTCTAATTTTAAACACCTTACTTGTTAATACACAGCGAGCAAACTATTCGCAACGCCATCAATATCAGATTCAACGGGCGAACCAATTACAACATGGCAATCTGCGCAGATATTAATTTTTTTCCGCTCTCCTTTTAAATGTAACATTCTGAAATTGCGTAATTTTTTACCTCTCCAAATATCAACGAGACTTTCTTTATTGACGTTGCCGATTATGACATTAAAACCCCAATCTATACAACAAACCGAAACAGAACCATTAAAATTTATCGCCATCGAATAAAATGGATGGGGACAAACCTGCCTATCCATTTTTGACATGGTATTTGCATAAGCCGTGGCTGAAGAAATCCCCTGTCCTAAAGTAAAATCATACCCTTGTGAATTGCTTCTTCCATCTACCGGATTAATGTTTATGAAATCTGAAATACCGCTGAAATCATCTGTAAATTTTTTCTTTTCAAAATCCGACAAGCCCGTGTCAATTAATTTAGCGTAAATTTTTAAACCGCTTTTTCTTTTTCTTTTTTCATTAAATAAATATTCAACATTTCTTCGAACGTGCTCATATTTGGTTGGTGTATTTGTAACCTTTTTATAACCAGCATCATCCACATGCTCAATTGAAATTCGGATTGAATCAAGCCCCGCATCTATTAAGCCTCTGGCATCAAATTCATTTATCAGTGCCCCATTAGAAGTGATGCTAATGTTATTAGCGATGTCTTTTTTTTTGGCATAAGCGACCATTTTGACCAAATTCTTATTTAAGAACGGCTCACCGTCTTTACACAAATTAATCTTTTCTAATTTTTTATCAAATTTCTGCACATCGTCTACTATTTTACAAAATAAATCAAAATTCATCATCCCATTCGGTCGAGCGGCTTTGGCAAGCATTTGCGGATGCCCGGTGGGACAAAAAGAACATTTAAAATTACAAACACTGCTGGGATCTATCAGGAGCGAAAGTGGCACTTCTAGCGGCAACACTTCCGACAATTGCTTAAAATTGCACGGTTCATCAAGATGTTTTATTTTTTTTATGCCCATACAGACAATATCAAATTAATTATAAAACATTCGAACAAACTCAACCGTATAGCCCCTCTCCAACAATCTCCAATTTTTCTTCGTTAAACGATTTACCGGTCTTCTTTTTTATCCACTCCAGTATATTCATTTTATTGCGCGGTGACAATATTATTAACAAGTTGCTATCTTTTATATGTTCCAGACAATCAATGGGCTGACGGACTAATATTTTTTTATCTTCTAAATAATTTCTCTTACGAATATCCGAGTCCACCACAATGGAATTTTGAGGAAGTTTAAAATTATCAATTATCTTATAGAGAAAATCCGTAACGCACCACAAAGTAACCTTTTTATCCTCTTCGTTTAATTGGATTATCCTCTCCTGCAAACGACCAATCTGGCTTCGTAACCGCTCAACTTGTTCGCCCCCGTCCTTCAAGCAAGCCAGGCTATCTAAATATTCTGTTGGAGCTTCATCAAAATCATTGTTATTTTCTTTTTTAAATACTGCCGAAAAACCTGTGAGTGGCCGACTGGATGTAGCGCGCCTTACTTCAATTAATTTAAAACCGCAATTACTGGCAATTCTTTCCAACGTATGTACCGAAAAATGATTTACATGTTCAACACAAAACAACATCAAATTGTTGGAATAAAATTTAATATCCGGCACTTCTACCATCATAATCCCGCCGTTTTTTAAAACCCGCAAACAAGCTTGTAGAAAGTCTCTAATCTTTGGTAGGTGTTCTAAAACATCGTAACAAGCTAAGACATCAACCGATGCTTTGGGCAAGACATCTATTGTTTTTAAGTTAGACAAACATTCGTCATTTAAGTCAACATTCTGAATTGAACCTACATATTCTGAAAGTCTTTCGTGAAATTTTCCCGATTGATTGCCGCCAATCTCTACAAAAGTTGTTTTTTTAGAAATATATCTTTTCAAAGCATCAATGCGGGCATCAATGGAATAATGAAACGGCGGTGCCTCATTAATAGAGAAACAACTGACATAATAATTTTCCAAATCTTCTTTTGTGGGACAGGGCGAATTAAAACAAAATCCGCAGCGGCGGCAAATAACGACGCGTTGCCGAAACAAATAAGTTTCACTGCGATCCTTGATATAATTCTCACCTGAATAAACTGGTTCCAAATCATTCCCGCCGCAACACTCGCAATTACGTTTTTCCAAAGATAATTCTTTCATAATAAAACTACTCTGCCAATTTAAGATTCTTTATACCGCAAAGGATAATTTTCTGGAATGCCGACGCTTTGTCTTTTTTGTTTCATAAAATCTCGACACTTCCCTAAAAACTCCATAATATCATCTTCTGTGCAATTATGCGGTTTAAAATGAGGGCGCAAGGCATAGAGATATTCTCTTTTGTAATTATAACCCCGTTCATGATCATATTTTAACAAACCGTGTTCAACACAATATTCATACAATCTTGTGCCAGGATATGGCGTAGCCAATGAAAAGCTAACCCGGTCAACTGGCAATTTTGTTATCATTTCATAGGTTTCTTGCATTGTTTCACGTGTCTCTTGAGGCATGCCGATAACAAAGTAAGCTCCTATATACAGATGTTTATGTCTAGCGCAATTTTGAAAAACCTCATAAATCTTTTCGGTTTTAAGCCTCTTGCCAATCGCCTCATTTCTAATATATTCCGACCCGCTTTCAGGAGAAAGATTAATTTTAACTAAACCGGCTTTAACCATGGCATCTATAACTTCTTGATCTAGAGAATTTATCATTGCGCCGTTCGGAGTATCAAATTGAATATTCATTCCTCTTTTAAGAATCTCATCGCAAATGGCTAATATCCTCTTTTTATCCAATGTAAGATTATCATCTAAAAAAGAAAAATACCGCGCGTTGTGCTTAATATACAAATTCTCCATCTCATTTACAACATGGCGCGGTGTTCTGAATCTAGCTGTCGGCCCATGCACTAACCACATACCACAAAAGGAGCATTTAAAAGGACAACTCCTGCTTGAAAGAATGGGGAAAGGCGTGCCAATTTTTATTTTTTTGGGCGAATACCACTTAGATGTGTCAAATTCATAATTTTTAGAATCTAAAATATCAAAATCAACAAATGGCAATTCATCTAAATTGCCAATGAACGTTGTTTTGTTTTTCTTAACCGCTTGCCCGTCTTTTCTAAAAACTATGCCGTCTATGGAGTCTATTATTTGACTGCCGCCAGTTAAATATTTTACCAATTTTAAAAAAGTTTCTTCCCCCTCACCTAAAACAATATAATCAACATAGTCACACTCTTTCAATATTTCCACAGGAAAAAGAGTGGCGTGAAGGCCGCCCATTACAATCGGTGCGCTCGGAAAAAGATCTTTGGCTTTTTGGGCTATCATTTTTCCACAATCAAACGCTCCGGAAAAAAGACAACCAACCCCGATAATATCAGGCACAAAATCTCCAATCTGTTGAGAAATATTTTTTTCAATATACTCTTGAGGTGAGTAATCGCGCAATTGCCCCTTAAGCAGTCTGGAATAATATGTATTATAAAAATCCACTATTTTCACTTCTATATTATTTTTTTTTAGTACGGACGCCAAATAAAGCAATCCCAAAGGATAATGATAAAGCGGGTCGGTGTTAGAAAAATCAACTTCCGCGGCTATTGAGTTTATGAGCAATACTTTGGTGGGCATAATTGTGAGCGGACGGTCACCATTTATTAATCTTGTTGACAACCTTCTGTTTTAATTTGAGATAAGAATGAACTGCCGTAGCTTCGACCTGCGGCGAGACTATTCGTAACAGCTCTTTACCTAAAATACGATACTGACGGCCCAATTTATTAGCCTTAATCAGTCCATTTTTAAGGAACCTCTTCATGGTACTTTTACTTATTTTTAATAGCTGTTGCGCTTCATCAGTGGTGTATACCGAATAAGGCCTAATTTCTTGATCCATAATTCAGAACTTTAAATAAATCTATCTTTTCAATCATTATATCTCCAATAATTCGAGGTGTCAATAGAGTTATTAACAGCTCTTTAGTTGACGCCTGTTTTATTGAATGATATGCTTAATTTACCATTAAATATCCATTATCAAATAATCGCTCTTGGCTAGTTTTTATTTTATTCAAATTCAAACATGAAAATTTGTTTTTTTCTACAACGCCGTTTTGCTTATTTAGGCCATAATTTGGCTGTCATCCTTAAAGAAAAATATACCGAACTGGATTTTTGTGGTTATGTCAATTTGCGCTCCAGCTTTGATTTTTTATCTTCTCAAAAGGATATCAAATACAGCACCCTTCTCTTGGATGAAGACATGCAAAAAAAGTATAAAGAAGAAAAACTGGATCTAAATTATCTCCAATGGCTAGAAAAAGAGTATGGCACACCGAATCTTTGGCCTTACATCGCCGTTGACCGTATTATTATATCTAATCAGCTGGTGCGGGAATACCCTTATGACAAACCATCTTATACGCACGAGGAAATGTTGCAACTTCTGCAAGTAATGTCTAAAGCCATCTTATCTTTTTTAGAAAAAGAAAAACCCAACGCCATATTCTTCTCTGTTATTGGCAGCATGGGTAGTACCCTACTTTTTGAAATGGCTAAAAAAATGGGTATTAAATGTTACCGAATCGCAAATTGTCTCAAAGATTTAACTACAGTAACAGACGCTCCCAATTTATCACTTATCAATCCAGCGGAGGCAAGCTCTTTAACCGATATTCAACAAAAACAACTGTTAACAAAAGCGATGGTCTTTTTAGAACAGTATCGGTCCATGCCTGTATCCTATTTTACAAAATCAGACCCCCAATATCAACAAATTGATCGAACAAAACAATTACAAATTTTATTACCTAAAAATTTTCTAAATTTTATAAAATGGGTTTTTAAATACTTTTATAGTTACCTAACAAGCAAAGAACGCTTTGACTATTCTTATACAAAACCGTGGTATTATTTAATAGATGGACTTAAAAGAAAAGTTAGAAATATTATCGGCGTAAACGATCTGTATGACGAACCGGATTGGAACGAAAATTTTGTTTTTTTTCCACTTCAATTCGAGCCGGAATCTGGCCTTTTACATGTCGCTTATTTTAAAACGAACCAACTAGAAGTTATTAAGCAAACCGCCCGCGCCTTACCGGTCGGTTATAAATTATATATTAAAGAACATCCCACCATGGTAATGTACCGACCACGCTCCTTTTATAGAGCGATTAAAAAGAACCCTAATGTTAAATTAATTAATCCGGCAATCAAAAGCTTTGATATTATATCACGAGCTAGATTAATTATTTCCATCACTGGCAGCTGCGGCTGGGAAGCAACTTTGTTAAAAAAACCGGTTATCACTTTTGGGCTCGCCTTTTATAATCAACTGTCTTTCATAAAAAAATGTCGCGCCTTTGAAGATTTGCCCCAGATGGTTAAAGAACAGATTGAAAATTTTAATTATAATGAAAACGAACTCCTGGAATATTTAATAAAAATTTTTGAATCTTCGGCGCCGGTAGACTTAATCAGTACTTGGGACGACGCCGGTGATAGCCAGCGACAAAAAAAAGCCTTGGAACCATTAGCTGATTTAATCGCTAAAAAACTTGGAATCAGAGCTTAAGCAAACTTCTTACTATAAAAAGAATGGCCAGAGTTGGCCATTCTTTTTTATTTTGTCTCTATTTACTAACCCAATAATATTCGCAGCCGTAATGATTTTTATTCAAAAATTCACATCTAAAACCCAGCTCACTCAACAATTTTAAAACATCTTCTTTGGTGTTGCCAAATTTTTTTATCACATCGCGGTGAAGCTCTAATAAGATATTTATGCTTTTAATTTTTTTTAAATAATCCTTCATCCCGGAAAAAGCTAAATACTCAGCGCCCTCTATATCCATTTTAATTAAAGTCGGATTTATATTATTTTTCTCTAACCAATCATCTAAGGTCAAGCCGTCAATTTGAAAATTGCTGTCATCCGATATTCTGCCGGTTTCTCTACCCCTAAATTCAGAAAAAAATACTGACCTTATTTTATCAGTAACTATTGCCTTGAGTACTGTAACATTGTGTAAATCATTTAAAATAATATTTTTTTTAATATGCTCATAATTCACAATATCCGGTTCAAAAATGTATATCCTTGAGGCCGGACAGGCTTTAGCGGCCAGCAATCCATAAAAACCATTATATCCACCAAAATCAATAATATCAGTTGCTGTTTGTGGTAAATGCTTCTTCCAAATACTAAATAAATTATATTCGTAATATTTTTTGTTTTTACTTCTTATAACGAAATAATGATGGTTGGGATGGGAAAAAGTCATTTTTACTTTTAAGCCATCAACTTCAACTTCAATAAATTTTCTAAAATCCAAGTAATACTTAATATATATAAATAATCTTTTCAGGCAATAACGAAATGCCCAACCGTATTTCATTGTGAACAAAGTCTTAAACTTCATACGCTGTTTTATTTTATATAAAATCTCTTTGGAGTATCAACCGAGTGTCCCAAACTCATTTCCATTTTGGCATACTCAAAATCAGCCTCAGTCATCAACTTGGCCAGAGCTTTAAATGTCGTTTTCGGTTTCCAACCTAAAACATCGCGCGCTTTTGACGAATCCCCCAACAATACGTCCACTTCATTCGGTCTAAAATAAATAGGATCCACCTCAATAATGATTTTGCCGGTTTTACGGTCTATGCCATTTTCTTTCAGTCCCTGGCCGACCCAGTCAATTTCCATGTCTAAGTTTTTTGCCACCTCTTCAATAAATTCACGTACGCTGTGATTTTCGCCAGTGGCAATCACAAAATCATCCGGCTCCTTGTTCTGTAAAATCATCCAAATTGCCTCTACATAATCTTTGGAATATCCCCAGTCTCTTTTCGCGTCTAAATTACCCAGTTTTAACACCTGCCGCGTCCCAACTTTTATTTGTGCCAAACCAAGAGTTATCTTACGGGTAACAAAATTCAAGCCCCTCCGAGGTGACTCATGATTAAACAAAATACCATTCGAGGCAAAAATCCCGTAACCATTGCGGAAAATCTTCGTTATGTGAAAAGCAAAAACTTTTGAAAGACCGTAGGGAGATTGCGGATTGAATGGTGTTTCTTCATTTTGCGGCGTAGCCAAAACATTGCCGAACATTTCCGAGGAGCTGGCTTGATAAAATTTTACTGGTAAACGCAAATTACGGATGGTCTCTAAAATGCGTAAAGGGCCAAGTGCGTTGATATTGGCCGTGTACTCCGGCACATCAAAACTGACAGCCACGTGACTCATGGCGCCCAAATTATAAATTTCGTCCGGCTTAATTTCGTTGATTATTCGCACCAAGTTAGAGCTGTCAGATAAATCAGCGTAAGTCATCTCAATGTTGGGCTCATCAACTTCTTCGCACAGATGATCAATCCGCTGAGTATTTGGCGAACTGCTACGGCGCTTAAGCCCAAATACCTGGTAGCCTTTTTCTAAAAGAAATTCAGATAAATACGACCCGTCTTGTCCGGTTGTTCCCGTTATCAATGCTTTTTTAGACATACTTTATTTAAAAAATATCTTATTAATCAATTAATTTTATTTCCCCAATTGTTTTTTAATTATCTTCCGATATGGCTCATAGTATCGCGCCATGTAACGACCAGCAAACCATTCTATCATCACCGTGTCAATTATAAATTTATAAAGATGGGGGGTATTGGGCGGGATAATGATTAATTCATTTGGCCCATACTGTTTAGAAATGTCTTTATTTTTTTGGCGCAAAGTTAATTTTATTTTTCCTTTCAAAACAACATTATACTGTTCTGTCGGATGATAATCACCAGCCCTGTAACCTCCGGCATTAGTGAAGATAACGTTAAACTCTGTTCCTTTAAATTTATTTATGAATATTTCTCCTCGCCGGTCGCTAAAAAATTTATAACTTAACTCTTTGTTTTCTTTTTGGACTGTCATAATTAAACAGATATTTAAATATCTTTCTTGGCGTTAGCAACAGCTTCTTTCATCCTTTGGTCTAATTCGGCAATTCTGCTTCTATGGTTTAATTCCGGTTCATCCATTCTTATATAACACTGCTTTGAAAGTTTTTCCCGCAACTGATAATCGTCCACCAATTGTTCAATTTTCCGCGCCAAATCATCTGAATCGTTATCTTTAAAATAAAGCGCGCTACCACGAGCAACCCATTCCAATCCCCCGCCTCCGGGAATAATTGACGGCAAACCGAACATCATGGCTGTCATCAAAGACATGGCCGTCAAATCTTTTCTCCAATGGGCCTGAACATAAATGTCCGCCTGCTTAAAACGATTATAAAGATCCTCTTTTGTCATCCATCCGGGTAATTCCACATACGGCTCAAGATGCAAATCATGAATCATTTTATGGACAAACTTTTCTTCCGACCCGTCTCCACCTAAAACCAGATGAAAATTATCCTTGTTTTTAACCTTAGAAAAAGCAGTCAAAATAAGATCAAATCCTTTTCCCGGGGCCATTTTACTTGAATATAAAAGAGTATAAGGCCCGTGCTTTTTATTTCTTTTACTGTAAGTATCTTCAGAAATATCATACTTTTTCATCAGTCCGCGATAATCAAACGGATCGCCATAAATAAAACAGCGGATGTCTATCTTCATGCGAAAATTTCTATAACTTTCCGTTAAACAGGAATTAGCAAAACCAATGATATCAATATAATCAGTCAATGGCATTAAAAAGCAACGTTCAAAATTAAAACGAACAAACTTTTTAAACTTCCGCAATAAACCATCTCTTTTGTGAGGAAACAGGTAGGAAACATTTCCCGGCCAAGCAGTAAGCTCGCGATTAAAATAACCCACCACAGGAATTTTTCCGCCCAGTAACCGATAAAGACCGGCGCCATATAAAAAAACTTGACCATCTACAAAAAAAATATCGGCTTGATTGGAATATTTTCTTAAAACCCTAAAAACGCCTTTTTGTATTCCCAACATTCGACCTGATTTGACATCCTCTTCAATTACGGTATAAGGCAATTTTAAGGGGATATTATTCGATTTGGGATGAGTTGTGCAAACAAAAATCTCATGACCCAAATCTTGCAGGGTTCTATAGGTTAAATCGTATTCATCGGTTGTTCCGCCTGAAGTTAAAAAATTTAATTTAGGCGTAACAAAAAATATTTTCATATGATTAGTCTATTTTAGCAAAAACTATGCAATTTTGCAATCACTCAAATACCCACAAATACATCATTGATAAACATAAACCGGCCCAAATTCCCCTACCAGACGCGCAAAACCAAATTGTTTCACAAGCGTCACGGATAATGGATCTTCGCTCATTAAATAATCTATCTTGTATTTTTTCAATTCTGTCAAAAAATCTTTGCCAAGAAACGCGCGATATTCAGCCGCAACCTGTTTGACTGTTTCTTTAAATTTCTTATCTGGCATTCTAGACAAACTTTCCTTCCAATCTCCGGTATAATGAGTGCCGGACCATTGTAAATTCTCTCGTAAAAATCGTTCGGCATTTTCTGCTGTCGCCCCGCTCAATGCCATCCAAATCATAGAATTATGTTTTGCGCGTTCAAGCGGCACGGAGCTTAAACCAAACAGGTTGGTCATATAAACATTACACTGCGTAAAAGCCGGTATCAAGAAAGCCAACTTTTCTTCCTTGTTTTCTTTTATTAAAACAACGCAATCTTTTTCGCCATTAACACGTAGCCAACTAAGTACTGCGTGATATTTTTGAAGTTCCCGCATCCCTTCTACTCCATACTTATAACTCTTGGCCACCGCCGTTCCATAAACAAAAAAAACCAAAATAACTAAAAAATTCATAACCAAAATGATTCTCGGTAATTTGCTTTTAAAAACTAGGTATAGTGGAACCATGGCGGCTACAATGGCCAGGGGAGCTGTATATTGAGAAAAATGATAATACCAAACTGTTCTACCGGTGATTATTTGCTGATTTAAAGCAATAAATCCGCCCAAAATAAAAGATAAACAAAACCACCAAACGCGCCCGAGTTTCTCTCCATTTTTTTTTCTGCTTAAACATTCATAAAAAAATGTCGGCAAAAAAATCAACAAAGCGAGCGTTAAAATTTTATTAAAAACCGGTTGATGAGTGAACGACATGCCGTAAGACGCTGAAGCTAGCCCTTCTTGGCCAATCCCAACAGAAAAAACTCTATAAAAATACGGTAACAACAAACCAAATCCGAGCAGTCCGACAAAAAAAATCGCTCGCGCTGTTAACCAGTCTTTCTTTAGCAAAAAAACAAACATGAGCACCGCCCAAACAGAGGCGGCCGTTCCCCAACTAAAAAAATATCCGACCATTAAAGACAAAACCATACCCGCCATTACACCGCTGTAAATTCGTCGTTTGTTGTTATTACTATTTACTAGCGACCAAAGCAACAACAAAAAACAAAATAACAAAATCGCTCCTGTTATTGGGTTCACCGGCCTGACCCAAGAAAGATAAGCGGCGTGTTTGTATTGATCGCTCACTATGGCCCAAACGATTTTAAGGGCTGGCAAGTCTAAACTTAAAATAACTAACAATCCGCAGGCGATCGCGTTGATTCTACCTCGAAAATCAACGACCTTGGTTAATTTACACATCAAAAGATAAACCAAAAAAAATAGAATTGCCGGTAACAAAAAACCATTGAATAAGACGGCTGTTTCAGCAGCTGAAAGCCCTAATACAAAAGCCGGAATCGCGTAAAAATATTCTCCAATCGGCAAAACCAAAGACGGCAAATTTTTATATTCAAAAATATAAGGGGCGTTAACCCAGCCGTGCCCATCCAATATCTCTTGAATCCTGACGGTATAAAAAATATTGTCGTTCACATAAAAAAATGGAATGCCGCGATATTCACTACCCAAGGATTTTATGGCCAAAAATTGCGGCGCAATGGAAAAAGCGCCAACCACGAAAAAGCAAATGATGGCCAAATAGTGATTTCTAATTAGAGTACTTATTTTTGTCATATAAATTGCGCCGAAAATTTGTCAAAAACACTGACAACATATTTAAGCATTTCTTTCGTCAAACCGGGGTAGCATCCTATCCAAAAAGTATTATTCATTACTGCATCTGTGTTGATTAAATCACCAACAACCCTATAATTCACCTTACAATCAATAAAATATGGCTGTTTTAAAATATTACCAGCGAACAAATATCTAGTGCCTATTTTTGCCTTTTGCAGATATTGAATAATCTGATTCCTGTCAAATGGCGCTTTCTCTTTTACGGTCAACAGAAATCCGAACCAACTTGGGTCGGCCTTATCTTGCCACGATGGTAGAATAAAATATTTTTCGTATTTTTTTAGATGATCGTACAAAAACTCAAAATTTTCTTTCCGTTTTTTAATAAAACCGTCCAATTTTTCCAATTGAGCCACGCCGATGGCGGCCTGTATGTCCGTCAACTTTAAATTATAACCAATCTCTGAATAAATATATTTATGGTCATAACCCAATGGCAATTCTCCCAACTGCCACTCAAATCTTTTACCACAAGTGTTGTCGTGTCCGGTTTTACACCAACAATCCCGGCCCCAATCACGCATTGACCTAATAATTTTATTAAGTACCGTGTCATTTGTAAAAAGCGCGCCGCCTTCACCCATAGTTATGTGATGAGCCGGATAAAAACTACTAGTTGAAATATGACCGAATGTGCCGGTAAATTTTCCATTGTATTTGGAGCCCAGCGCGTCGCAATTATCTTCTATTAACCAAAGATTATTTTTCTGACAAATTTTGACAAGAGCGGCCAAATCAAACGGGTTGCCCAAGGTGTGGGCGATAAACACCGCTCTCGTTTTTGGCCCGATGGCTTTTTTAAATTTTTCAACATTAATATTATAACTACCCAAATCCACATCCACAAATACCGGTGTCAAATTATTCTGGATTATAGGATTGACCGTGCTGGGAAAACCGGCGGCCACGGTTATGACTTCATCGCCATTTTTTAGCCTTTTATCTCCCAAACGCGCGGATTTCAAGGCAGACAGAGCCAGAAGATTGGCTGATGAACCGGAATTTACCAAAATGGCATATTTTATCCCGAGCCATTTACTTATTTTTTCTTCAAACAAATCACTAAACCGTCCTTCGGTCCACCAACCGTCTAAAATTGCCTCGGTAGCCAAAAAAATCTCCTGCTGATCAAATATTTTACCGGCGACAGGTATAAATGACTGCCCGGGGACAAACTTTTTTGGCAAAAATTTTGTCTTATACTCATCCAAAAGCGTCTGATGTAAATTTTTATTCATAAAATTTATTCTTTCACACAAGTGATAAAAATACCATTAACCGGAATGTGCGCCAAATCGTTTCGCGTTTCATGTGCCACATTGTTGAATGCCTGGCGCGCAAGATTTAAATAACTTTCTTTATCACGAACATGTTTACCACGATCCAGTGACAAAACTACTTTCGAGATTAATCCCTCATCAACCGAGCGGCACCCATCGCAAGTTACCAATCTACCTCCCAGCTTCAAGCATTTCTTGGCCAATTTGAACAAATCGATAGCTTCACCATCATTTAAATGATGTAAAACATTATTTGCCAAAACTATATCAAAGCCGATGTTGGGGATACTTGTCTCGCTTAATTCTTGACAAAAAAATTCTCCACGATCGCCGTATTTTATTTTCGCCTCATTAATATACTTAGGACTTAAATCAAATCCATAATATCTAATTTGGGGCAAAAAATCAAGAATATCTGCTGGTCCGCAACCTATATCCAATATCGCGCCGCCTTCAACTGGTTTAACATATTTATCAACATATTCCTGAGTATGTTTTTTGTTTCTAACTAAATTTTGAAGCAACTTATAAATTGACGGATAAATTAAAATAGACCTTAAATCTAACATAGCATAAATCAAAGATACTTTTGATTATTTTATCATTTTTATCTTAAAATAGCAATGCCAGCGTTATTCATCACTATCTTACGGATTGACCGATATCTGATAATCCTTGCTTCCAATCTGTCATCATCTTAAAACAATAACTGGATCGTTAAGTGTCGCAATCATACCGACAGGCAACTTCTATTGTGAGGGCAAGACTTTCTATTTTAATCAATTTGTGTCCAGTTGTAATTATTTCTTAAGCACTTTGCGTCCCAAAAAATAAGTCCCTAAATAATATCTAATGACTCTTACCCGTCTAAAAATACAAAATTCGAGCGAAGGGGAAAAATAAAAAAGCGCCTGAGATAATTTGGCGAGTAATAAATCCGATTTTAAAAGCAAAAAAACACCCGGGTGCTTCTTATTAAAAACTGACCCGTGAAAAATGTGTTTAAATGTTAAATAAAAATCCGCAATCTCTTTCTTTAAATCATCTGAAAAATTAAAGAAGTTTTTATCAAGCGCGTATAAAGAGCTGACTTCCAAAATATTCGTAAAATATGCCCTCTGTTTAAAATAATAATCGGCATCCAAATACCATTCTTTCGCCTCTGGCGTTTCATCATAATAAATTGTGCCGGGTGTAGGACTTAATACGGTTGCCAGTAGTCTGTTGGTGTATTTTGTTAAACCCAAAAATGCTTCTTTCTCTTTTCTTATCAGTTCTGTATTTTCAAAAGGAAATCCAACCAGTATAAAGACTGCTGGGACTATGTTTTGCTTAGTGAACAAAGGAAAAACTTTATGAACAAGCTCAACCGATGTGTTTTTGTTTATTCCTTTAAGCGAGTCGGGCACCAGGCGCTCTAAACCAAAATTAAACCGGTAGAATCCGGCTTCTTTCATCAGGCGTATGAGATCTTCATCGACGGTTTCTAGCTTTGTCTGACAAGAAAAGGTGATTTTTTTGTTTAAACCAGACTCAATAATTTTATTACAGAATTTAACAACTCGTTCGCGATTAAGCGTAAAATTATTATCGCAAAAAATTAAATAAAAAACTTTATATTTATCATATAAATCAACCACATTTTTAAATAGCCAATCCGCTGATGCCATTCTTTTATCGTCTCTTTGGATTGAATCGGAGCAAAAATTACATCCAAAAGGACAGCCTCTTTGCCCGGTGATATTAAATAATCCGGGTTCATTTTTTGTTTTAATGTAATCATCGATGTTAAAAAGTTGATAATTTACAATAGGAACATCGTCTAAATTTTCTAAGGCTGGGAATTCTTTGGCAAAATGAAAACTTCCGTCTTCTTTGATAAAGGAAACGCCGGGAATCAATTTGAGATCTTGTTTATACTGCGTCCTCTGATTCTCTATGTGCTTTAAAAGCGGAAGAATAACTTTTTCGCCATCCCTATTGACTACCACGTCAACTCCGTGCCGCAGTGCTTCTTCAAAAGATCTCCTCATGTGGATTCCACCCGCAATTATCGGCATATTTGGAAAAATGGATTTAAATTTTAGAATTTGCCGATAAGTTTCATAGGCATTTTGGATTGATATGGCATAGGCCAGAACATCCGGCTTATATAAATTTATGGCTCTCAAAAAATCTTTTTCAGTATAATACTTGTAATGAGTATTATTATCTATAACTTTAACATCGTGTCCGGCATTGTGAGCTATCGTTGCGACAATCCCCACCCCAACACCAAGCACAGAGGTGGAAGATGTTAAACAAGAATTTCTGATAAATAATATCTTCATGGTGTTCTCTAAGTCATTAAGTTAATTTTTATTATCAAAACTTTTTTATCATATCTTGACAATCTAAACCTGGCACCAAACTCTAATCAAAATTTATTCTTTCTTTTTCAACCACCAGCGGTCTATGCTTTACTTGAGTATAAATTGCGCCAATGTATTCCCCAAGAATACCAATAAAAAATAATTGCACGGAGGCAAATAAAAATATACCGACAACGAGCGGCGCCAAACCGAGTTGAAATTCTTGCCAATTTAATAACTTACGGATTAAATAAATCAGGGCGACAGTAAAACTTATCATGGACATGCCAAATCCAATGAAACTAGCAAGCCGCAGTGGCAACTTAGAGTGATTGACAAAACCAAGCATGGCCACATCATAAAGAGTAAAAAAATTATTTTTGGTTTTTCCTTTTTTGCGAGTTGGCTGAAAATATTCAACTTTCGCGCACAAACCACCAAATTCATTAATCAAACCGCGAAAATAAGGATACGGGTCGTCCAACTTTTTTAAAATATCTATAAATTTGCGATCGTATAAACCAAAGCCAATAAAATTTTTAATATGATCATCTTCCGTAATCATTTTCAAAAGCACGTAATACAACTGACGCGCCCACTTAATTAATCCTTTTTCTTCGCTGTTGCTCCTAACGCCCACTACCACTTCGTAACCAGCTTCCCATTGTTCAAAAAATTTCTTGATTAATTCTGGCGGATCTTGCAGATCCGCTGCCAAAAATATAGCCGCGTCCCCTACGGTTTGAAGCAACGCGTGATAAGGTGACCGGATATGGCCAAAATTTCTGACATTTACTATAATTTTAACTCGCTTATCTTCTTTTGCAATATCTTTTAAAATCTCCACCGTTTTGTCCTTGGAAGCATTATCAATAAATATGTGTTCATAGTCATATTGCGGCAACGACGCAAAAATATCTTTGACTTGCTCATAAACAGCAACGACATTCTCCTGCTCATTAAAGCAGGGAGTAACAATGCTTATTTTTTTTCTAGATAATTCCAGCATATTAATATTAATAATGTACCATTTTTCTTCTAAAATGACAATATTTTTCTATGATAAAATAAATTGCGCCCCGTCCTTAACTCCCTTGAGTTTTTTGGACGGAGCGCGCGTTGTGTCCGCTGTTTAAGTAGGTCTAATTGGCACTATAGGCCTTGGCCACCATAGGCCTTGGCCACCATAGGGATGATGCTATCCCGATGGTGGTGGCAAGTGTTCGGCGGAAGCTGGTCAACAGGAAACCAACTGTGCCGATCGTCCTCGCGCGGCGGACCGCCAAGCACGACAAGGTAATTCCGCGAAACAAAAGACCCTCGGGCCTCGCCACCTTCCCAATCCACATACTCGCCGATGTAGAGGAATGAGACGATCGTAGTTCCGAATTCCTTGGCCAGACGGTCAGCCACTTCATGCTCATTCTCGCCGGGCCGAAAAACCGATCCAGGCGCATGCCACTCGCCCGGGTAAGCGGTGTCATCCTGCGCCCGCTGGCGGAGGAATACTTCCAACTTGCCGCTCTCGGGGTTAACCCGGAGCGCCACGGCCTCAAAAGCCATGCTCCAGGTGAGCGCCGCCAGAGCGTTGAACAACGCGGTGCCAAAAGGCTTGTGCGGGTCAATACGCTCCAAAAGCCGCGCCAGGACCTGCCGATACTCTTCGCTCTGCGAGTCCAGAGCTTCCAGCACCATGACTGCTTCGTTCGTTGTCATGATGTTTCCTCCTGTTTCTTCTATCTACTTCCTGACTGCTTTCAATCCACTATGGACCAAAAGATGAGCTTAATTTAACATTTTCCAAAATAAAAGTCAAGTCCCCAGCCCTTACACTGTTAAGTCTTGACGCACAATATAATCTAAAACTTTTGTATTTTCTTCCACAACTCCTTATGCGCTTCTATAATATTTTTCGGCATTTTTTTAAAAAACTTTCCGCGCTTCGGCGTCATCGCTGTCTCACAACGAAAAACCAAAGAGACAACATGTCCGCGCTCGCCTTGACTACAGTCTTTGGCAAATAAAAATTTATAATCTATCACATTAATGCCGAGCTCTTTCCGCGCGACTGCTTGTATGCGCTCCTCAAAGCTTTCCCGATAACGCAAAAGCCCGCCCGGGAAATGCCATCCCAGCCACCATTTATCCTTGCGCCAAGTAAGCAAAATGCCTTTTTTACCGACAATAACCAATTCGCAGGCCACAAAAGGCACCAACCCGCATAAAGCGTCAAAAACCGGCTGGGGCAAGCCCGCGTGCGGGGTGTCTATTTTCTTTAATAACGACGATAGTTGTTTGAGTTCTTTTGGAGTGAGCATAATTTTATATTATAAGCGTATCAATTCTTATGCGGAAAAGCAAGCGAAGAAAAGAAAATTTTGAGGCTCAAATACCGAATACTTGACAAAAAGCTAAAAATATGCTATACTCACTTGTTAAGCTGAAATCAGCTTAAAAATGATCTTTAGACAACTAAAAATAACAAGGAGAAAAACAATGTTGTGGCAAATCCCGTTGATCGGACGCGTTTTGCTTGGCTTCGTGATGATGCCCATCCTGGCAAAAATCATCACAAAGGCGCCCAGCCGAACGCGCAACCTAATTTGGCAGTATCTGTTTTGTGCCATCATCGGCTTGACGATGGCTGTTGTCATGAGTGTTGATCTGTTGGATTCCCGTCTACTGGTACTGGCCTTAATCATTGGCGTCCCCAACGCTTTTGCCTGCTACTGTTACTGGCGGGCTATAGACCTTAGCCTAAGCAAAACATCAGTAGCAACACAATGGGACGATATAACATCAATGACGTTGGGATATTTAATCCTCAATGAGGGTCAGATCCTCAACGTTCCGCTCGCCATTGGAGTGATTTTATCCGTCGGCGCGGCGCTGTTTTTCGCCCTTTCCAATTGGTACTTCGGTTCACTTTTGGGATCGTTGGCGGTCTACCTGATCGCCGGCAAAAAAGAAGCGGGTAAGCCTCTCACGGTCCGACAGATCGTGAAGGTGATCCCCCTTTCAGTGACGATTGTCACGTCAGTATCAATGCTCTACTGGGCAAAGACTCTGGCGCCGATCACCGTGCTCCAACCGATCCAGCAGGTCGCTGAGATGATTCTCCCGACGCTTTTAGGACTTTACCTTTTCAAGGAGGTCAAGCACCTTACGCGTTTGGACAAAGTCGTCTTTGCCGTCGGCATCGCGGGCGGTTTAATCGTCGCTCTCAGTTACGGACATTGAACAAACAACGAATCATGGAGGTGATAACATGAAACCGCAAGAAGGACCGAGCAAGGTTCCCACGCAGTGGGCAACCAATAGCCCCGTGCCGGTTGGCTGGATGTGCCAATTCCGGTATTTCCTCAAACTCTACAACATGATCAAGGGTGTCCGGGGAGATTTCGTAGAGTGCGGACTCGGTGAGGGCAACACCTTCGCCATGCTCGCCTACTTCATCGGCAGCGAAGATAACCAGCTGTCGCGGACACTCTGGGGCTTCGATTCATTCGAGGGTTGGCCAGAGCCCGCCGCTTCGGACGCTTCGCCCCGCAACCCCCAAAAAGGTGAGTGGAAGGTTAATGAAGGAATGATCAGACAAAGGTTCGAGGAATCAGGGATATACAAAGGATTCCCCGACCTTGACGTCAGGATCACCAAGGGATTTTTCAACGTAACCCTGCCCTACTTCCCGGCGCGCCAAATCGCGTTCCTTCACATCGACGCCGACCTCTATCCAGGATATCACGACGCTCTGATCAACCTGTTCCCAAACGTATCGGTTGGTGGAATCGTCGCTTTCGACGAATACAAGGAGTTTCCCAACAAACCCGAATACGGGAACGGCCAAATCGAAAAATGGCCCGGCTGCACCAAGGCCGTGGACGAGTACTTCGAGGGTCGTCCGGAGAAGATCCAATACGACCCCGAGACAAAGAAGTATTTTGTCATGAAGGTTGCTCCGTAACCGGGCCACCCCCATCGCCCTAGCCAAGTAACTTTCGCAGAGGACGTTCTAACAAAACGTCCTCTTTTTTATTCCTTATACATTCCGGCCGACCATTTTTCAAGCAAAGGTTGGTTGGGGTCAAGCATTAATTCACAGACAATCGGCCCTTGATGTTTCATTACTTTTTCTAACTTATCCAATTCGCTGTCATTGTTTATCCGTTCATAAGCCAATCCCCAGGCCGGAATGAGTTTGCTATAATCCGGCAAGGTTACGCCTGACGACGGATCGGCGGCGGAAACTTTCTGGAAGAATGTTTGATGAGTATTTCTGATTGAGAAATATCCGTTGTTGTTAAAAATAAAAATTTTTAGCGGCAACTGATGATGCGCAACTGTTTGCAATTCTTGAATGTTCATCATCAGCGAGCCGTCCCCTTCCATACATACTACCGGCGTTTTACCTCCGGCGATGCTGGCGCCAATGGCCATCGGCAAGCCAGAACCCATATGCCCAAGTCCGGCGTTGGTAAGAAATCTCTTTCCGCGCGCGATTTTTAACACTTGATGAGAAGACAAACTGGCCATACCATTGGCAGTAGCTACATCCATTTTTATCGGCCATTTATTTAATTCATCGAAAAAATTGAAAACATTAAGATATTTTTTGTCGCAAGGATATTTTTCCGCGTTAATCGGCTCGGTTTTTACTTCCCAACGGTTTAATTTAATGTCTTGTGTATAAAGTTCTTCTAAAAATTCTTTCGCGTCGCAATGAATCGGAACATCTATTTTAAGAGTCTCTTTTCTCATTTCATTCTCATCAATATCCACCATTATTTTCACCGCCTGCGTCGCGAACTTCGCGTAATCCCAAGAAACCTGCGTCAACTGCATGCGCTCTCCCACAATTAACAACACATCACAATTATCAATAACGATGTTTGCTGACTTGTTCCCCCACATCCCCTGTCGACCTAAATAATACGGATAATCATAGGTGATAAGATCGTCAGCGGTAAAAATTGGAGTAATTGCGTTAATTTGCAATTTCTCCAAAACTTTCCATAAAATTTCCTCGCCTCCGGCCAAACGGATGCCATTACCGGCCATAAGCAAAGGCCTTTTGGCATTTGTGAGAAACTGGACCACTTTTTTAATTGTCGCCAAATCTAAATTGGTTGTCTCTCCAATCTCTGACGGGTCAAACGATTTTAAACCATCTGGTTCTATCTCTGTTGCTTGGACATCCAAAGGGATTTCCACAAAAACCGGACCAGGACGACCGTGTTTAGATAAATAGACTGCTTTTTCCAAATGATAACGAATTTCTTTCTCATTTTCCACGCTGACCGTGTATTTAGTGATTGGCTTGACAATATCAATAACATTAAGTTCTTGAAAACCGATTGCTCTGACAACCGGAACGTTGTTTTGGCGCGGCGTGATACTTGCTCGTTTGACTTGCCCGGCAATAACTAACATCGGGATACTATCCAACCACGCGCCGGCAATGCCGGTTACCGCGTTTGTCCCGCCAGGGCCGGTCGTAATCAAAGCAACCCCTGGTGAATTTTTAATGCGCCCATAACCTTCTGCCGCGATGGCAACCGCCTGTTCGTGATGACAACAATAAGCTTTCAAGTCTGATTTGCCGAGCGAATCCACCAAATGCATAATGCCGCCGCCGGAAACCAAAAAAACCGAATCCGCTACGTTATTTTTTATGAATTGAAAAACGTAATCACTTAACTTCATATATTTTTATTTAATTATCTTTATACAAGTTTGAGATCCCCATAATTACAATCCCAATAAAGATTATTATTGCCCCGCTGATTCTAAATGGACGGGTATTTTGTTTAAAGACAATTAACACAAAAAAAATGGACCACAAGGCATCAATTCTTTTTAAAGTTCCTACCACGACAGCTGTTGGTATTAAAGTATAAGCCACGCCCTGAAACCCATTGGCTATACCAAAACACAACCCCGCAATAGCCAACAACCAAATCGTTTCTTGTTTCCAGACCAAACTTTTCTTTTCTGTTAAAACGACTTCCGGTCTAGTCGGTCTTAGCCAGCCGTAAACAGTATAAAATAATCCCCACCCCACTAAAAGGGTAATGCCCGGGGCCAACATGCTGTTGGTGTGAAGTATATTTAATTTATCAAAAGGAACTGATATTCCCGCGCTAACACCGGCAATGATCGCGAACACCAACCAATCTTTCCACTCGCGAATTATACGCTTAATCGGGCCTGTAACGCTGGAATTATTACTTTCTTTATAAAATGCATAAACACCAAATAAAGTGACAAAAATTCCAATAACGCCCGATATGTTTGGCATCTCATTCAACAACAATTTTCCAACAAACAAAGTAATAATTGGACCAAAAACTTGCACTTGCGGACCTACCGCCGGATCTGTTTTTTCCAGCGCCCCGAACCAACAATAAGCAATAATTATGTTTAAGACTACGGCAATGAAGAAACTGCCAAGAATCTTAATTGAAAAAAATCCCGTCGGAATTCCATAAAAGACAAAAGACAAAGAAATTAACATTATCCCCGCCACTAAACCAGATACTGCGCGAATAACCGAAGAATTTACTCCTTTATTTAAAATAATTTTTTGAATATTCCACCACAACCCCATTAATGCCCCGTAACCGAAAATAACGAAAACAAATCCGAGTAATATTTTGAAAGAAATTGCCATTACTATGAGATTAAAAATTCAATGGCTTTATAAACTCGGTCAACGGGCGACGCCTCATTGTCCAACAAAACATACGGTGGTTTTTCCATCTCTGGTTTAATGTCGGCGAACTCGTCTGAATTGGTAAAACTGTACGGAAAGCTCAAAAGCCCGGCGTCGTTGCCAACCGGCATATCGCCAAAAGTCGCCACCTGATTTGATTCCAATCCTAAAAGTTTCAAAACAGACTTAATCGCTACCGTTTTACTGTCTTCTTCCAATTTTCTGGTGATATGAACATAAGTATCATCACCGGCGACCGCGCGATAGACCTCGCCAAGAGCTTGGTTAAGCTTGGCCACGACTGGCGCGTGTAAAGATTTATCTTTGGGTAAAACAAATGTGACTTTGGCCTGCTCGGTAAAAAATTCGCCATCATATGGTCGGCAGACATCAATCATTTCCGCTGGAACATAACCATCCCAAGAATCTTGTAGAAATTTTTTAAAGGTCTCCAATCCTTTTTCCGCCAAGTCGGCCCGGCTGATGCTCAATTTTTTATAAACATCCTGGCCGACTTCGGCCGCTTGCTTAACTTGCGACAATTCAAAACCGTGATTGTAAATCTCCACCAGTTCATTCTTTTTTACTTCATAAAGAGTGGTGCCGTTGCCCCCGGCGACAAAGCTGGGCACGGACACATTTTCCCGATTTAACAACTCTTGCAATGGCGGTACAAGAACTTTAACGGCCGTGGCGGCGCGGGCGGTAATAAAAGCCACGGATTTATCTTTGGCCAAAATCTTTTCCACCAAACCAAACACTTGCGGCTGTTTATGCGTGGTGTCGCTTACTGTCCCATCATAATCCAAACCAAACAATTTAATCAACGGCTTGGCCTCTTCCAATTTGACCCGGGCCAATTCCTTGTGTGCTGTAATATCCATATATAAAAATTAAACAATCCAATAAGTTAACACGGTTTTACGATTTTGATTTTTCATTATTTCCGGGTCTTCATAATAAGAGTCGCCCGGAATGTGGGTAGTGGAAACTTCTTCAAAAATACATCCGTTTTTGGTGGTAAATGAATGATTAACACCGCGCTCCACCACTACGATATCGCCCGCTTTGCTTTCCAATAGTTTGCCATCCAAATTAAATGTGACGTCGCCGTACAAAACATTAAACGTCTCTTCTTTCACTTTGTGAAAATGCGCAGGATGTCGCTGGCCAGATAAAACTATGATCAACTTTTTACAATATTCCCGATTGATACAGCTGGCGATGCTGGCTCCGATTTCATAAAATCTGTCCAAACCATAATGGTGCGAAAGCTCAAAATTCCATTTATTGGAAAAAGGGATATTGGCCTGGCGCAGGAGCTTATTGACTTTTTCAACCGCTTCGTAAACTTTTTCCCGAGCGTCCAGTTGGCTCACATCGGCCGCCAAAATCGGCTCGTTCTTTTTAAAATCCTTCAAGGCGTTCAAAATCATATACTTTGACATTCCATTGGCCAAAACTTGTCCTGCCTGATTAGGAAACGCGAAAAAAGTATTTTTTACCTCCACCCGTTCCCCCGCTTTAATATCGCTGACGGCAAAAACCCCCCGTTGGAACTGACGGATATCAGCCAGCTCTTGCTGGGCAAATTCATGCCGTTGGCCAGCCACCCCGCAATAAATATAAGCCTCCCGCGCCGCTTCCAGCCACTTTCTAATTTGTTCGGGAGTGGCTGAATAAGCGTTGATTGGATACTTCTCACTTTTTATCGCCACATGCTTTTCAAAAAACCCCGCCCTCTTGGCCACAGCCAATTTAACGGCTTCAAAATTATCCGGCGACTCGTGTGTGGAAAATCCAATCACCACCTCAGGGTATCGTTTTTTTAATAAACTTATCTGATTAAGTTGTAGCTGATCTGCCGGCGTGGGATATTGCCCCACGCAATGCATGATGGCAAATTTTTTATTCCGGTGCTGAAAAAAACTAACCACCTTGTCAATGTCTTCAATCTTTGCGCCGCCGATAGAAGCTACAATGGGCTTATCGGTTTGAATAATTTGTTCCAGGAGCGGCCAATCAGTAAATGAACAACTGGCCACTTTAATGATGTCGTAACCGTGCTTGACAATATTTTCCACCGATTTCTCGTCAAACGGAGTACAAATGGTAATAAAACCGAGTTTCTGCGCTTCGTTTTTCAATTTCAACACATCTTCTTCGCTTAATTTTGTTTCAGAAAAACGTTTAACATATTTTAAATCCATTCGATTTTTGTAATCTGGGTGAATAAAGGTGTCCAAATCTCGATATTGGAATTTAAAAGCAAAATTCCAGCCCAAAACGAAAAAATCTTTAACCACTTCGTGAATGTCTCTGATAATTTTTAGCCCGTGCTCCACATCGCCCATGTGATTATTGGCCATTTCAAAAATAAAAAGCGGGCTGGCGAATTTTTCTTGACATTGATTAAAAATTTGGTCGATTTTCATATTATTGATTCTATTGGCTTAAAATGTATTTTGATTCCATTTTAATTGTTTCAAAAGAACCAAATTTAGGATGATAACCCAAATTGTTAATTTTACCATACTTTGAATAATAAATGCTTTTTGCTCCTGTTGCGCTCTCACTACTCACGGATGTGTCCATTTGAAACATTAAACCGTATTTTCGAACAAAATAATCAACCACTTCTCTTTTCTCCACTGGCCTGGCACTCATAACATCAAAAGCTCCATTAATATGGCTCGCGGCTAAACACTTCATAACCACAACAAAAAGATCGTCTGGATGAACATAATCACGAATAATATTTTGATTATCAGTGACAAAAACTTTCTTTTTCAAGATGCAGGATAATAGTTCGGTAATAAAATACCCATCCGTCAAGTCAATAAACCGACTAAAATAAGAAAAGAGCCTAAGATCCACAATGTTCAAATCAGCGAATGCTCTGTGTTTGGCCTCGGCATTGAGCCTGGCAATCGCATAATAGTCTTCTTTATTTATGTGATTAACACTTATACAATTTGTCGTATTTTCTCTTGCTGGCGCCGAAAAAACTTTACCATAGACCGCTCCGCTGCTGAAACTTATATAAAGCGTCTTGGGATGGTTGCGACGCAAATACGCTATAACCAGATTATCGTATTCTTCGGTTATTGTAAAATATGCCGCATAATCGCCTTTATGTTTGTTAATGGTGCCAATACCAACGCAGTTAATCACCACATCGTAATCGCGGTTAGGAAAATCCGCAAATCCATTATAAATAAAACGGTCTTTTCCTTCACACTTGCCAATGGCAACTAAAAAATCGTTTACCTTATCGGCCGAGCGCGCATACAAATGCAAACAAAATTCCTCGCTTTGTAAAAAGTTATAAATTAACCCTTTGGCGATATGAGATGTAGCGCCCAAAATGGCGATATTTTTTTTCATCAGTAAAGCGTTATTATCTCGTTATTTAATTTTAAAACCTCTCTGATTTGATGAATAATTTCTTCTTGATAAGAATGCGAAGAAATAAAAACCGGAACGCCTTCTTTAATCGCTTCTGGCGGTTTCACTTCTAGCCCTTTTATTTTTTTGCCGGCGTATCTTTTATTTGAATCGACAAAAAATAGTATCTTGGACAAATCCAAACCGCTGCCTATAAGTCTCTGGGTGTGGGTACCCACGCCCCAAATAATTATTTTATCTTTACCTGACAACTTCTCCTGAATAATTTGATTAAGAGTTAAATCCATTGCTAAGCATTTTGTGATGTACTCTCTTACACGCGGCTCGCTGATGTCGTCCCGAACTATTTTTAACGTCTCTTCCGCTGTCTTTTTTGACAAACTGAGAATTTCCGTATCAACAGCGTTATTCAACTTGTGCTCATCCTGTCGAACCGCAATCTCTTCAAATGAAAATCGCGACAATAAATTTTTTATGGAATATCGTGAAAAATAATTGATATGCTCCGTGCTGAATTGTTGAAATGGCGCTGAAACGAATAAAGAAAACTTTTCCGCGTTTGGAACGGCTATAAACAACAAACCATTTTCGTTTAACAATGATCTAATTTTTTGCATTGAATAATCAAAATCAACCAAATGCTCTAAAACCGCGGATAAAATAATCAAATCAAATTTTTCTATAGAATTAAAATTATAAACTGTATCGGTCGTCACTGTAATATCATATAATTCTTTAGCTGTTTTAGAACACTCCGATGATGGGTCAATGCCAAAAATGTTTGAATACCCGTTTAATTTAAAAATTGACAGCAAGCTACCCGTTGAACAGCCTATATCTAAAATTTTGGCATTTTTATTTTGCACGCGTGGCGCTAAAAAATTAAATATTTTCGTAAAATAGTCAACATATTCCTTTGAAACCCGCCCGCCCTGATAACTAAACTCATACTTAGACATGGCGGCGTAATAACCGTCGAAGTCAGCTTGTAACGGAATCCCGTCCGCAAAAACGAACCCGCATTTATCGCATACGACCACATCGTAACCGTCCATCAAAAAAATAGTCTTGTCACTAAACTTTTGTCTAAAAAGTAGCACTTTTTCTAAACAAGAACAGATGGGGCAAGCCCGACTCTTATTGCTGAGCATAAAATTTTTTGAGTCTCTCGACATCGTTTTTCAAATCATCTTCCGGAAAAAACCTGTATTTAATGATATTGCATTCCGCGCAAGTCTGACAAACATTTTTAGCGCCATCAAGCATTTTTTTTCTAAATTCTTGGAATTTCTGTCCGTTCCAAATATCGCGCACCGACTGACTGTTGCAGTCTCCCATAGTTGCCGGATATTCAAAAGAATAGCAAGGCACGACTTTCCCGTCCGGATTTATCTGCATATGAAAAAATGGCTGGGGACAAACAGGCATGTCAAAAACCGGTAATCCAAATTGTGTCACTTGTGTTTCTTTATCTTTTAAAACATTTTTATAATCTATTCCCGCGTGAATCGGGACAGTATGCTCAATCGCCATAGTGTCACAAATATCTTCAAATAATTCGTAAAATCTTTTTTCATCCTTTTTATCATCTACAGCCGTGTCTACAATTTTAATATAAACATGGGCTTTATTTTTGTTCTGATAAAAATATTTCAAATTGCCAATAAATTTATCAAAATCAAGATTGACGCCACAAACTTTTTTATACTTTTCTCGAGTCGTTCCCTGAACGGAAACAACCAACCTAGTGAGTCCGGCCGCCAAAAGCGCGTCAGAAATTTGTGGAGTGAGAAGAAAAGCGTTTGTTAAAATTTCAATTGTATTGGCTATATTTTTTTTAGCTGTGCACCTAACCATTTCAACTATGTCTTTGTGTAAAAGAGGCTCGCCGATCCCAACGAAACGAATAACTTTAATTTTATTGGGGAAGGTGGTCATTTCATCCACGCATTTCTTATACAAATTTAAATCCATCATTACTTTATCTGAAATAAATCCCCGTTTTGCCGTGTCTATGGAAAAAATACAATAACAACACTTAAACACGCAGGCATATACTGGAAAGATCTGCACAACAAATGGAGTATTCAATGGAAGAGCGTCTGCGAGCTTGGTCCTCTTCCCTCCCGGGGCTTGACCGCTGATATCTTTAGCCTTCATAAAAAAATTTTATAATTATTTCAACGAAACCAAAACAAATTGATTAACTAAATTTCTCCAAAATACGGATTCTTTTAAAATTTTTTCGTATTTTATTTTGTATTCACGATATTTCTCATCTAAATTCATTGTCAAGCAACATTTGGCTGCAAAATAATAAGCAAACGCGTGGTCATTCTTTACTCTTATTGTGTTTTCAAATCCTTTCAGCGCCACAGCATAATTTCCTAACTTAAAATCATTGTTCTCTACAAAATTGAGTTCAAGATTCAAAAAATAAGCTTTTTCTTGTATATATTCTGGTGTAAAATCTTCGGTTTCCACAATTGCCCTCTTAAAATCACAATTAATATAATCACCCTTAATATAATTATTTTTTAGGCAAACATCAAGCATTTCGCTACCAACAAGAGGAGTGGCCATACTAATTCTAAACCATGATCCATTGAGAGTTTTTAAAAATGAACGCGCGTCTTCTATATCCTGTTTTGTTTCACCGGGCAATCCTATAAGTATCGACACATCAGAAACTATTCCCAATTGACGACAATCATCAACTACGCGTTTTACAATTGAAAGATTGAGCGGTTTATGCATAATTTCTTTTAAAACTCTATTACTGCCTGACTCTACTGACAAAACAAGATTATTTACCCCAATACTTTTAAGAGCCTCGAGCATTTTCCTATCTAAAGCATATAGAGCCAGCGAATTCGGAAAAAAGGCCGTCAAACGCAAATTTTTTATTATATCAAAAATTTCATAAACTCTTTTTTTGTCAGCCATTAAATGATCATCAAAAAAAATCAATGTCTCTGCGCCATATTTATCTTTCAACCGCTTAAAATCCTCTTTGACGCGTTTCATACTATAATAACGCATTTTTCTTCCATGTACAGTGTATGAAGAACAGAAACTGCAACGATGAGGGCACCCTCTAGAGATCATAACCGACATCCCTTTTCTTTTTCTTTCTTCTTCAAGTGGAAAAAGTGAAAGTATGGGATTTATACCGTAATCCTTTATGTTCAGAATATCGTAATCTAAAAACGGTATCTCATCTAGGTCTTGAACAAAATCATGTTCAAAAGATTGTTTATTTTTTATTTTCTTATTTGTGATCCAAGATAAATTATTTTCTAAAAAATAAACTTTATCTTCTGCCATCATTAATCCTAAAAACGGTTTTTCTCCCTCACCATAACAAAGAGCGTCAAAGCAATAACTCTCTTTAAAAATCTGATTAAACATGTTGGTTGGAATTCCTCCTCCAGCTACTATCAAAGCGCTGGGAAATAAGTCACGCACAGCCTGTCCTAAATCAATCATATTGTGATACGCCGGCGCAAATAATGTCGATATACCCACTACGGTTGGTTTAAAATCGATCCACTCTTTTTTAGAAAAAAAATCGTAAAACAATTCTATAAAAGAACCGAAACTAAAATCTACCATCTTATTTAAAACGACATTAAAATCAATAAATTTTATCTCTATTGAATTTATATTTTTTTTTAAATAGGAGCTTATGGATAAAATACCTAAAGGCATTTCGGTCACCAAACTGCCGAAACTCCCATTTTTTTTAAACACCACACGCTCATTAAAATCTGGTTTTACAAAACTTGTATAAGTTATGTACGGTGGTACTATAAACAATAAACGGTCCGTTATCATAAAAATAATCTCTGGTCTTTATTAAACGGCTTTTGTGTTTTATCTTCATCGGTAAAGACTTCCGAGCATGGCACAGGCAATGATTTGCCATATATTCTTCCGGCGACATACTTTTTAATAAAATCCCGATCTTCCGCTATCGTGCAGGTGTCAACATATTCGCCGAAATATTTAATACCAAACCCTCTTTTAATTATATCCTTCAATGGCTCCTTTAAAATATTACCAACCGATGTATGAATATATGGACAAGGGAGTACATCTCCATATTGCGTTACGGAAAACATCCCTTTGAGCGCGATGCAACCTATATTAAGTCCGTAAGCGGGAGTCAAATGAGTAAAGACCTTGTACTTTTTTTCCAATTCCTCCATGTAGGTCATGTCTTTTTTATCAACCAGACCTTCATAATTACCTTCCCACGCGCCGACTGGTTTGGCATAGCTTACAAACACACCAATTCCTTTATTAGTAAAATATTCTAAATATTTAATAAACTCTTCCGAATACAGTCGCTCTTTCCAAACAACAGTCTGCATAAAAATATCCAACCCGACTTTTCCGACCGCGTCAACGGCTCTCATAACCCTTTCATGCGCACCTTTGGCATGTCTAAATTTATCGTGTTCCTCGGCGTCTAAACTATCTAAACTTACCTGCACACGGTCAATACCAATGCTTTTTAAATGTTTTGCCCGATTTTCATCCAATAACCACCCATTTGAATCGCAATTTATATAAAATTTTTGCGGATCAATCGCCGCGACCAATTCGTCAAAATCTTTAAAAACCAATGGTTCGCCTCCGGTTATCGTTACGCGCGCCAACCCCAATTCGTCTGCTTGTCTGAAAAGTTCTTTTACATCAGGAATGGTCATCTGTGGAGCGTCATTTCTACCTTGAAACTTCTTGATTGAGCAGTGTTCGCAGGCAAAATTGCAGGTATAATTATACTGAAATTGAATAATGGCAATGCTTTCTCCCCTTTTAATTTTCTCGTTAAATTTCATTATTTTCTTGTAAACAAGGGGTTTTTCTTCTTTGAGTTTGTTCCTATTTTTGATTTCAGCAAATTTCAACGATTCATTTATCATAACAAGAATCCTCTAAATAAAAATTGTTTTAATTTTTAAAATATTCTTTATACCAAAGATATGTTTCCGCAATTCCATCTTCAAAACTTATTATCGGCACCCAATTTAATTTTTCTTTCGCCTTGGACCAGTCAAGATACTGTGCCGGTATTTCATTTTTAGCGATATTCAGGACATTATATTTGATTGTCTGTCCCAAAATTTTTTCTATTCTGTTTATAACATCTATAACGCTATAGATGTTCGTACTACCGAAGTTAAAAGCTTCTCCAGCCGCTATTTCTATGTTTTGAGCCAATTTTATACAACCATCAATTATGTCTTTAACATAAACATATTCTCTGACCATTTTTCCATCGCTTCTTACCGCCAGTTCAGCGTCTTTTATTGCCGCTTCTAATGCTCCCGGAATAATTCTGGAAAAATTAAAATCCCTGGGACCATAAACATTGCTGAATCTCGTTATAACGACTGGCAGGCCATAAGTTGAAAAAAATGCTTGGGCTATCAAATCGGCGGCCGATTTTGATACATCATAAGGATGACTGCCTTTCAACGGAAAAAATTCTTTATAAGGCAATTCCTTCGTTCTACCGTATGCCTTATCGGAAGAAATAACAACGACAAATTTTAAATCTCCTTTTTGTCTACATGCTTCCAATACATTTACCGTGCCCATGATATTTGTTTCCAGAGTTTCAACGGGATTTTCATAGGCCTTTTCAACAATTGGCTGCGCGGCTAGATGGAACACGCCATCTATTTTTTCTCTCTCCAAAATTTGAAAAATATTTTTGTCTCTAACATCAGCTTTGTAAAACCTAGCTTTAAGGTTTATATTTTCTCTTTTTCCGCTGGATAAATTGTCAATCACAACAACATTGTGGCCCCTTTCTATCAGTTCATCTACTAAATGGGAGCCGATGAAGCCGCCTCCCCCTGTCACTAAAATATTTTTCGCTTTTAGTCCGTCCATATTTTCCAAAAAGGATCATTTGTCCAATGTTCGTTCATCTCTTCCGCTTCTTTATGAGTATCCATGCACTTCCATTTTCCTGGATGGCAATAAACGGAAAGCTGTCCTTTTTCCGCTAAAAGAGGAAACACGGCTTCAATCATGCCGCCCGGCGGTATCAGATTCAACACATCGCGATTAAAAACCATAAATCCGCCATTGATAAAATCTCTAGATAAATCATCTTTCATGCCCTGAGTTACTTTGTGCTGAAAAAAATCTTTAACTTTCTTGGCATCATGGTCAATATTTAAAAAACCAAACCGCGAGGCCGGTCGAACTCCCGTGACTGTCGCCAAAGCGTTTTGCGCCCGATGAAAATCAACCAACTCTTTTATGTTTATATTACCCACACCATCTCCATAAGTCACCATAAAATCGTCACCGTCAATATATTTTGCTAATCGCCTGACACGTTCTCCGGTTAAAGTATCCTGGCCGGTTTCGGCAAAAGTAATCTTAAAATTGTCACACTCATCATTATGAAAAAAAATCTCATTAGATTTAGTATGGAGGGTAAAATCGTTAATCAAGCCGCGCCAATTTAAAAAGTATTCTTTAATCATGTGACCCTTATAGCCCAAAGCCAAAACGAACTCATTGTAACCATGATGAGCATATAATTTCATGATATGCCACAAAATCGGCTTGCTACCGACCAAAACAAGTGGTTTTGGCTTAAACTCGGTTTCCTCTTTCATTCTAGTGCCCACACCGCCGCAGAGAATGACTACTTTCATAAGCTCAAATATTAATGTCTTTTGAGATAAAATTGTATCAAAAATCTTTAATTTTGTAAATATCAAAATTCATATCGGAATAAACTCGCTTCATCCCAATTTTTTCCGGCTGCGCGCCGCTGTTTATCCGGCGATCTTTAACATAATAAGATACTTTATACTTTGTTAGGTAAGAACCAATATTTGGAACGATTTCCTTTGCGTACTTATCGTATAAATCCGTAAAATATTTTTCACCCTTTAGAGTAATCGGGTCTGTTTTTTCTCCACAATTTGCGCCAAACAAATTTAGACGGAAAAATTTACACAACACCACTTTGCGATTATAAATCTTAGCCGGATGAATTGCATTTCCTGAGCCCGCATATAATGCAAAATCTTTTTTAATATCATCTAAACTTAGTTGATTAAAATAGTTAGACACTAAATATCTTTCCTCTATCTCTTGCGATGGCACAAGCTGAAACAAGCCACCACCCAAGATGTAGTGTTTGGTTAACGTGGGAATATAGGCATTGGTCAACGAATCTGGTTCAGCCCAAACAACAACTGATTTGCTTTCCTCATTTTCTAGCCAACTTAAGGGTTCGTTCATTTTTTGATTATCAACAATATGTTGCCAAAGTCGCTGTCTGTTAAAAAAAGAATAAAGATAACCCTTGTAGTAAGAAACTAGGCCGAACAAATATGTAAGACACAAAACAAAAATGATTATTTTTTTATATGAACAAAAAAGTTTAAATTGTGCCGCGCTATCTTTAATTAAAGACAAAAAAACAATAAAAGCAAGCGGCATCCAAACTAAAATAAACCGCACAATGTGCTGGGCTAACTCTAAGTCTTTCCCGGTTATAACGTTGCTTGCGGAAACAATTATAAGCGAAAAACCGTTAATAACAAAAAAGATCATCAACAATCTATACATTTGATTCTCCCTTATTTTTTTGATCCAACAAAAAACAAAAAAACACAGCAGCATCATAAGAACCACCCAACGGCCGGAATAAAATACCTCGGCGGTTGGCAAACGAGTTGAGACAAGACCAATTCTTTGCATGGTGTCCCAATAATATGGGTGGATAATCTGTAAATACGTAAATATGAAAAGCGGCAACGAAAAAATAGTTGTCAAGCCCAATATTTTTATCAAACCAACAGTCATTTCTTTTTTCTTTGTTACCAGCCAAAACAAAAAAGCCAGCCCCAAAGCTGTGACAACAACCTGCCACAAATAAGTGTAAACGTAAAACGAAAGAGTTGATGACAATATCAATAGAACCGTCCTTTTTTTATTCTTATGGTCTTTTATCCAAAATAAAAATGAAAAAAGAAAAAATAAATAAAATGGAAAAATCGTTTGCATTGAAACCGTGGCCGTCATTAAATAAAATACCTGAAAAAAAGTCAGCTCCGCGCCAAAGACACTTAGCCATTTTGACACACCGGCTTGTTGCAAAATACCATAAGCTAGAAAAACAAATAACAAGGACCAGAGCATGTCATTGACAATCGTACCCCACTCCAAAAACAATCCCAATAACATCGGAATGGCGGCTAACCAATCGGCAAAAAAGAAAGCGGGCGGCAATTCATTGTTATATTCTATTAAAAATGGATTGCCAATAAACGGATGGCCGTCTAAAATCTCTCTTATCCGCGGCTCATAATATTTCCAGTCCCCATGCACCGCACCGGTTATAGTAGCCGGACCAATCCATTTGAAATCCTTCGCGAAAAAAAGATTTATGACGGGCAAAGAAAGTAAAAAAATGGTTGCGGCCGCAAGCAATAATAAATGTTTATAACGAAATAAAATTTTTACCAATATCATACTTTTTTTGCGATTATAAACATATTGTCTCTCAAATTGACAGGAAGGCTGATTCTGCCCAAAAAATTATTTTTAAAAATTTCTGTCAACCAGCGCCAAATAAAAATTTTCTGCCAATTATATAAAGTCTGGATTATATACTGTAGAGTAAATTTTTTACCAATATGGCAAACTGATAAAATCTCAAATCCGCAACTCTCTAACATTTTTGTCAAATTATTACGATTGAAAACAAATAAGTGCTCCGGCGGAGTCAATAAATGCCAGTTTTTGCCTAAAATAAGACTAAAAACACTATTAGTATCGGGCGTGTTGATAATTAACAATCCTCCGCTTTTTAATAATTGATGGGCCGCGGCCAACTCAGCTTTTGGGTCAGAAAGATGCTCAAACACATCTAAATAAGTTAACGCGTCAAAAAAACCAGATTTTGACAAAAGATCCTTGGTCGTGCCGCAAATTACGTCTAATCCACAATCTCGAGTGTGTTTGGCGGCATAATCCGATATCTCAACGCCGCTGACTTGCCACCCGCGCCGAGAAGCCAGTTGTAAAAAGCTGCCCAGGGCCGAACCCACATCCAACAATCTGCCTTTGGTGGGTAAAATTTTTTCTACTTTGTCTAAATAAACATTAAAAGTTTTCTTCATAGCCGCCTTATCCTTTTCATAATCAACATAACCGTAACCCAGCGCGGCTCCTTTGAAATAATCTTTAGAATAAAGCCCTCCCGTGTTTTTTGGTATTGGCCAAACAAAAATTAAACCGCATTCCTGGCATCTATATATATTATAGTTATTTTTTTTGGTAAAAAAAATAACTATATCGCTCCGGCAGATAAGGCAAGCTATTTCTCCCATATTGTATCGATTTTTTTCTTTATTTTCCATGGAGCTAAAATTCCTTCCTTAATAATATGATTGGAAATCTTTGATTCGCCATTCAATCTATTTTTAAAAATTATAGGAATTTCTTTAAATTGCGCGCCGGCTTTCCACAATAAATACTTGAGCTCTATCTGAAAGGCGTAGCCAGACATATCCATGCGTGATAAATCAATCTTTCGCAAAAAATCGGTTTTAATTAAATTAAACCCCCCGGTACAATCAAAAATCGGCATTTTAGTAATCAGGCGAGAGTACAAATTGCCGAATTTACTCAAAAAACGACGCCAAGCTTCCCAACCAACAGTGCCTCCGTTCTTCACATAACGCGACCCCACTACTACATCAAATTTTTTTGCCACCTCCAACAACTCGGGCAAATATTTTGGGTCATGCGAAAAATCCGCATCCATCATGATGACACATTCAACCAAATTGTCTTTTAAAATTAACTGAAAGGCGTCCAAATATGCCAGGCCAAGTCCTTCTTTGCGCGGTCTTTCAAAAAGAGATAAATTAGGATATTCTGATTGCAAACTTTTCACGACCTCCGAAGTTTTGTCCGGCGAGTTGTCGTCAACCACCAAAATTTTAATCCCCGGTGCCATTTTAAAAATAGCTGAAATAATACCCCCAATATTATCTCTTTCATTGTAGGTGGGAATAATTATCAAATTCTCCATAATTTAAATAAAATTTTTATGCATTGGTTCGTGTCCGGTGGCCGGCGCCAATTTCGCGTCATTATTCTTCAAATCCCAAAGAAATTCGTTGACTTTATGCTGTAAGCACAACGTGCCACACATGGTGCGAGCGTCAAACTTTTCTGAAGCGATTAAATTCATCACCTCCCAATATCGTTCACCTTGCCAAAGTTCTTTAAATGATGTCTCCGCGATATTGCCAATATGATATTTTTTGTATCTTTCATTGAAAAGCATGCCGCAGGGCGCCACTAACCCCGAACCAGACATCTGCAAAATAAAAGGCGGACCAAAACATTGCGAGTATTTTCTTTTCCCGCCGCTCATTATCTTTGACCACTTCGCTTTAACCAAATAATCTTTAGTGGAATAGCTTTCTGCTTTTTTCAGCAGTTCCGTCAATTCAAAATATTTTGAATAATCAACCCCTAAACTCCCCTCCTCATCATCGCTACAATGCTTAATAACTAAATAATCAACTCCTAATTCTTGGCCTAATTTAGCCAGCGGCATGATTTGATCCTGAAACTGCGGCATCAAAACCATTTGCAATCCAATGGTCACTGTTAAATCCTGCTGTTTTTTAATACGCACGGCATTTTTGATATTATCGCAAACTTGATAAAACGCCTGTTCTGGACAACCGTGTATTTCCGCGTATCTCTTGGGTTTGGCGGCCGAGATATTGAATCGCAAATAAGTCAAAGCCGGCAATATTTTTGCCAAATGAATTTCATTTAATAAATAACCATTGGTACCTAAAGCCATATCCAAACCATTAGCGCGACCCTGAACGATCGCGTCATATAAATATGGCGAACAAGTGCTTTCTCCGTCACTCACAAAACTAACGGCTTTCACGCCGATATCGGCGGCATCGTCCAAAAATTTAAACACTACTTCTTTGGTCATTCTTTTTATGTCATTAGCTTGAAGTTGGCCATAACAATAAACACAATGATAATTGCAGGCGCGAGTTAGAGCGCAGTCAATAGTAATCGGGGCAATTCGCTCGCCACGCAACCATGCCTCTACGCGATCCTTGTGCCAATTCAATTTGTGACCATCAAGAATGATTTCACTCATAAAATTTTATGACGAAGATAAATATCCGTGAATAAATCCAAAATTGTCAGTAAAACATAATAAACATTTTTCAATTTTAAAGCCCGTGATTGGCGTTGGGGCGGCTTAATTATCATTTCAATTTCTTTATAATGATAACCGGCTTTAATCAAACGCACCAAAATCGCCGACATATAAGCAAAATTGCTGGCAATGGGCGCCTTTTTGAGTAAATCGGTTTTAATTAAAGAGGGGCCGTTAAAATATCTCAAATTTAAGCCGAATAAAAAATTCAAAAAGTTGGTATAAATCGCGGAAATAAAACGACGAGACCAACTTCTAATTTTTTTATTAACAGTATAAGTAGTGACAATTTCGGCTGAACCTAAGGCCTTAAAAAGATTTTTAATGGTGCGCGAATCGGTTTCGTCGTCTCCGGGTAACATAACTGCATATTCCCCCCGCGCCATAGCCACGCCTTCACGAAAACAGCCGCCCAAATTTTGCGGTAGAGCATGATGGATAACTCGAATACGCGAACTAGACGACGCCAAAGCATCGGCGATTTCTCCGGTTTGGTCGGTGCTGCCGTCGTTAAAAATCAAAATTTCATAATCATTTCTTCCTGATAAGGCAGTCGAGATATTTCTCACGGCGCTGGCAATATTTTTTTCCTCATTCAAGGCCGGAACAATGATTGATATATTAATATTCTCTTCCATAAAATGCTAAAAAGAACCGTCAAATTTCTTAACATATTCTTCCGTTGGTTGAATCTCCTTCATCTGCGTTTGATTTTTACCAAGCACTTCCCAAACGGCCGAAACAATCTGGCCAGCTTGCGGGTAGAAAAATTCTTCCAATTTGTAGCTGGTGGGAGACGGTGATTCTGCCAAACTTATCCGTTTAATCGGCGCTCGTAAATAAGACATGGCCTCCTCGGCCACGGTAGCGGCAATTTCGCTGGCCAGGCCGCACATTAAATGACCAGTATCAGCCACTACCAAATGACCGGTTTTTGTGACTGATGTCAAAACAGTTTGCTTATCCCACGGCTTTAAAGATCGCAAATCAATAATTTCCGCCTTTATTCCTTTTTCCGCCAAAATGGCGGCGGCTTTCATTGCTTCCAAAACCATCTGAGATATAGCGACGATAGTAACATCATCGCCTGATCTCATTATTTTGGCCGATCCCAAAGGAATGGTGTAATACTCTGTCGGAACGTCGCCAATTTCTTTATGCAACCAACGATGTTCTATAAAAATCACCGGACATTTTTCTTTAAAACTAGACAACAGTAAGCCTTTCGCGTCATAAGGAGTAACTGGCATGACTACTTTTAATCCGGGTATATGCACAAATAATGATTGCAAACTTTGTGAATGTTGCGGCCCCTGGCCCCAGCCGCGGCCGATGATCGCCCGTAAAATAATCGGCGCGGACATCCGACCGCCATAAGTATAGCTCCATTTAGCCGCGTGATTAACGATTTGATCCATGGCCAAAAGCATAAAATCATCACGCGCATATACCAGCATAGGGTGCATCCCCATCACGGCCGCGCCCAGAACCACGCCAGTTAAAGCATTTTCAGACAGCGGCGTATCTTCCACTCTTTTTGAACCAAACTTCAAAAAGGCCTCGCGAGTGGTATTAAAAATACCAGCGGCGTCATCGACTCCCTCGCCTAACACAAAAATTTCCGGCTGTCTCTCCATGGCGAGAACAATTGCTTCGCTAACGGCTTGGGCATAGGTAATCTCACGCATATCTAAACAGGATAAACAAATTTTAATAAATCTTCTTGGCTGGGAAAAGGACTGTTTTTAGCAAAATTAACCGCCCCCTCAATCTCTTCTGACAAATCTTTGGTAATTTTATTCTTTTCGTCCAGAGAAAGGATTTGTTCACTCAAAAGATAATCCTCAAATGTTCTAACAGGACAATGCTTCATCCAGTCGCTAACTTCGCACGCCGGACGATGGCCATGCTCCTGGTCGCAATTAGGGCCAACATGCTCGCGCCAACGATAGGTGCGACACTCCAAAAGAGTCGGACCATTGCCAAAACGCGCCCGCGCTATCGCTTCCTGGCCTGCTTGATACACGGCCAAGACATCATTACCATCTACAGCCTGTCCGGGCATATTAAAGGCGGCGGCATGAGTAAAAATATCCATATTTTTGCGCCGCGCTTCCAGACGAGACAAAACCGCATAAAAATTATTTTCGCAAACAAAAACTATTGGTAAATTTTTTAAAGACGCGTAATTCAAGCTCTCAAAAAAAACGCCTTCGTCAGCTCCGCCATCGCCAAAAAAACTTATTGCCACTCTTTTTTCATCGCGTTTCTGGAAAGCTAACGCTGCTCCAGTTGCAATGGGAATAGTGCCGCCGACAATAGACGAAGCGGCTATAAAACCAGTCTGGGGAGCCGTCAAATGCATTGAACCGCCGATACCTCGGCTGCAACCAGTGACCTTGCCATAAAGTTCAGCCAGCATTTCTTTAATTGACCCGCCCATAGCCAAATAATGAGCATGACAGCGATGATGGCTGAAGACGGCGTCAGTCGGCCCCAAAAGTTGGCAAATCCCAGCGGCAATCGCTTCTTCGCCGATCGACAAATGAGTGGGACAACGCATCTCTTGTTCCGGATACAACTCAATAATCTTTTCGCTTACCAAACGGATCTTCAACATTCTATAATAAAGATCTTTTAAAATTTCCGGCAATACATTTTCAGCTTTCATATATTAAATAAAATTAACGTGTTCGGGCGGTTGATTTTTGAGCTGCCACAAAAAGCGATTGACTTCGTCCATCCGGCAATTATTACGGCATTCGGTGATATTAAAATTATCCTTCAACAAAGCCCAATTATTTTTTCTTTTTTCTCCTTCCCAAATTTCAACAAACGATTGCTGGTTGATGTTGCCGCAGTTGAATCGTTCATCGCTTAAAAAAGCGCTGCAACTGTATAAATCTCCGTTAGCCATAAGATAGGCCCAGAAAAACGGCGTGGCATGGCAGATTTGGTAAGATTTTTCTTGCGCGTCCCACTTTTTCATGGTGCGATCGCGGAAGATGGCGCTAAATTTATCATCGGATATTTTTTTTAATTCTTCCGCCAATCCTAAAAATGATTCGTATTTAATGTCTTCATAGCGCTTAGTCAAACTAAAATGATGTTGCGAGTACGGTTTGACGACAAAATAATCTAAACCAATTTCTTTCAACAGATTAGCTAAAGCTACGACCTCGTGCTTATTTTCTGGCAATAAAATCATCTGCGCTCCCAGTGTGCAATTAAGGCCTCCGGCCCTTTTGATTTCTACAGCTCTTTTCAAATTTTGAATCACGCGATGGAAATCATCCGATTGAGCGCGGTGGATTTGTTGATATGTCTCGGGTGAGCCGGCATTTAAACTAACCTTAATCCAGGTGATTGAAGACAGAGCTTTTTGTAAAAATTTCTCTGAAAGCAGAACGCCATTAGTTGTGTAGGAGACATCAATGCCGGAGGACTTCGCGTGATTGGTTAACTCAATAATTTGCGGATGCAACAAGGGTTCGCCTTCTCCGCCAAACATGACGCTTTTGACTTTTTTCTCGCCCATTTGCGTCAAAGCGGATGTTAATTTTTCCGTATTTAAAAATACCGGTTTGTAGCCAATATAATCCACGGCGCAAAAAACACAACGATGATTGCAGGCGCCGGAAGGCGAAATTTCAATATAGATAGGATAAACTTTTTTGGCCTTTTCCCAGTCATCGCCGGCTTGCAGCCATTCAGCTACGCGCTCCGGATGATAAACTATTTTTTGGTTGTCTATACCGTATTTATCCATAATTTTAAACTTAAACTACCATCATAATTTATCAAAAAATAGTAATTATGTCAAAATTCCGCCAAAAAAAAGTGCCCGACGGATTAGTTCTTTTTTTGAGAACATCCGCAAGGCACTGATAAGTTGTTTTATATGGCTCTAACTAAGGTTTTCAATCAGGGCGGGAACATTGATTTCCCGCCAGTCAAAAAAGACGCGACAGGCGCCTGCATCAACAAGAGCGCCGACAGTTGAACCGCGAATGACGACTGGCATGCCGACGGCCTTGGAGCCGGCAGCAATAGCGGCCTGCACGCCGCGAGGTGAATCCTCAAAGACGAGCTGTTGGCGCGGATCGATTCCCATGATCGAGGCCGTTTTCAGGAAAACATCAGGCGCCGGTTTGAGCCGCTTAACATGCTCACGAAGAATGATGCTGTCCCTTCCGAAATGGTCCAAAAGGCCAGACCCTTCCAGAAGCCGCCCCGCCTCCTGTTCTGGCGTGAGCGAGCCAATGGAGACGGAGATATTCAAGCCACGGACAGTTTTCAGGAAGCCGAAGAATCCTGGCCTAGCAGAAATCGCCGTACCCGCAAGGTTCTCTCTGTAGTAATGCTCCGTGCGTTGACGAATATAATCTGACGATATTGACTTCTGCTGTTCAGCATTCAACAGATTCCAGATGTCCACGTGGACATCTGGCCCGCCAATGAAACGAGGAAGTCTAACCAAGGCCTCTTCATACGAAAGATCGATTCCGACCTCCTTTGCTGAAGCAAGGTGCGCGGCATGATGAGCCGCCTCAACATCAACGACAGTACCTTCTAGGTCAAAAGCGATGCCACGAATTAACATGGTACTACTCTCCTTTCTTGAGGGCGAGCCAAAGACTCGACCCTACGATGAGGGTTCCGCCGATCACTACTTGTGTCGTCAGTGGTTCGCGCAGGATCAAAAACGCGTACACGATCGCAAAGACCGGTTCACTCTTCCCAAGAATTGAAACGTGCAGTGAACGCGTCTTGCTGATTCCGTAGTTGTGGATTCCGGAAGCAACGACAGCAAAGGCCAGGCCGAAACCGATGAGTGGAATGACGTCAGAACTCTGCAACTCTCCCAGTTTCATCCAAGGCGTGACGGCAAGGAGGAGCACGGTGCTCATCGCATACCGCCAGAAGTTTACCGCGCTGATCGTAATGCCCCTATCTGGATTGAGAATCGTGCGATAAAGCACGATGAGAAAAGCGTAAAAAAGTCCGGAAATCACGCCGAGCGTAATTCCCACTAGATGGGATTTCTCACCACTCGTTCCGAGCTGATTGCTGTAGAGCGCCACAATGCCCGCAAGAGAAACAACGAGCGCCACCCATTCATCTTTACGCGTACGCTCACGTAGTAGAAGCGGTGCGAGAATCAAAAGAAAAATCGAAACCGATTGATGTGCTACTGCCGCGTTCGCCACCGATGTCATGGTGAACGCGAAAAAGTAACACAAGTCGTTCATGGTTGCTGTTACAGCAAGCGTGGCAAGAAGAATGTAATCGCGTTTCGTAAGGCGGGGCATTCCCTGGAGGCGGGCAATGATAAAAAAACTTATCATGCCGACCACCTGAAATATGCCCAGAAATGTGAGAGGAGAAATCTGCGGGCAGAGCCGCAAAAAAAGTGAGTATGACCCAAATATCGCCATAGCAACTAGTACGAGTAGGTCACCGGAAAATGTCCGCTTGGTTTCCATGGCCAACTTCCTTTCTAACTAAAATGTCAAAGAGCCATCGTTACTTTATAGCACAATCATATCTGAACGTCAAGTAAAAAAACCGCCTTGAGTTATTCAAAGCGGCAGGGACTGTCTTTTGGTTTTAATGGACCGAAACGCCAAAGTCTCCAAATCTGGCTCGGGCAACCAAGTAGAGAGACAGCGGCGTGACCGGACCATACTTGTCCCTCTCACAAAACATGACCTGGATAACATTGTTAGGAGTAAGTTGGAAGGGCAAAACCTCGCCTTCCCACTTGTCTTCGGCCTTCTCCCAACTGACCTTGAGTTCACCAATGGTTTCCTTAAGGGAAACCATGACGACCAGTGTATGGTGGTACTTGGCCGCTGGCGGGCTAACTTGGACCAACCCAAGCACCTTGAGCTGGGAGAATCCTACAGTTACCCCAAACTCTTCCAGCATTTCTTGGACGATGTGGTGGAAAAAACGAGGATGAGGGGGCGTACAGCCCGGCACCCTAATTCCGCCTCCGACAGTGGCGGCAATGGAGGCCACTGGCGCCTGCAAAGCCACAAAGCCATCAGAAGTGATTGGTATCATAGCCACGCCCAACCAACCCAGCACCATCCCTTGCTTGTAGTCAGATGACACAACATCAAGAAGCAATCTTGCGCCATCATCAGAAAATTGGAAACCATCCAATCTCACGGTCGCGCCTGCAAAAGCCTTGGGATTCTTTGCGAGGACATCTTGCCAAGACGCCTCAATCCTGGCTTGCTGATTAGGGTCAATGAGAGTTGCTCCCCCTTTTTCAGTAAAGACGACATCATCTATCGAAAACGATCTGTCAACAAGTATCTGCACCAGCGGATCACTGAACCGCAGCGTCGTTTCAGCATACACGGGACACCTCCTAATTGATCACTTGTGAAAACATGCCAAGCCCGAACTCTTTATAGCTAACGAAATCATGCCTGGCAATGTCTCTAGCCACGCCGGTCAGGAAAAAGCCGGGTTTGTCAATATTTTCGGCCCACTTTTGCAGATGTGCTTCCACTTGCTCGCATCTGGTCCAACCCTTATTCCCAGCCGTGACCACGAGATGCACTGGCGCTCTATAACGCCAGAGTTTGTCAGCGTCACGCACCAAGGCATCTTCCATAGCGTAAAAGCCCTGACGAGTGTCGTGCTGAGCGATAATGGTAAGAATGGCGCCGATACAGGCCGGGCTGTAATTGACCGAACACAGAATCTTTAGCGCCAAATCCAGAGCATAGATTTGATGCTCCAAGCGCGCCGTATACTCCGCCTCTTTACTCGGCGGATTGTAGGCGATGAGGAGCTTGTCGGCCGGCATCATGCTCCAACCAATATCGTGGAACATAATGGCCGGAACCACAATTCGCGCCTTGGCCGAAGGGATTCGCGCCAAAAGCCGCAGGGCATAACCAGTAGCAATGGCCGCGTGTCCCGTGTCGTTGCGCTTGTCTTGATACGGCAGAGCCAATTTCCAGATTTGTGCGAATTTTGTTTTCACTTACGCCTCCTGTGCGTTGAATTGATAAGGTGCAATGCTAAAATTAAGCCTACTAAAAATACAAAAAAAGTCAAGACGCGGCTTGACTATGCGCTATCCACCCTATGGTGAATAAAGCACTTTATTTATCTTCTGTGCTAGAAAAAATATTTTTGGACTTGAACAATTTAGGGAAGAAAGTCTGCAAACCGAAATAAATATCCAAAAACAAAGTTTTATTTTTAAGAGACAACCACACTCTTCTTAAAAGATAACGCGGATTAAAATAAAAATTTTGATAATACTTTTCTAATATCTCATGTGACAAGTTGGGATGATTGTAAATATCACCGGCCTGATGAAGGTTGTAAAGACGCCAGTCGCGACTCTTAATCAACCCCTGACTCTCACATTGAGAGTACAACTCCGTGCCTGGGAAAGGAACGGTGATGGTAACTTTGGCATAATCCGGTACCAAATCCAAGGCCAGTTTAGTGGTCTTCTTCAAACTTTCTTCGGAATCAGCCGGCAAACCAAACATGAAAAAGCCAATACTTTCCAGTCCCGCCTTTCTGACCAGCTTCATAGCGGCATAACTATCTTCAACTTTAATATTTTTGCAAATGGAATCCAGACTGGCCTGATCACCGGATTCAAATCCAATTGATACTTGATATAGCCCCGCCCGCTTGGCTAAATTGAGAAACTCCAAATCCATTGAATCAACTCGCAATCCGGCCGACAGTGTCCATGGAAATTTCAAATTTCTTTGAATTATCAGTTCACAAATTTTTTTCGCCCTCGCCATATCTGTAGTGAACATATCATCAAGAATACGGATCTCCCTTATGCCGCAATTTAACATATATTCAATTTCATCTACCGCCAACTCAACCGAACGGGCGCGAAAACGCCGGCCAAAAATATTTTTGTTACAAAAAGTACAGCCAAAAACGCAGCCGCGACTGCTCATATAATTACACATCGGACTCAAACGATTTAAAACGCGCGGACATTTATATCTTTTTAGGTCAAACAAATCCAACGCTGGGAATGGCAGCCAATTCAAATCGTTAGTCGGAAAACGCGGCGGGGTGTTTAAAATTTGTCCTTCTTCTTTATAATAAATACCGGCAACTTCTTTTAATGGCTTTTCTTTTAAAATATCAACCAGTGTCAGTTCACCCTCGCCATAAATTAAAATTTCAAAATGAGAATCTCGCAATGTTTCAACGGGTAGTGCGGTGGCATGTGGTCCGCCAATAATCAATTTTGTTCTATTGCCCAAGTGATCTTTAATAATTTTACTTAAAGTGACGGCTTCAAAAAAAAGCGGGGTGGTGGCGGTTAAGCCAATAAATCGCGGATTATATTCGTCCAATTTTTTGTGCAAAAGCCGATATGGATTAAGCTCAATGCCTAAATCAATAATTTTAACCTTAAATCTTTCTTTACGCGCCGCCGCGGCGAGATAAGCAAAAGACAACAAAGGATAATTTTGCGTCGCGGCATTAATCCTGGTGCCGGAATAGGAAGAAAAAGCCGATGGTAAGTTGATCAATAATAAATCCACCATATTTAATCAGTTCTAATTTCACCTTCTATTTTATCAACTGCGGCTGAAAAAACATCCACAGCCGCATATTTATTATTAGTCAGTGATAAAACCTTAACCTTTTCAAATTCATTAATATATTTTTCGTCTTTTATAATAATTCCACAACCGCCGGCATTAACGCCCATTGCAGCATCATCAAAACGATTGCCAATGGCAAAAATACGATGTTGCGTGTAATCAATACCAAGCTCCTTGGCTGCTTTATCTAACATCCCTATGCTGGGCTTACGCAAAGACGTGGCGTCCTTGACCACCCAAGGCGTGTTTAAATCTAGGCCTTGTTTAGAGGCCCAATCAAAATCAACAAAAGGGCAAATTTGCCAATTATCAATAATAGCGCCAGCGGCGCGCAATAATTTATCAATTTCCTTGTTAATATCCAAAATCGTTTCTAAACTAAAATAGCCGCGAGCCACTCCAAACTGATTGCTCGCGACTATGACTTTGGCGAAAAGATTTAACCTTTTAATTCCCTCAACCACCCCGTCTAACAATCGCAATTGTTTGTGCCAATCCGGGTCGCGGCCAAACCAGCCGGGATCAAAATTAATCGTGCCGTCGCGATCCAAAATCACCAAAATTTTGTTCCGCAACATAGATAAATTTAAACAAGATTATTAAGCGGGCCGCCGCCATTTCTTTCATTGGTGGTGATAAATTGATTTCTATAAAAAACAATCTGCTCCAAAATGCAATCGCAAATAAGCAAATGAGTGGATTCAACTTTATTAAAATGCTTGCTCGCCACGTGAAAATTAAGATTACCGACTTTGCGCAAACGATTGGTCGGTTCAAAACCGGAAAAAGTAATAATATGACAACCGCAACGACGCGCTTCTTCTGTTGCCAAGACAATATTTTCGGAATTTCCTGACGAACTTATGGCCACTAAAACATCACCGGCATCGGCAAACATATTGATTGGTCTAGCGAAGACATGGCTGTAACCAAAATCATTACTAACGCAAGTCAAAAGCGCGTCGTCGCTAAAACTAACGCCTCTAACTTTTCCGGTAAACCAAAAATCCAAGGCCTTGTGATTAGCCACCGCGGCGCTGCCGCCATTGCCGATAAAAATCACCTTTTTCCCTTTGGAATTGGAAGAAATTATTAAATCGGTGGCCTCGCGAATACCCAGACGAAAATCCATGGTTTGGCTGTTCAAGTCAGTAACTTGAGTGCCTAAAAATAAATCATGAATGTTCTGTATGTAATTATGCACTAATTCATCCATACTAGATAAAAATTATTTTAACAAAGCGCCGATCGATTTTAAAAATATTGAAGCGTCAATTGCCGATTTGTTGCCAACTATCTGCACTTTAAAAGCGCCGGCCAAATTACCGATAAAACCAACTAAATCCATGGGGAACCCGGCGGCTACGCAAGGCGAAGTAACGGCTAGAAAAGCATCACCGGCGCCAATACGATCTACCACTTTATTTGATAGCACCGGCGCGTAAGAAAATCCTTCACGGGCGCAATAAGACATCGAACCGCGGTGACCCAAGGTAACAATCGCCTTTTCCGTTTGCGATTTGGCCACCACTTCTTTAATTAAATCTTCGACCGGCGAAAATTTTTGATGAGTCGCCAATCTAAGCTCCTGCACATCAAGGCAGATATAATCGGCGCGCGGATATTTGGTAATTAAATTGAATCCATAATTAGCGCTGTTAGTTTGAGTGTTAACTGCCAAAAATTTGGCTTTTTGACATATTAAGTCAATTAAATCCTGATCAAGGAAACCGTGCGCATAATCCAATACTATCACTAAATCATATTCAGGAACAGCGTTGGACAAATAATTTTTAATCTGGTCGCGCACCGCCGGTGGCAAACTGCTATCGTCAAAATAATAAATTTCAAATAATTTATTCAAAAAGGCCGCATCCACAAATCGCCGCTTAACAATACTGCATGTATCGTCGCGGTAAAAAAATTTAGTACCGATGTTTGGCTTCAAACTTCTGGCGATAAAATCGATTTTAGAATCCTTGCTGCCAAGACAAGTAACCAAATGAACATCGTCGCAAAAACCGGCCAAATGATTAACTAGAGCCAAAGCGCCACCGGCGTAAGCCTCTTCATTGAGGTATTTCATCACCACCAAATTCTCTTTGCCGGCTTTGCCCAAGGGCGAACAAAAATGATATTCATCAATCACCGCTTCGCCAACCACCAAAACTTTCATTTTTTTCAATTGCTGGAATCTTTGTTTAATTTCGTCAATGGAATACTTTTCTTTTATTTTCTGTAAAAAAACGCGCACCGGTTCCGGATATATATTAAAATGGCTGTTAAGCAAATTGGAAGAACTGAAAGTAATTTCTTCGGTAAAATAAATTTCTCCGCCGACTGATTTTATTGCTTCATTTTCTTTGTATAAGCCCCTGGTCGGATCATTGAGACCAACGCGATATTCGCGGTCTTTGACGTAAAAATTCGGTTTTAATTTCTTGATGGCCTCTACCGCGTTGGGCCACTGATTTATAGCGATGTAATCCACACAGGCCAAAGAAGCAATGGTCTCGGCGCGCAAATCCGCGGTAAAAACCGGGCGTCCCGGTCCTTTATTCACATATTGATCCTGGGTGATAGTCACCACCAAAACATCAGCTGCTTTTTTAGCCGCTTCCAAATGCTTAATATGTCCCAAATGCATTAAATCAAAAACACCGTGGCAATGGGCAACGGTTTTGCCTTCGGCCTTTAAATTCTGGATAACTTCCGCCAGCTCATCCAAAGTTTTAATCTTGCTGTTGACCATAATGAGTAACATCTACGAATAAACTGATATTAGCAAATTCACCTCTGCCGGTCAAGAGGCTATTTGGAGTTAAAGAATAGTCTTATCAAAGATAAATAGCTTTGTTGCCACAAGCTGGGATAATAAAATTCAATCTCGTTTTTACCCGGAGGAACTAAAACCGCCTGATAAACATAATTAGCGGAATATAATGGCGCCGGTTGGCCATTTACCTTTGCCCGCCAAAACGGCTCTTTGGTCTCGCTAAAAACCAACCAACGATAATTCTTAGTATCTGTACCCAATTTTAGATAACCATTGGCATATTCTTTCATATCAATTTTATCTTTCTCGTAAAACTTGCTGACCGAACTTAGAGCCAAATCACTATAGCTGGAAGCCTCAATTAATGTCAACTTCTGAAAATCATCAATTTTTTTAAATTCTTCAAAAACCGCTTCGTCACCCTTGGCTTCGGTCAACTTTACTTCTTTGGCAAAATACCATCTTGGTTGAAAAAATGGATTTTCATAAACATATATGGGCACTCGATTGTCCAGCGTCCAACTGGTAAAAATTGGCTGGCCGCGTTGGGGTAATTCAAAAAGCGATGTGACATATTTAACATTTAACATGCCTAAAAATTTCCAACTGGAAGTGGTGGAAAATTCATTTAAGAATTCGGAAAAAGGCATGTCCTGAAGTTTAATATCCTTAAACTCCGGTTGGCGCCGCGCCAAAGTTCGGACTTTGGGCCAACGTCCCCAGACCAACGGCTCGCCATTAAAAACCGCGTCAAAATCATACATAATGGTACGATTATGCGAGACCAACTCTCTTCTAAACCAATGTTGATTTTGAAAATCCTGGAAATTAATATCCCGATATTTGTCTGCCAATTCGGCAAAATATTGGTCTGGCGTATAGACAAATAAACGATATGGCGTTAAATTTGATTGTCCCGAATACAGCGGCAATTTGGTGGAAGAATAATCATTTATAGAATGTAAAAATTTGGCGGTTTCCGGCAATTCGGTAAAATAACGCTTCTCCGGACCGGTCACCTTGCCGCTCCATGGCAAAACCAAACCAAGAATAATCATTATTAAAACTGCCGTTTGTAACTTCTGCTGGCGTGTTTTAAACCAGGGAAAACAACCGAGGGTTAATACCACCGCCGACACAATCCACAAAATCAACATCAATAATACTTTGTCGTTTTTAAAAGAAAGCTCATCAACAAGCGAGCCAGCCATTTGAGAAACAATAAACTTATAATAATCCGGCGACCGTGGCAAAGAATGAGTGGCGGCCGCGCTATAACGCCCGCTACCGTATTGAATCAACCGTGTCTTTACTTCTATGTTATAGACAGTCAAAAAGACAGTCACTCCCAAAAACAAAGCCAAAAAGAACCACATTGGAACAAGAAAAAAAATACTTCGCCGACTTTGCCAAAATTTCTTTAAAGCGTCAACACCAAACCCAGCCAACAAGGCCAAAGCAAAAACAGTTATAAACGACCATTTAAATTGCCACCGAAATTTTTCCATCAGCGGCAGTTTATGAACCAGCCAATAAACCGGCGAATTTGTAATGCTCACCAAAAGTGTAAACAAACCCAAACCGCCAAAGAATTTCGCGTAAGGACTTTTTAAGCCACCAAAAAATATAGCAACCAATATCAAAAGCAAAGACATGACGCCGACAAACAAATCATAACTAACGCCCATTTGTATTGGTAAAAGCTGGCCATAAAAAACCTCAATATGCGGATTGAACATTTGGATCAAATGAGCCAGGCCTGTCCCATAATTATTGTCGCCCACATCTAACGAGCCGGTTCGTGTAGACAAACTGATAAAATAAAAAACCGGCAACAGCCAAGGCAATAAGACTAAAAAAGCGGAAAAAAAAGCTAAACCAACGGTAAAAATTTTTAAAGCAACTTCTTTCCATTTGAGCCGATGCGCAAAACAAAGGAAAATAAAAAAGAAACTTAAACAAAATAAAAAATAGATTGGTAACTCCGGCGAGCCGCCAATAAAGGAATACGCTGTCAATAAAAATAAAATGAAATACCATTTTTTTTGACCATTAAAAATCTTTAAAAGAGATAAAAAAAGCAACGGTATAACCGGGTAAAGTGTGGCCCAAACGGTTAATTCCGTGTATTTTACGACAATCCCGCTAAAACAGAAAGTCAGAGCGGAAACCAAAGAAGCTGAGCGAGACATCTGTAAGTTTCTTGCTAACCAATAAATTGAGGCCCCGCCCAAAAACAACAAAATAATATTCAGCCAGTGAAAAGCTAAAAAAACCGGCAAATATTTAAAAACCAACAAAAAAATAGGATTTAAAAAACCATTCCCGGTTAAAGTGCTGGGATAGCCGGAATCAAATTGCGCCCACCAATTGGGCAATATGCCCAAATTAGCAATAAAATATTTTATACCGTAAGAAAAAAATAATTGAATATGCCCAACTCCGTCGCCTCGAAAAGATACTTGACCAATCAAAATCGGCCAGTACACAAAGGCGAGGCTAATCAACAACAAAATCAAAGCTAAAACAGTTCTAAACCATTCCAACCTAAACGCTTTTCCTAAAAATTTGGTGACAAAAGGCAACATAACAATGTTTAATTAAGATAAATTTTTAAACCACTCATTAGTGGCCTCGGCAATCGTCGCCGGCGTCCAAACCGGCGCCTGTTGCCAATAATCAATATCATCCAACAAAATCTTGATTCCCTCCTCCAAACTTACCTGTGGCTTCCAGCCAAGCATTTTTATAATTTTGTTGATATCGGCGTGCGTGCAATCCGGTTCACCTGGACGTTTGGGAATATGAACGACTTCACCGACTAGCAAATTAACAATTTCGTTAATGCTGCGAGGATGGCCGGTGCCAACATTAAATGCTTCACCGGTTATATCTGATTCCGCGGCCTTAATAAAGGCCTTGGCCACATCGGTGACAAAGGTAAAATCGCGGGCCTGACTGCCGTCGCCCACCACTGTAAAAGGATGCCCGTGTATTTTTTGTGCCAAAAAAACACCAAAGACAGCGCCGTAAGTGCCGGAAGTTCGTGAACGCGGTCCGTAAACATTAAAAAGACGCATGGCCACTAATGGCATTTTATAAACCTTTGACCAGTGTAACGCACTCTGCTCGCCCAGCCATTTAGTCAAAGCGTAAGGATATTGCGGCCGAATTTCTGCCGTTTCCGCTGTCGGATAATAATCCGGAATGCCATAACAAGAAGACGAAGCGGTGTAAATGAAACGTTTGACATTAGCCAAACGAGAGGCCTCCAAAACCATGGCTGTGCCATTGACATTGGAATCAAAATATTTTATAGGCTCAGTAATTGATGGAACAATATCAGCCAAAGCGGCCAAGTGAAATACCCAATCAATGCCTTCAAAATACTGCTTAATTTTTTCTAAATTAGTTATATCAATTTGAACCAATCTTAAATCGTTATTGCCTCTAAGATGGGTCAAATTTTCCTGGCGGCCTGTAGAAAAATTATCCAAAACTATTACTGAATGGCCGTCAGCTAGGAGTTGGGTAACTAGATGGCTGCCAATAAAACCGGCACCACCTGTAACCAAAGTTCTCATATAATAAAATCTTTAATTTTTTTAACTCGGCTATTCCAACTGTAATCAGCAGAAGCCGTCTGACTGTTTTTTGCTATTTTATCAGCTAACTCTTTATTTTTCAATACCACCTCAATGCCACGGGCTAAATCAGCCGGATCGTCCGGCCGAACCAAGACGGCATTTTGCTCATTTAAAATTTCTCTAATTGACGGTAAATCCGAGGCGACAATGGGAACGCCGGAGGCCATATATTCAAATAATTTCATCGGCGAAGTGTAATGACTGGAAATTTTTTCCGCGGCGCTGTTGGGCAAAACTAGAACATCAGCGGCTTTAAGCCAATAAGGAATTTCGGCGTGAGGACGATGGCCGATGATCTGGATATTAGATATTGAATATTGGGTATCGGCTCTAAACGACTTTAAATCTTCTTTTGTTCCGCCGACAAACACAAATGAAATATCTTGAAAATTACGCGCTGCTTGAAGCAAGATGCGCACTCCTTTCCATTTATAAAGATGTCCGGTATAAAGAACAATATTTTTATTAAGCGGCAAACTAAACTTTTTGCGACAATATTCTTTGGTTTCTTTGATATCAAATTTTTTTACATCTACACCATCAGCCGCCACAGATATCCGATTTTCCAACAAATTTGCCTCTTTGACTAATCTGGCTTTTAAAAATGAAGTTAGAACAATAATTTTTTGTGCTTTTCGATATATAAAACCATACAATCGGTCCGGTAAAGAATGAACCTCGACAATGGCCTTGCTAAAAAACAAAAACGCGGCAATTTCGCGAGTATATAAAATATCATAATGCCTGAACCAAAGATAAAATTTGGCCGCTAATAAAAATGTTATTGATTCAATCCAAAAACCAAAAATACCAAATTTTAAAAAAATCAAATCTAAGCATGGTAATCTTTTAATTTTAAATACTGGCGCAATGCCATAATATCCAAACGGATCGTCTTTAATATAATTCAACCGCCGCGGCACCACCAGTTCAACTTCTAGTCCGCTTTTACTAAAGGCCTGACACATTTCCATTATCTGTAAACCATGGGCCTTTTCGGTGGGCAGACGAACATTGGCAATATAAACCATTTTCATAATTTAGTCGCGACAAAAAATAAACCAAGAGCAAATTTTTCTTTTAACAAAGTAGGACGGACTCTAAATAAAAAATTGTCTAAAAAATATGCCAGTGGACACAAAAACATTTTTATGACACGGGGCAACGCCAACTCTAGCTGTGAAAAGGCCGAAATAAAAGGACCTTTTCCCAAAATTCTGATTTGTGGACAATTTAATCCATTTTCTATAAAAATTTTCTTAAGTGCCTCACTAGTATATCTGAAATAATCGTGTGGATCCGGATGATAACCCACCAAAAAAGGAACAGCGCCAAAAATTTTGCCATCCTTTTTAAGCGTCCGAACAACCTCTTGAAGCAAATGATTATAATTGTAAATATGTTCGAGCAAATTAAACATCAACGCTTGATCAATACTCTGTGATTCATAAGGCAACGAATCTTTTTCAAAATCAAACGCAACGCTACTATTGGCGTGAGAAACGGAACATAAATCTAAAAAATCAATTTTAACCGAATCGGTCTTATTAAAAAATCGGTGATAACTTGCCTTATTGCTCCCACTGCCTAAATCTAAAACACGGCCATGGAGTTGAAGTTTTCCGCAAGCCTCATTCATCATTGTTCTATAAACATCTTTTCCACACCACGCTTCTCGCCAATAAATAAAAAAATTCATAAAATTACTTAATAAATTTTTTATACCACAATCGCCACATCACCACTGCCCAAATTATATTCAAATTATATTCGCTTCCATCCAGATGGCGATCCCATATTTGTTTTAATCCAATCGAATTTAAGAATAGGTCTCTTTGGTCAATAGAAAATAAAATTTCCTCAACAGGTTTTCTTAAGCCCCCGCGCAACCATTTAGCCATGGGTGTAAACCAACCACGTTTTTTCTGATTAAGCACATGGGGTGGCAAATATGGCCTTATCGCTTCACGCCAAATGGCTTTACCTTGAAAGTCGCCGGGTTTATTCTTTAAAATATTTATTTTCCAACTGGTAGGGATTTTGGTGGACAATTCAACCAAACGATAATCCAAAATTGGTACCCGTTCCTCAAGTCCGTAAGCCATAGTCATCTTGTCCGTTCGCAAAAGAGATTCATCTACCAGCCAACTCTGGCGGTCAAGATTCATAAATTGTTTTTCAAAATCATCCGTCGGTCGCATCCCGTTAAAATATCTTTCATTAATATGCTGTAAAGCTAAATCCGGCTTGTAAACACCTTCATTTAAAACTCGCTTTAAAAGACCATTTTTCTGGGCGAGAAAAGCCACCACTCTTTCCGCGCCTGGAGACAAATTTAATTTTTCTATCAATCCACCCTTACTCGCCGCTCCCAGTCCACACTTAACCAGATATTGCAACGCGGCCGGCATCTTCTGAAAAATAGAGGTAATATAACTATAATAATACCGCGGATAACCGCCGAACAACTCATCTCCCCCATCGCCGCCCAAAACCACCGCCACCTTTTCTTTAGCCACTTTAGAAAGCAAAAAAATCGCCGCCGCGGTGGGGTTAAAATTGGGTTCATCAAGATGCCAGACAATTTTTTCTAAATTATTTTTTATGTCATCCGTACCAATTGACAACTCGTGATGCTCGGTAGAATAAAATTCAGCCGTTTCCCTAGCCAGCAGAAAATCGGCATTAAATTTTTCCGGGTCTTGGCTGTCTTTAAATCCGACTGAAAAGGTCTTCACCTTGCCCTGATGGAACTCACTTACTGCCCCCAAGACAGCCGTGGAATCAAGCCCACCACTCAAATAAACTCCCACCGGCCGATCAGAAACTAGTTGCCGTTGCACGCTGTTTCTAAATAAATCTTTGATCTGAAATTTAGTGTCATCAAACGAAGTCAAATTGGAAAAATCACTCACTTCCCAATACTTTTTAATATCTAATTCGTTATTTTTACGTAAAACAGCGTAGCTGGCGGCCGGAATTTTTTTAATTGCAACAAACGGTGTGCGTGGCTCGGGAATATAAAGCAACTGAAAATATAAATTAAAAGAGTCCTCGTCCACTTCTCGCGAAACATTATGAGCTAAAATTCCTTTTATTTCCGAAGAAAAAATGAAACGACTACCATCATAATAATAATATAACGGCTTAATACCCATCCGATCTCTGGCTAAAAACAACTCTTGGTTGCGCGTGTCCCAAATGGCAAACGCAAAAATACCATTAAACTTTTTGACACACTCTTTACCATGCTCTAAATATGAATAAAGCATAACTTCCGTATCGCTCTCTGATTGAAATTTATATTTTTTTTCTAATTCTTTTTTTAACTCCTTAAAATTATAAATTTCTCCGTTAAAAACTATGGCAACTTGCCTCTTGATGTCCCACATTGGCTGGCTGGCTCTAGGCGACAAATCGATGATTGAAAGACGATTGTGACCCAAAGAAATATTTTCACCCAACCAAAAATCAGTCTCATCCGGACCACGATGTCGCGTCAGCTGGTTCATCTTTACAATCAATTCCTGGTTTTTAAAATTAAATCCATTAATACCGCACATAATTACAAAAACAAACTTAATCGCTCTTTAATCAACGGTAAAAAATAAGCCGCATCAAACAATGAAACAACCAGTAAAACAATGGCCACTATCTGTAAATATTTTTTAACCGTTTTCCTATCATCCAAAAGTCTACTTAAAAAATATCCGCCAAAAATAGCCAAAAAAGGATATATTTGAAAACGATAGCGTGATTGTACAACGGTCAAAAGCAGAGGGAGTGGCGCCAGCAAGGCAAAAACAATAAAATAATTGAACAAGACTTTTCGCTCTCGCGAAAGAGCAAATAACCCGCTATACCCGCTTATAAAAAATACCGCACCCCAACCGAGCGAAGAGAGGACAAACACTAATTGCTTGATTCCGCTCTGATAAAACCAAAAACCCATTGGTCTAATCAAACTAAAAAATCTTATAATTCTCAAAAAAAATAGTTTAATGAAAACCAAAGGATAATTAAGCGCAAAAAATAAAAATTCTTGCGTCGCTCTTTCCTTAATTCCATTGAAACCTTGAAGCCTGACATATTCATCAAAAGGATTGAAACCGCCTGCAATCTGTCCGCCCCGGGCAACCAAAGTATTACCAATCCATAAATTAAAAGAGCCGGTTAAGGTCGTTAGAATAAATTGATGATAAACTAAATAGTTACGGATAGACCATGGAGTGAGAATGGCGATAAACGCGAACAAAAAGACGCTACCGTTTCGTATTTCTTTTTTAAAGACATAAAAAAATAAAATCGGCAGTAAAAACAAAATAACAGTCGGACGAGTCAAAACAGCCAAACCAGCAATCGCCCCTAAGAGCGCGCTTTGGTTAACCGATCTATTTTTAGAATTATAAATTCTAACAAAAACAAAAATAACAAGAGTAATAAAAAATAAATACAATGTTTCAGTCATAAGCATGGCGGAAATTTCAATCAAATCCGGGTGCAAACCAAAAAGCATGGCCGCCAAAAGTCCCGCTTTCTCATTTTCAAAAATTTTCCGCGCGATCAAAAACAACAGCCAGGCAGTTAAAGCGTGCAATAAGGCCTGAATTACCCACACTGCTTCGTGGTGGTAACCAAAAATCTTATAAATGCCGGCTAAAAAAAATTCATACGCCGGGCCAGCCCGCACAATGGCTGTGTCAGATTCATAACTGTTATTCCTATTTTCCCGATAACCAAATCCATCGGCTAAATTTATCGCGATCTGATCGTAAGCCCTCGTATCAACTACTGGCCTAATGCGGTGGATAAAAGAATAAATTAGTGGAATCAAAAACGACAGAAGTATTGTCGCCACCAACACCCAACGCAATGAAAAAATGTTTTTATTTCTTAAATTACACCAATCCACACTCTAAATTAATCTAATAAATTAAACTTGATAATAGACCAGATGGCGCAAAAAGCGTCTCTGGCGCCTATTTTTTTACCCTCGGCGTAAGTTCGACCGTAATAAGAAATACCAACCTCATAGAGCCGCAACTTTTGTTGAGCGATGCGAGCTGTTATCTCCGGCTCAATATTAAAACGATTGGCGCGCAGATACGGTAAAATTTTCTGCAAAGCTTCACGAGTAAATGCTTTATATCCTGTCTCCATATCCGTCAGGTTCAAATTAGTTAACATGTTAGAAAAAAAGGTCAAAAATTTATTAGCCACAGAATGCCAAAAAAACAAAACACGATGCGGACGGTCTCCCATAAATCTTGATCCATATACCACGTCAGCTTTTCCATCAAATAAGGGCTCCAACAACAGTGAATATTCTTTTGGATCATATTCTAAATCAGCGTCCTGCATGATAATAAAATCACCAGTGGCTAAAGAAAAACCTCGGCGCAAAGCCGCTCCCTTGCCAATGTTTTTATCCTGATAAACTATCTTATATTTATCACCCAGAATTTTTAAAATTTCACGGGTTCCATCTACAGAAAAATCGTCAACAATTATTATTTCTTTTTCTATTGATTCCAAATTCACCGATTCTACTTTTGAAATAATATTAAGAATGGTGTTTTTCTCGTTGTAAACAGGGATTATGATTGATAATTTGGACATAAAATTATTCTTTCTTGGCCAAAACATAGATCATTTCTCGTCTTCTTGAAAAAGGAATAGAGAGCGTGCTGCAAAGTTGGGCGAAAAAATTTTTCCTTTGAAAAAATCGGCCGAGACTAAAAAAAACATTCCTGGTATTTTTCTGAAGAACCGCAAAAAAAGACCATTCCAGTATTTTTACAACTTCATCTAATGTAAATTCCCGGCGATGACCTTTGAAATTTGAACCGCTCTCAAAAAAATCCTTAACATCCCAATTAGGGCTTCGGCCCAAAAGAAAAAAACGAAGACATCTTAATAAATTAGCTAGATTGGGAGTAGTTACCAAAAAAAATCCATCTTTTTTTAAAACCCGCCGAACCTCCAAAAACAAATCCTTGGGCGAATCAGGCAGGTGTTCAATCGTCGCATCCGAGACAACCACATCAAAAGTCTCGTCTGGAAACGGCAATGGCTCATTGACAATATCGCTTTTGATGATTTTAATTTTGCCCTCTTGCCAAATTGATTCCAATTTTTTAAAATCCGAAATCGTATAAAAATTTTGTTTTTCATCCTGAAAAATAAATTTATCAACACCAACCGCGTCTGCCTCAAGAATACCCAGTGCGCCAACCAAAATGCCAATGCCGCTTCCCACATCTAAAATCTTTTTGCCTTTTATGGCGCCAAGTGAAGAGAGCAAATTTAAAGAAATCAAAAATCTCTTAAAGTCAATCTTATATTGAAATGAAAGATGGCCAAATAATCGGTAAATTTTTTCCAGAGCTATTTTGGCATCCATATTTATGGTGTCTTAAAATAATCTAAAATTTTGCCCACGACATTCTCTAAATTATGATTCTTCTTTACAAATTCAATGCCTCTCTCGTTGTGGAGTATTATACCGGAATTATAAATTTTTTCAATTGTTTTAGCCAATTCTTGACAATCTCCTTCGGGAAAAGTATAAACCAAGCCTTCTTTGGCCAAATCGACAAAAGCTTCGCTTGAAGTTATGACCATGCGACCCGAGGCCAAGGCTTCCAAAACCACCTTATCAACACTACCCGTGCGGCTAGTATGGATAAGAATATGATGGTTCAGATAAATGTTGGACATTTGTTCTGGTGGATACGAGTGAAAAGAAAATCCTGCCTCTGTTATTTCTCGTCCCATTTTAAGCAATTTGTCACGATATTGTTCGTCTCTCGGATCCGCAATATCTCCAGCAAAATGATATATTATGGTTTTAAGACCCACTATCTTTTTGCTTTGCAATTCTGCTACCGCTCGTATAACTGTTTCCCAATCCTTAGATGGAGTGACACGACCAACACTCAACAAAAATAGGGTGTCCCTGTGTTTTAATACTTGGTGTTCATCAAGATTATTATAATTAAGTGAAGCTCTAGGAATTCCGTGTCCCGTTATTTCAACTTTCTTGCTCGACAGTCTAAAACTTTCTTTGGAGGCGGTAAAAATTTTATCCACTATTTTTTCGGCTAATTTCAACTGCCAACTGACGGCCTTATGTGTATACCAAAGGGCTATCTTTTTATGCCACAATTTCCACAATAAACCACCCAATAAAACATACTCTTTATTCATGTGCACAAAAACTCCGTCGTAATTATTTTTATATTTGAAAATATACTTATAAAAATTCCAAAGATATTTTATCCTGGACGCGTCCCTTTCTTTACCCAATGAAATAACCTTGACATTGGGCGGCAGACAATATTCGCCTTTCTGCAAACAAACAACAACAACTGATTCGTAGTGTTTGGCAAATTCTTCAATCCAGCGATGAAAAAAACCCAAATTATTATCATTTATATCCACCTTCTGTGTTAATATTAGTAATCTCATACAAGGGTTGCCTCCAATCCTTTGACAAATGGAGTTGCCACAACATTCAGCAATTTTTGCCAATCATCACTTTTATAAACTTCATCGCTTAACAAAGTTTTAATTTGCCACAATGTCAGTGGGAAGAACGGCAAAAAAGAAATTACCCGAATCAAACCGGAAAAAAATACAGGAGCATTGATTTTCCAAAATTTATAACCAAAATTCTTTAAATAGTTTAAAATTGTCTCAAAACTAATAATTTCTAGCCCAGCCATATTTATAATCTGATTTGCTGACGAATCAATGCAGGCGCTGATTGCCATGACCAAATCTTCAATAAAAATCGGCTGTAAACGAAAATTTAAAACCGGCATTATCAGTGCAATTCTGGCCAATTTAAGCAAAAACCAGACATTTTTATTGTCGCCCGGGCCATAAACCATGCTGGGGCGCAAAATGATATAAGGCAGGCCGGAACCCAAAATATTTTTTTCCGCCGCTCTTTTAGAATCAATATAGGGGTCATTTAGTTTTGATAAAACCCTGATACTGGACAAAAAAATTAAACGCCGAACATCCAACCGCCGTCCCATTTCAATGATATTATTGGTCCCGTCAACATTAACTCTTTCAATAAATTTTTTATTTTTATGGCCAATGATAGCCGCCAAATGGATCAGGGCGTCTATTTTTTCATCACTACAAAAACTCTGTGTATCTTCTTTTTTAGAAACATCGCCAGTAAATAAAACAACTTCATTCCCATTCTTTTTAAGTTGTTCGACAAGATACGAACCGATAAACCCTGTCCCGCCTGTAATTAAAATGGCCATAAAAAATTTTCAAAAAAATATTTGGGCATGTGCCTTGCTAGATAGGCAGGGCGGAAATAATAAGACACAAATGCCCATTCTTTTAGTCTTAACAACTCTTCTGTTTTTAAATTTTTGTGTTTAAAAATTGGGGTATATTCATCATATTCTTCCCAATTTCGATTAAAAATCATTTTTTCTTTTTCCAACTTTTCAAAAAATCTAGTGCCGGGATAAGGCGTGACTATTGCAAATTGAGCCACTAATGTATTCAATCTCTTGGCATATCTGATTGTCTCTAAAATTGATTCTTTTGTGTCGCCTTCCAAACCGATTAAATAAAACGCCGCCACTGTTATTCCCAGTTTATGGCAATAAGCCACCATTTCATCCTGATAAGCCTCTACAACCGGTAAACGTTGAGACTTTTTTAAAATCTCGGGATTAGACGATTCAATTCCCACATTGATATTTCTCAATCCCGCCCGATACATCAAATTCAGTAAATCCTTATCAACTTTGTCAAGTCTGGTTTCGCACGACCAAATTATTTTTAAATTTTCCAATATCAATCTTTCAGCGAATTCTCGCGTTCTTTGCTTGCTACAAGTAAAAAGCGGGTCCCTAAAATCAATCGCCATAACGCCATAATTATTTTTCAACTCTTTTATTTCTTTTATTATGTTGTCTATCGTTCTTAAACGCAATCTGGCGCCGGCCAGGAGCGGATAAGCGCAATAATATGAGCAGGTATGCGGACAGCCGCGAGATGCCAACATTACCGTAACCGGTTTTTTGTTTAACGCCGGCGAATAAGAATATTTTTTTAAAGAAAACGAACTCCAATCCGGAAACGGTAAATAATCCAAATTTTCAACTTGGCCCGCCTCAAAAATTCCGCTGGGCAATTCCTTTTGATTAACAATTTTTATGGCCGCCGCTTCGGCCTCACCCCTTATCACAAAATCGGCGTCATTAATAAAAAAATCCGGCAAGGCCGAGGCGAAAGTTCCATAAACTCCCACCTTGAGGCCTCTGCTTTTTATAATCCTCGCCACTTCACATTCGTGAAAACAATCAACAATAGAAGACGGGACCAGCGCCAAATCTGCAGTAATTGTTTTAATTTCCAATCCACGCCCCACCTCTACGCGTTCAACTTCCCAGCCGGCTTGTTTGAAAATAGCGACGAGATAAGCCGATGTAATTTCCGGCAAAACAACGCTCTTCTTTTTAACATATTCAAAAATTCTAGCCCGCCAAGAATTACCGATCCATGTGCCCGTGCCCATACCGCCGGCCAAATCTTTATTAATGCACTTCTTGCTATTCCGCGCTTGAATTTCAAATAATGCAACTTTCATATTTTCAACATTGCCTCAACAAACTTATCTTTATCACCCACCGGCACAATCGTAACTTTCGAACCTGGTTTTAATTCATAATTGGCCACACCCACGTCGGTCATAATGACCGGCATGCCAACCGCGGCCGCTTCCATGGCCACCAAACCATATCCTTCGCTCAGGCTGGGGAACAAAACACAATCAGCGGTTTTTAAATAACCATATGGATCCTCTGTCCAATTCTGTAATTTTATATTGTCATCTAAATTATTACTTATCACTTGACTCCTAATTTTTTGTTCTTCTTCACCCCGACCAACTATTAATAATAGATAATTTTTCTGTTTTATAACTTTTTTAAAAATTTCTATTAACCATGGAATATTTTTTACAGGGTCAAGCCTGCCTAAAATCAAAAATATCTTTGCATAGCCTGGATATTTACTGCGCAAATCTATTTCGAAAACAAGAGAAAGATGTCTAATCAGCTCCGGATCATTTTGTATTGATCTAACTATTATTTTACTCTCTGCAACACTCAGACTTAATAAACTTTGTTTTATTCTTTCTCCCGCCACTCTGATTTTATCCGCATGTCTCAAAATAAATTTAGCCATGCATAATTTAAACCATTGATTCTTATAATAACCGCCAAAAAAATCACCGTGTACCTGCACTTCTAATTTAATTTTAAATTTACGCTTCAGACACCAACCAACCAAACCTGTAAAAAAGGGATCCTGTGTGGTAATTTCCTCAATATTTTTTTCTTTAATTAACTTTTTCCCAATTTTCTTTAAACGACAAAATTGCTGTAATTTATTTCCCCCTGTTGATTGTATGTGAACAGTGGAACTTAAATCAAAGACCTCCCCTTCTCTGCTTGGAATAATAATAAATAATTCATCTTCTTTCCCATACTCAATCATGCGTCTAGTAACAATGGAATCTTTATTTAAAATATTTTCGTCCAGACTGATCATTAAAATCCTCATAAACTACTTTGTTACAAACTTTTTTGCTAATTTAAACTCCACCGGCCACCAAAAAAATTTCAACTTCCATCGCAATTTACAAATTAAAATAAATCCTAATTTCAAAATTCTACTGGCACTGACCGAGGAACCCAGCGCGCTCTTGACGCTATGCGCGCCAAAACGCACATAGGCCTCCATTGATTCAACAAAATTTTTATCTTTTACCCAAGGAAAATTTTTCACCGCTAAATAGCTCAATTGATTTTGTGCCAGATGCGCCCATTCATCTAACGTGCGCGGCGCTTGCCAACCAGCAACCAGACACTCTTCATACAAAGTGGAACCTGGATAAGGACGAAAAGCTTGCGGCCCAATAATTTGCACTTTTTCGCTTAATTTAGCCAATTTATCAATTAAATCAAGGGTCATCATCATATCATTTTTTTCCTCTCCTGGCAAGCCAATCATAAATGAATATTGGGGAATTATATCATATCGCCAGCACATCTTAGCCGAATTGATAATTTGCTCCGGAGTGATGTGTTTTTTAATTTTTTCCAAAATTCGCAAACTGCCTGATTCTGCTCCAAAAGATAATAAATAACAACCCGACCGCCGCAACCGCTCCATTAATTCATCGTCAATCATTCCCGGCCGAATATAATCTGCCCTAACTGTTGTCTCCCACGGTATAATTAAATTTCGCTCAATCATGCCACTGACTATTTCACGCGCGCGATTAATGTCAACAAAAAAATTTTCATCCCAAAAACGCAACTTTTTATCTTTAAAATATGCCTTGCTCTTAATAATTTCCAAATCACACAAAACTTGTTCGGCCGTTCTCATTCTCCAACTATTTTTTAAAATGGCATTAATACAAAAAGTGCAAAAATGCGGACAGCCGCGCGAAGTTAACGATGGTATCAAACGCAAATTCCGCAAAATTTCAGGCGCCACCAAATCCCAATTAAACAAAGGCATTTGGGCCGGATCATGCAATGCTCGCGGAGAATTAATAATAATTTGCCCGTCTTTTTTATAAGCAATGCCTTTGACATCTTGCCACTGCCGACCTTGAGCAATTTCCAACATGGTTATTTCCCCTTCCCCAAAACAAACCGCGTCTACCAAATCGTGCTTGGCTGTCTGATGAATAAAAAATGTTGGATGCGACCCGCCCCAAACAATTTTACAAAACGGCTTCAGCTGTCGGATTTGTTTAGCAATTTCAATTGCTTGTGGCAGCTGCATTGTCATCACGGACAATCCGGCGCACTCACAATCAACAATTTCGCGTTGAAGCATCTCCAAATAATTTTTCTGCCTGACGCAATCAATCAATTTAACAGAAATGCCCTGACTGTCTAAAAAAGAAGCAATACTTAGCAAGCCGACAGAAACAGAACTGTCATAATTTTCCTTGACGATATTAAATTGCGGATTGATAAGCAAAATTTTAGCCATGCTGATTAACTTCTTTTAAGAAATTGACTGTTTGTTCAATCACATCGCTCCACACGAATTTTCTTAAACCCTGACGACAAGCGTCTTGAAAAAGAATACTCTGCCAATAAGAATCAGACAAAATATTTTTAATAGCCGCCTTAATTTGTTCACGATTATTATATTCCACCAGCAAACCATTTTTTCCGTTTTCAATCACTTCCGGATTGCCGCCGCAATTACTTGCAATAATCGGCTTGCCCAAACTTAAAACTTCCAAAATCACGTGGGACAAACCTTCATACTGCGAATTAAGAATAAAAACATCGGCTGTTTGATAGTATTCAAAAATTTTATCCAGAGGCGCGCGGCCGATAAAAAACACTTCATGTTTCAGCTTATATCCGTCTCTTATGGCCTCCAGACGCCGTCTATCCGATCCGTCGCCGATAATCAATAATTTCAAAGACGGAAATTCCTGACGCAAGCCGCTTAACACATCTATAAGTCCGTCAAAACCTTTCCAAGGCGCTAAGCGGCCGGCAGTCACAATTAATTTATCATCATTGGCTATTCCTAATTTCTCTCGCGTTGCCATTTCATCAGCAATTCGCTCCGGTAAAAAATCAACCGCGTTGTAAATCACTTGAAGTTTTGCCAAATCAACACCGATACGCACCGCTAAATCCTTCATAAAATTACTTACCGCCACAACCTTATCCGCTCCGCGCAAGATTTTTGTTCTTAAATTTTTCAGCAGAAAAATTTTGGGACCATAACTGCCATCTTGAAAAGATAAAATATCATCTTTAGTAATACCCGCGTTGGCGGCTATTTCCCAAGCGCTGTCGCCGGCAAAACGCACTGCTAATTTTTTATTTAAAAACACTTTGCCAACGAGCCAAGACAAAAAACCGGCTGTATAAAGATCAAAAGTATAAATAATATCGGCCTGACCGGCTAGATTAAATAAATTCCACAGAAACAAAAATTTATTTGATACTTTAACGACACGATAACTTCTAATCTTTCTATCATTCTGACCAAAAGCCAAAACAGTGATTTCAATGCCCTGCGTTTGTAAATCTGCAGCCAACTGTTCAATTATTCTCGCCGGTCCGCCGATATCCGGCGGAAAAATCCCTGAAGTAATCAATACTTTCATAATAAAATAATCAACACCATTACTAGCCACACTAACAAGGTGATTTGCAGAGGCCGATCGCGCCACAAATCATCAGCTGGGCCGTCGTCGCTCGTACTTTTTTTATCAAAAATATACAAATAACGAAACAAACCATACAAAACCACTGGTACTGTCAGAATCAGCCATTGACTCTGCCAAGTATTAAAAGTGTATAAAGTATAAGTAATTAAAATCGCGGGCAGTACCACCGTATTCATCTGATTGAGCATGCCCAAAGAGTAATCAACCAGCACGCCGCGGGCCATAGAACCGACTGAAACCAATTCGCTTTTTCTTTTGCCGATGGCTAAAAACAAAGTCAGAAAAAAAGTGCATAGAATTAACCAGGGAGAAAAAAACACTCCGATTACTATCGCGCCGGCAATAACTCGCAAAACAAAACCCAAAGCAATGCAAATGATATCAATCATAACCGCGCGCTTCAACCAAAAACTATAAATCAAATTAAGAACAACATAACCAGCTACTATCCAGAAAAAAATTAAACCCAGTTTCCAGCTTATCAATAAAGCCGCGGCTATCAATAAAATTCCCCCAATGGCAGCGGTCAAACGAGAAATTTTTGCTGATGCAACAGGTCGATTTTTTTTTGATGGATGCTCTTGATCATTTTTAAAATCAACAACATCATTAATCAGATAAACGCCGCTCGAAGCCAAGCAAAATAAAATAAAAGCGAACAAACTCAATCGTATGGCCGGCCAATCAGTAAATTTCTTGGCAAAAATCAACGCGGCAAAAATAAAAAAATTTTTAATCCAGTGGCGGGGGCGCAAAGAAATAAATAAGTATTTCAAAAACATAGTTATTCGTGGCGCGCAAATATCTTTTTTTTGCTGCGGACTGTCGCCGCGACTGCAAAAAAGAAATTTGCGCGCCACTTTACTCAGCTTATTTTGTAATTTGAAGTACTAAAATAATTAATCGTTTCCGGCAAGCCATCTTCTAATTTCACTTTGGGCGACCAGTTCAATATCTTTTTAGCCAAACTGATATCCGGCTTTCTTTGGCGAGGATCATCTTCCGGCAGTTTTTCATAAACAATTTTTGATTTTGAATTAGTCAGTTTAATAATTTTTCCCGCCAACTCCTTAATTGTAAATTCATTGGGATTGCCTAAATTCACCGGGCCAATAAAATTTACCGGACTAGCCATTAATTTAATTAACCCATCAATCATATCTGACACATAACAAAAACTGCGCGTCTGGTTGCCTCGGCCATAAATTGTCAACGACCGACCGAACAACGCCTGCACAATAAAATTGCTCACCACTCGGCCGTCATCGCGCGCCATTTTCGGCCCGTAAGTGTTAAAAATACGCGCCACTTTTATCTCCAACCCCCACTGGCGATGATAATCAAACATTAAGGTTTCGGCCACGCGTTTGCCTTCATCATAACAAGCGCGCGGGCCAATCGAGTTGACATTGCCGCGATAAGATTCTTTTTGCGGATGCTCCAAAGGATCGCCGTAAACTTCGGAAGTGGAGGCCTGCAAAATCCTAGCTCGATGCTTTTTAGCGCAACCCAATACATTGATCATGCCAATGGTATTGGCTTTGATGGTGCGAATGGCATTCATTTGATAATGAATCGGCGAAGCCGGACAAGCTAAATTATAAATTTGATCAATTTTTTCTTTAATAAAAAAAGGCTCAATGATATCGTGCTGGATAAATTTGAAATTCGCATTTTTTAAAAGATGTTGGATATTTTTTTTAGAACCGGTAAATAGATTATCCAAACAAATCATTTTGTGTCCCCGCTCTAAAAGCCGCTCACAAAGATGAGAACCGATAAATCCGGCTCCGCCTGTCACTATAATCATTTTTTGCATATTTCTTGCTTAAAAAAGCTTTTTTTAGTATACTCAATTTAGCTCAAAAAGTCAAACGCGATATGACTGAAAATAAACAAAAGATACTCTATATTGTCACTCAAGCCGAATGGGGCGGGGCGCAAAAGTATGTTTTTGATTTGGCAACGAATTTGACAGATGAATTTGATGTAACTGTAGCTGCGGGCGCGGACGGCTCTTCGCGTGAATTACTAGACAAACTTGTCGGCGCTGGAATCAAAAACTTTACTTTCAAACACCTTAAACGCGATATTAATTTGTGGCGCGATATTTTGGCAATTTTTGAAATCGCCAAATTTTTGAGGCAAAATCATTTTGACATTATTCACTTGAATAGCACTAAGGCCGGAGTAATTGGAACAATGGCGGCGCGTCTAAACAAGCGCCGACCAAAAATTATCTACACCGCGCACGGCTGGGCATATTTGGAGCCACTCCCCTTTTACAAACGCTGGCTGTATTTGATAATGGAAAAAATTGCCGCACGATTGCGCGATTACACAATTATTTTGTCTGAAAAAGAAAAACAAATCGCGCTCCAGAACGGCACGGCCAAGTCAAAGGCCGTTTCGGTTATCCCCAATGGCATAAATTTTAATAATTTACATTTTTTCGCCAAAGAAGAATCTAGACAAAAATTAAATCTGGACCAAAATAAAATAATCATCGGCGCGATCGCTAATCTTTATAAAACCAAAGGATTAGAGTATCTGATGAAAGCAGTGGCAGAATTAAAAGCGCAATTAATAATTATAGGCGAAGGGCCTGAAAGAAAAAGTCTTGAAGAAAAAATTAAGCAAAAAAACATAACCGACCAAGTGGTTTTAGCCGGGCACCTGCCGGAAGCGGCAAAATTTATCCCGGCCTTTGATATTTTTGTTCTGTCTTCAATCAAAGAAGGATTCCCCCACACTCTACTGGAGGCGATGGCCGCGGGCTTGCCAATTGTCGCCACCGCGGTTGGAGCAATTCCTGAAATTTTAGAAAACCAAAAAACCGGCTTGATTGTGCCGCCGGCTAATACTCAAGCTCTGGCAGGAGCAATCACCTCCCTTATAAAAAATCCTGAATTCGCTCAACAGTTGGGCATGAATGCTAAAGAGGCAATTAAAAAGTTTGGTTTGGTAACTACGATTGAAAAAACAAAAATGATCTATTAAAAAATCAGTCCAAGGCCTCCTCCCTGAAGTTTGCCTTCGACCGATTTTTTTATTGTTCTCTTTACGGCCGCGCTTCCACCAATATCATGCGTCTTTTTAAATCATCAACATCTTTATAAACCGCGCCAATATCTTCCGTCTCCGTATTAAAATTATTTTTTACTTCTTCTCTTAAATCTTTAATATCTTTTCTAACCTCACTTATTTCACTTCTTATTTCGCTTCTAACTGAAGAAAACTCGGCGTCCATTTTATTCTCTAATTGTTTAAAATCATCTTTGGTGGCAATTTTAAATGTTTCCAAATCATCTTTGGTGGCAAATGCTTTCAAATCCTCTTTGGTCGCCATTCTTTCTTCTATATTTTGAAAACCACTTGACACGGCAATGGCCAAATCTTCAATATTCTGCTTCAATGTTTGAAATTCTTGTTTTATTTCTTGATCCATATTTTTTTATTACAATGTTGCGTATATTTTAACACAAAGTTATCCCCAAGGCAAATTGACCAAAAAAATCGTCATTTCAACCACTTCTTCGCTTTTTTCAACGCGTCAACATCATACAGGGCGGCGCGGTCAGCCATCTCCCGCGCTTTTGACTTATCATCCAACCGAGAATAAATTTCCGACAAAACTAAAAGTATGGCGGAATTTTTTTGGTCGGCCAACAAAGCTCGCTCATATAAATCCCGCGCCATTTCCCAATCGCCGCTTTGGCTCGCCATTTGCGCGGCATAAAACAATTCCTGCTGATTAGTAAAACTTCTACCCTTAGTCAGAGCCAATTTCAAATTTTGGCTCGCGTTGACAAAATCGTTTTGATCTCCATAAATCAAAGCCATATACCAATAAGTATCCGCAATATTAGAATTTTCGCTCACCAATTGCTCTAAAATTTTCAACGCTCCGGCATAATCGCGCTGCACGGCCTTAATACGCACCAAATAATACGCCAATTGTTGCCGTTTGGGACTTAATTCCCGCGCGCTATTAAATATATCCTCGGCCTGGCCGGAATTATTTTTAATGCCATAAAATTGTCCCAATAAAATGTATGATTGCAATTCAAAAGGATGCTCTTGAATATTTTTTTTCAATTCTTCAATGATAAAATCCGCGCTTTGTTGATAAATATCCGATTTTAAGGCCTCCGGACTTTGCGCGTAGGAAATTATCACACGAGCAAAATCATTGCGCATATCCACTAGATGATATGGATTAATTAATAATGATTGCTTCATTTTTTCAAAACCAGCGACAAAATTGGTCTGCATAGTTTTTTGCGTTTCCAAATCCTGATTATTGGCGCGCGCCGGCTGAACATTAAAATGATAAATAGAAAATAATGTTATCGCGGCAATGATACAAGCCGGGACGAGAGGTAATTTATTAATTTTTGACGCCTTTAACAAAGCGGGGCGAGATGACGCGCCAGTGAGCGCCCTCTCTGCAAAAGATTCCTCGGCTTGAGGCCTCGGAATGACATAATCAACAAACGCCAGCATCAGAAAAAAAATCAAATACGAACTCAAATGGTCAAACACGAAAAAATTCTGCACTCCGTAAGCAATGAAAAAAATTGACACAAAAACCAAAGTATCCAAATCAATTTTCTTTTTATAAAACCCGGCACCAATCTGCCAAAACACCGCGGCAAAAATCGCCAGATATCCAGCCAGCCCGAGAATCCCGCTGGTGGAAAGATAATCTAGAAAAATATTATGACTTCTATCAAACCATGTTTCATAATATCCATGCTCCAATGACTTTGGATTGTAATACTTGTTGAAAGCGTAATAAAAATTTTCCACGCCCCAGCCAAACACCGGCTTTTCTTTCCAAGCCGCCAAAGCGATTTTCCAGGCGATCAAACGCGTTGCCCCGGTGCCTGATTCAAAAGAAACATTGGCCACTTGCCCGACAGCTGGAATTTTTTGAACAAACGACGATTGGCGAAAAGCAAAAATCAATACGCCAAAAACAATCATTAATCCGACCAAACTCAAACCAAGCGCGCGCCATTTTTTTGTCTTAGTAAAAAAACTATACAAAGCAATCGCGATAAATCCGCCGATTACCAACCCGATAAAAGGCCCGCGTTTACCGTTGTACATCATAATGGCCAGGCCGAGAATGCCGGCCGACGCGGCAAAAATCCGCCAAATTTTCTTTTCTTCCTTTCTAAACAAATACCAGGCGATGAAAATATGAAATAAAACAAAATTGGCAATATAAATTTGATTGCCCAATGTCCCGCCGCCGCCGATTTTCATAATGGAATTATCCGGTAAAAGAAAATTAAAACCGGTAACGCCGACAATAATGCTGACGAGAAGCGACCAACGAAACAGCACGCGCCATTCGAGCCACGAACGAAAAATATTGGCGACAATCACAAAATAAATTCCAAAATGAATCAAGGTGAACCAGCCGCTCATCCGTTCATAATTACCCCACATACTGCGCTGAAAATCCACGCCAAAAATTGTAGAGAGAAAAAGAATAAAGAAAAATACGCCTAAAATAATAAATAAAGGCGTTTTTTTAGGCCGATAATTTTCATCAATTAAACACAAAACTAAATACAGGCCAAACGCCAATTCCACTAGAATCCTGAAATAAATCGCTTTGGGGAAAACAAAAGGAAAAATAAACGAATCGCCCATGAAAATCAGAGGCGTGATAAAAGTAGCGTAGATTAAAAATTTAATGGCCCAAATGAGTTTGGTGGACATAAAAGTTCCATTATTATATCACCATTCCTGCCCATTGACAAATTCGCTTATTTATGCTATTATTTTTAGAAAGGAGGGACAACCAAGGAGGTAGTTCCTTTTCAATTCAATAATGGCAAAAAACACTGAAAACAGATAAAAGGAGAACGGCTATGAAGTGCTTGCTGATACTGATGGCGCTGGTATTCGTGGTGATGACGGGGTGCTTTGACTATACCCCGCCGCCGAACAATGTGAGCGATACAACTGGCGATGTGTCGGCTAATGCTGATTCGGATTCGCTGGATGTCAAAGGCGGCGGCTCCGGCGACGAGATGCCATTCAATCCGCCTCTGCCTGACGACACCAAGCCACTTTTGGTTGATACCGATGTGGCGTTGATTGATGGAGACGGCGACACTGTCGTGTCCGATAAAAGAGATGTCAAAAACTCGCTGGAAACAGACAGGACTGGTGAAACAACTAATCCGGTGGACACAACTGACAGCGCGGACGCGAAGGATGCTCTTGACATAGAGACAGCGGTTGTGCCACCTTGCGTGACCAATCCCTTGCTCTGCGCGGACGCACCATCGACTCCGGACACGAAAATTGACAATGATGTCCCCACTACTACCGCCGAACCCCAAGCCGACGCCCCTGACACGCAAGACGCGCCAGATGCCGAGGCCGACTCTGCTCTGCTCTGCCTTCCGAACTGCGCTGGCAAGCAGTGTGGTGACAACGGTTGCGGCGAGTCGTGCGGCGAGTGCCTGAATGGCTACGCGTGCAACGCGGACTTTGTCTGCGAGTGCGTGGTGGGCTGTCAGATTCCGGCCGAGCCGACTGTTGATGCGGCAAATGCTGATGCCGACGCGACCACGACAGTCGACGCCCATGCAGATATACTGCCCGGCGCGGATGCGACAGTGGAAACACCGTCAGGCGAAATAAAGTCGCCAATTGACGTGCCTGTAAACGCGGAACCTTCCGTAGACGCTAATGTCGCGGAGATTGCTGCGGCAGATGGCACGACTATCGCCGATGACACTAGTCCTGACGCCGGGCCAGACATCTTTGTCCAGCCCTGTGTGGCCAAGCCGAACATCTGCGACGACGGCAATGTCTGCACGGACGACTGGTGCGACATGGCCGATGGCTGTCTCCATATTAACAATACCGCGCCTTGCGACGACGGCGACCAGTGCACCGAGAACGACGCTTGTCAAAACAGCATTTGCGCGCCGGGCCAGCCGTTGGTCTGCAATGACAGCAACGCTTGCACCGATGACTACTGTCAGAATGGCGTTGGCTGTGTCTACGAATGGGTGTGTGAGTGCGCGTCTGATGCCGAGTGCAATGATTTGAACCCGTGTACCGACGACATCTGCGCAACGGGTTTCTGCGAGTATGCACTCAACTCTATCGTCTGCGACGACGGTAATGCCTGCACCAGCGTGGACATCTGCGTGTCCGGAGAATGCCTGGGGGTCGCATCGCTCAACTGCAATGACAACAACGAGTGCACTCTGGACGCCTGCGATCCGCAGAGCGGCTGCCACAACGAGCCGCAAACAGGAATGGCCTGCAATGACGGCAATGCCTGCACCACCACAGACATCTGTGAAAAGGATGTTTGCGCTGGCGAGGCCACTGTCTGCGACGACCAAAATCCCTGCACAGACGACTCGTGCGATGAGCAGAGCGGTTGCGTGTTCACTCTCAACAACAGCAATCCTTGCGAAGACGGGAGCTTGTGCACAACAGACGATTTCTGCGACGCGGGCAAGTGCCAAGGCGGCCAAACGCTGAAGTGCAATGATGGCAATATCTGCACGGATGATGTCTGTCAACCGACACAAGGATGTGTCTATCTTGCCAATCAGGTGGGGTGCGACGACGGCAACGGCTGCACTATCGGTGATATCTGCGCGGATTCGGCCTGCGTCAGCGGGACGAATATCTGCGAATGCGCCACAGATGAAGATTGTGCCGTGGCTGAGGACAACAACCTCTGCAATGGCACGCTTGTCTGCGACACTAGCAAGATGCCATTCCAATGCGTCGTGAACCCTGACACCATCATCACCTGCCCCACTGCCTCTGACACCGTCTGTTTCAAAAACATTTGCCAGCCAACGAGCAGCGGCAAGTGCGAGATGGAAGCGGTGAATGAGGGAGGAGGGTGCGATGATGGCAATGCCTGCGCCACAGGCGATGCCTGCTCCAAGGGTGTCTGCGCGGGAGCGAGCATCAAGTGCGATGACAGTAATGTCTGCACTGACGACTCCTGCGACCCGACCAGCGGATGTGTGTACACTCCCAACAACGCCGAATGCGCGGATGATGGCAATGAATGCACGACTGACATTTGTCAAAGCGGAAAATGCGCCCACCCGCCAACAACGGACGGCGCGGATTGCGATGACGGAACAGTGTGTACAATAGTTGACATCTGCCAAAGCGGCCAGTGCATAGGCATGGCTCCTCTGGACTGCGATGACAATGACCAGTGCACGCTGGATATCTGTCACAAAGCGCTGGGATGCCAGCACAGCAAAATGGCCCTGAACGGCCAGATCTGCGACAACGGCGATGCCTGCACCACCGGCGACACTTGCCAGGACGGCGCGTGCCAAGCCGGAACGCAAACCTGCGAGTGCTACATCACGACTGACTGCGTCGGAATGGAAGACGGCAATTTCTGCAACGGAACGCTCGTCTGCAACACGGTTGTCATTCCGCACCAATGCGTCGTGAACCCCAATACCATCATCACCTGCCCAACCGCTTCAGACACCACCTGCTCTAAAAACACCTGCCAGCTAGCAAGCGGCAAGTGTGAGATGAAGGCGATGAATGAGGGGGTGGCCTGCGATGACGGGAATCCGTGTACCGAAACCGACATTTGCCAAAACGGCCAATGCAATGGCACGCCCAAACCCACCGGCACGGTCATCTTCCAAGATGACTTCAACGACGGTAACATTGACGGATGGACAGTGAAAACATGGAACTCCTGTCCTAACTGCTCAATGTGTCCCTGCGACCTTCCCACAATCGTGGTTACCGACGAGACGCCGTTTTGGGTGAAAATGTCGCCTTTGGCCGGTAGCGGGCATGTGTTGTTCACAACACCCGCCACTTTACTGCCAAAAGGAGGTACAATCAACTTCCTCTTTGCCGGCGTCAACTGTGCCGGCACTGGTAGCAACTGCGAAGTGCGCACTAGCAACGGAACCTTTCTTGGAAATGTCACCAGTTACAATTACTGCGCCACCCAACCGCCAAGCTGCCCAACAAAATTCAATATCATTGAGGATGAAAAAAACAGCCAAGTGGTGTTGGATTGTACCGGAGTATCCAACGGATCTTACAATGCTTGCGGCGCCACTTACCTTGATGACTTTTCTATCACCTGCCCATAATAACACAACCCAACCAAAAAGCACGCCTCTCAGCGTGCTTCTTTTTTTATTTTTTAATTGCTTGTTCTAATTCTTGAATAACATCTTTAAATCCCTGATTATTGGGAAAAGTCTGACTTAAGAGTTTATAGTCATCCAAGGCCAAAGCAAAATCGTTGATTCTTCTCAAATATGCCGCTCGGCCGGCAATTAAGGGAATCGGCGCCACCATTTTTTTTGTGCCATCCTCAAATACCTTCAATATCTCGTCTTTTGGTTTATTCATTTTATAACTGTACAAATCAACTAAATATAAATAACCACTTTCATCCGCCGACGATATTTCCATGGCCTTGCGATAATAAAGTTCGGCCTTAGTAAATTCTCCAACGCGTTCAGCCAATTTACCGCCATTTAAATAAAATAGGATATTTTTCCGGCCGAATTTGGCAATGCCCATCTCGTACGCTTCCAATGATTTTTTGAAAAACAGCTCCCCGCCGCCTAATTCGCCAATACTTTTCCAATAAAATCCAAGATCAAAATACAACGAAACTTTTTCCGGCTCATTTTTTATATCCGCTTTTGTCTTTTGAACCTTTTCAAAAAGCGCGGCTAATTCCGGTTTATTTTTAATCTGATTAAATAATCTCTTATCGCCATTGCCCAATAAACCCTGTTGCCACAATCCCGCGATTACTAAACCTGCCAAAATCACTAAACCGCCGATGAACAACTTTTTTTTCATAATATATTTTTTAAAATTAATTCTTATCTAATTTATAATCTTTAATAAATTTATCCACTTCCGGTTTAATCTGCGGAGCCAAAGAAATAATTTGATTGGCTGTTTCCCAGGCCTGTTTTTTATCGCCATTCAAAGCATAAGCAGTGGCTAATTTAATATACCAATTGATATTTTCTGGTTCGGAGTTGACCAACTTTTCGTATTCTTCAATCAATTTTGGATAATTCTTGGCCAAACCATACAAATCCAAAATATATTGTTTCTGATTCTGGTTTAAATCATAACCTAATTCCTGGAATTTTTCAATCTCGACCAGCCCCTCTTGCAATTGACCGGCCGCCACATAAGTCAACCCCAAAAACCAATGACTCAAAGCAACTTCCGGCGCCAACTCCACTGCCTGTTTTTGTACTTTCACCGCTTGATCAAAATTTTTCTCTAAAAGATAAAGACGGCCCAATAAAAATAAAATCTCTTGCTTTTGAGGGGAAATAATCTGCGCCGACAACAAATTCTTTTCTGCCATTTTATAATATTTGCTGTCAATCTGCTCTCCTAAAACCATATATACTTGACCGGCCCAAGCGTGGAAAGACAGGTTTTGAGGATTTTTAACAGCTGATTTTTCTAAAACTTCGGCAATCATCAGAGCAATTTTTTCAATTTCTTTGTTGTTAGTCACGGCATTGGCCTTATTAAATTGAGTAAATTGTTCGGCTAAAAAAATAGCGTCTTCCGCGACAAAAGGATTGGCAATGGTTAAAACTTTTGTGGCATGCGTAGACCAATCCGCTAGATTGCCGCTTAATTCAGCTTGCCGCATGTGATAAGAAGACCGCAATGGCAGATAAAAAGCGCGATAAAATAAAAAAATAAAAAACAACAAAAGCCCAAATTTAAATATAATAGCGCGCGTGGATGAGCCAACGGGCGCGTCCACTTGACTGGTAATTTTTGAGCGGCGCGCGGCGGAAATATACGCCAACAACATAATCCACAAAATTAAACTGTTTGAGGTTTCAAATAAAAACAAATCAAATGCCAAATAAGCGGCGAGAGTCGAAATTAAAGCAATTTTCGCGCTGTTTGGTAATACAGATGAAATATTTTCCCGCCATAATAAATAATAAAAAGCAAAAAATAAAATAGCGAGGTAGCTGATGAACCCGACTGCGCCGGCGGAATCGACTATTTCCAAAAGCCAATTGTGCGGCTTGTCCCAAACCGTCTCGGTAAAACCATATTGTAATAATTTTGGATTAAAATATTTATCAAAAATTAAATTAAAATTACCCATTCCCCAACCCAACAACGGCCTCTCTTTAAACCCAGCCCAAGCCATCTGCCAAACCAGCAACCGCGTTTCGCTGGTACCAGAGATATAACCAACTGGATTAAATAAATTGGCTAAGTGAGGAGCGCGAAATTGAATAAATCTTTGTTGGGAAATAAAAAACAGAACAAAAAATAAAATTATAAATGACAGAAATGAAGTGGCAATGATTATTTTTTGTTTTTTGGATTGCAAAATAAAAAAAGCGACTATGAGGCCGACAAAAACGCCAAAAATTAATCCAACTAAAGCGCCTCGATTACCACTTTGCCAAATAACAAATAAAAACAGCGCGGCCGAGGCCAAATAAAGCCAACGCCATTTATTTCTATAAATTAAAAACAAATAAACAGCCAAGCCCATTGCTAAAAGTAAATAGCCGGCTAAAAAAGCGCGATTGCCAATAATACCGCCGCCGGCAATGCTCTGCCAGTTCACCGGGAGAATTTCTGGCCAAAGAGCGGACAAGGAGACGAGGGCGGCTGTCAAGATGGCGAAGAAAAAAAAAGTATGAGATTGTTTCGTCGCTCCGCCGGTGGCGGAGCTCCTCGCAATGACATTATGAGAATAAAAAAAACTAACCAGTAAAAAATAAAAAGCGCCAAAATGCAGCCAGGTAAAAACCCCATTGGCGCGCGCTTGATTACCCCAAAAGCTATTGGACGGATTAACGCCGATAAAGGAAGTGATGATGAGAGCGGCAAGAAAAATAAGAATTGACCAATCAAGTTTATTGAGCCGACATGTTTTAGATCCCTCGACTTCGCTTCGCTTCCTGCCTGCCGGCAGGCAGGGCGCTCGGGATGACAAATAATTATACAGCCACAAAACCACCAAAAACTCCACAACAATCTGAAAAATTATCGTTTTGCCAAAATGCCAAGGAAAAAAGGTAAACGGCGTAAATAAGAGCGGCAAAAATACAATAAAGTACAATCCGTATTTTAAAAATGTGTCAAATTTTGTAGAAAACATAATCAATAATAACCTTATCAAAAATCAGCTATAAAATCAACAACCCCTCGTTTTTAGTACGAGGGGTTGTTGGGTGATAGTTTTACGCTACTATCAAACAGAGTTCATTAATAGGTGAAGGTCTTCCAGACGAGCGGCAGGTCTTGGCTCATAGAAGTTATGCCACCGGCTGCAGCAATGCCATCAGTCCAACCTATGTCAGCTGAACCCATACGGATAGACAAGGTCTTGGTTGAAGCTGAATCGGTAGTGTCCAGAGTGACATAGAAGGTCTTGGAAGCGCCGGAAGCTATTTCAACATCAGTCATACCGCCGTCATTAAAGGCAGTATTACCAAAAGTTTGCTTCTGACCCTCAGTTGCCGTATTCACGAAGTTGGAAGTTCCCAAAGCAGTGGTGCTTAAACTATCCTTGTATAGATTAATAGCGCGAGGGGTAATGAGACCGGCCACCTGTGAAATTGTAGTGGACATATCAAAGTTCACATAATTCACAGTGGCAGTGTAGGCGCCGCTATTAGCCAGGTTGGTAACAACAAACTTAGCCACGGTCTGCGCTGAAGACGGAGATGATGCGCCAGACGGAGTATCAGTTGCCCAAGCAGTTGTCAGTTTGGCGCGATACAAGGTGGTCGTAGCCGCAAAGGCATTACCACCGGTAGTGGCGCCGGCAGCGGCATAAATATTAGCCGTTCCGCTTTGTGAGACTGTAGCGGTGATAGATTGTCCGGAAGATGCGCCAGTAGCGGTTATCGGGCTGTTAATGGTAGCTGGAGTGCCATAGTAATCGGCCAATATACCCACTTCAACAGTTTGACCGGTTGTAGACAAACCAAGTGATTCATAAGTGGTCGCATCAGCTTTTACCACTAAAACTTTAGACACGCCTTTGGCAATATTCAAGCTTAAACCGGAGAAAATTGCGTGCTCATAGGTAGTAGTGGCAGTAGTTGAATCGGAGTTGAAAGAAGCCACGGCTGAACCAATAATAGTATTGGTTTCATTATCATAGAGTCGGATATTATACCAAGTACCGGTAGTGGCGGCGGTTACCAATTTAGAACTAACCACTAACTGGGAGATATTGATGGCTTCAGTTGAGCTAGCCGCAATCTTGAATCTGGCAATGGTCTGATCCACCGAACCAAGCAAATAATTGTTAGCTACCGGAGTGTCAGAATCTGTTGTTATCATAAAAGCGCCAGCAGAAGAAACATAATTCTGTTGCAGAGCAACATCAGCTGCGCTGGCCAAGCTGGCAGAGGTGCCAGTGTCATAACCAGTGGCAGTGATTGAATCAATTTCAATTAACACATCGGCCGTGGTTAAAGCAGTTTTCAGATCAGCAAAGACATCAACCACATACTGCGCGCCGGCATTAATTTTAACAGCCGGAGAAACATTGAAGGAATAAGTGTTAAGAGTGGTACAAGTGCCGGAAGGATTGGCATAAGTTGTGCCCAATTGCACTCCAGCGCTATTCTTCAAAGTTAAATTCTGCAAGTGGTCGCCAATACAATTGGTGGTGTCATTGTCAGCTAAAACAATCTGTGACACATTGACCGCTTCGCCAGAACCGGCGGTAATCACTAATGAAGCAACCTTCATTTGTGACGCGTTAACCGGGCCGGTTGGCGTGCCAGATGATCCATTACCAAATGAAGCATTCTTGCCGGCAGTCACCGTGCCGGTCTTTACAGCCAAGGCATTGGCATTTTGAGCCACCGTGCTGATAGAAGACAAGGAAACCGTGCCTTGAGCGTTAGAAGAACCAAGCACCAAACCGGTAGTATAGGTTTCTACGCCAGTGATTTCGCTATCTGTGGTATCAGCCACTATCTTAACTGCGGCAGTTTTGCCAGCTTTAATAATAAAGCTGCTGCCAAAAGTGCCCCATCCGGTATCAGCTACGCCAGCGGTCTCTAACAAAGCAATGGTAGTGCCGACCTGGGAGCCATCAACCAGCAAACGAACATTGACCAATTCATCACCGGCGGAAGTACAAGTACCGGTACAAGTTGAAGACACGCTCAAACTGGAAACCTTAACATCTTCGCCATTGGCTTTCCAGTTGAATTTAGCCAAAGTAACACTGGTGGCTCCATCCGGGATATTGCCGGTTGGGGAATCAGTGGCTAAGGTTTGAGTCAAAGTGCCGGTATTGATGGCATAATTGACAGCCGTACCAGAGGTATTTGGCTCAATAACCGAGAAACTTTCAGAACTGGCTGACGAAAGTGTCTTGATAAACACATTGTAGCCCTTATCGTATTGCAAGATATCAGAATTGTTCTGAATAGTGGCGCGGAAATTGCGATTGGTGCCGCCAACCACATCAGTCTTCAAGCTAAGAATCTTAGTCTGACCTTTAGTCACCAAATAAGGACTGGCTGACAAATCAAAAGTAATGGTTTTATCAGCAGCCATTTCAGCAACTGCGGAACCGATATTGCTAACGCCGTCAGACAAGATAAAATTCTTCAAATCGCCAACATTGAGAGAACCAACTAAAGTAAAGACAACCTTTCTCACCTCCACATCCTGATTGGTATTGGCCGCTTGCACTCTCCAAATCTCAAAGCCATTTGTTCCAGGATCAACTGTGCCTGCGGCTGAAGGGCTTGAGCTGGTCCAAACCAATTTAGCCAGATCAGTTATTTCAGCGGTGGTGAAAGTACTGCCAACCAAGGGGAAAGTACCGGAAACTGTTCCGCTCGCCAATACTACATCACTGGAAGCATTGACCGAGAAAGTAAGAGTTTTGCCAGAATTTACATCCACTTCTTTAAGGTCAAGTTTGACGGTTATTACCTTGGAAGTACCTTTGCTAACAGTGAAAAGACCGGCGCTGTTGGAAAAAGTTATCACATTAGAAGCAATTGCCGGATTGCTGATCAATCTGGTTTCACCGTCAAAAAGATACATGTTGCTGATATCAGTGTCAGCCGAAACACCACCTCTTTTAACTTTAATATCAGTTACTTTCGCATCACCATCAGCAGCCGCGGTGAATGACAACTTTAACACCGGGATCAAGGCCTGCGCGCCGCCGCCAGTAGAATCATCAGACACAATCGTAGTTGCTACCGGCTGATCGCTGGCCAAACTCACAGTCAAACCAGAACCGGAAGTTGTGGTGGTTGTGCCGCCAGTGCCTGTTCCTACTGCCGCTCCTGTGCCAGCCACTGTTTTCAAAGTAGCGTCAGCAGCCAGGTCAGCGCCGGCAGTGTATCCATCCAAATTGGCAGCTAACACCGCGTATTTGGTCTGGAAACCATTGGCAGCCAACACATCAGCAGACACTTTTTGTTTGCTGTTGGCGGCATTGACATAGAAATAATCAGAGCCGACCTTCACCAACGCGCCAACCGGATAGGAGGCGGTGTTGACAGAAGAGCCAACTTTATAGACATAAGGGAAAATGCTTGGGTCAACATCATGAACTTTTTTGGCCCAATCATTGCCAAACAATGATTTGGCAATCGCTTCTGTTTCAATCCAGCGGATGCTTCCACCGGGTTCAACAGCGTATACTTTTGGATCGGTCTGAATCTTCACCAATTGGGTGCCGGCTTTGTAAGCCACAGTGCCGCCAATGGTGATATTGCCCATTTGGGCGTCTGGAATTTTCTTCACCACGGTCCAATCTTTGTACCAGGAAAAGAAAACTTTATCGGTTGGGAAAGTATAGCGTTTGCCATCAGCGGAATAGTAAAACACATTCTTGGTGGAAGTGCCCTGAATCACATCGCCGGCAACCAAAGCCACATCGGCCTTGACAACCAACGGCGCGACCAAAGCGGCAAAACCAATTGACCAAAGAATTGTGGTGAACACTACACTCACAGTCAACGCTTTCTTTCCGATTTTTAATACATCGGTCATAAAATAATTAATTCTTGCGAATCGTGGTGATTAAGAAGTGGATCCCGAATCAAGTTCGGGATGACACTGCCGTGTCACTTTAGACCCGCTATTTAATTTTTAAGCAGTTCCCCTCTGGTTTCCCAGAGTCGACCTTTGGTCTCCTGCCACTCGCCCCCTCCGGCAAGGATTTTTTTTAATTAAGGACAGTCCCTCCGAAAGCCCTAAAGTTGAAATTGTTCTAATGAGTAACATTAACAATTCCAGCTTTAAAGCTCTATTTGATGGAACTCGTGACGCCGCTGGTCGGCTTAACTGCCGGTACAGTCAAAATACTTTCAATATTATTACTTTCGCCAGAACTCGTCGCGCTCGCGCCAATCTTCGCGTCAACAGTTGGCAAAGTGCTGGTGACAATCTCTTGCATCGGGGCTTTCAAAATCACCGCGGCATCGGCTTTTACTTCCGCCACCTGCGTCAAGGCGGTACCTTCCCTTAATTTATCCATGGCGCCATTAAAATTATCTTTAGCCAATTCATCTTTAGCTTGATTCAAGGCTTCTTTAGCCACTCCCGCGCTTTCTTTGGCCGGCGCCATTAAAGTAGCGGCATCTTGCTGTTCTTTTTTAGTTGTCGGTACGCCTGATGGCGTTGAAGTAACAATAGTGTTGATTTGTATTTCCACTTGGTTGACTTTCACTTCCAAGGCCTTTAATTTGCTGTCTACAGCGTTTTTAACTTCTTGCGCCGGCATTGTCGCTCCATCGGCTTGATGTTTTTCCACCATCACCTCTACAGCTTTCACGCCGGTTTCCACTGTGGTGGCTGTAGCTTGCTTAACCTGCTCTTGCACAGACAAAGCGCCTGTTAAAGGAGTTGGTTCTGTTTTCACATCAACTTTCAAATCCTCTTTGGTTTGCTCCAATGATTTTTGAATTTCAGTTGTTTTTTGCTCCACGACTTTTGCCACCTCCACGGCCTGATTGGCGGAAACGCTGGACGGTTGAGGCGCGTTATTTTTCATCGCGTCCAAATTACCTTTCACTTGTTCCAGATCCTTTTTCAAATGCGTCACCGCTTCTTCCACTTTTATTTTCTTATCTTTTTTGGACAAATTGCTTTTAACGATTTTTTTCACTTCTTCAGCTCGTCGGCCGGCAAATTCAGCGCGCAATTTTGTTTCCTGCGGTTTGGAGGCTAAAGTCGTTTGCACATTTTCAGTGGCTAATTTTACAGAATACATGGCGTCTCCGGGCAAGCTATCATATGACGCGCTCACGGTCGTCACCCAACCACCAGTCACTAAACTAATGACCAAAATCATCACTGCCATCGGCTTAATTACATAGGATACTGCTTGGCGCGGCATAAACACATTCATGAAATTCCAGACCTGCGCAAAATGCCAAGAGGGCGCTGCGGTTTTGGCCGGCGCTAAAGTATTTTTGATTTGCATGAGTAAAACCTCGCGATTGCCTTTCAGCCAGTCAGCGCGAGGAGACCCCACACCTTGCAAGGTATGAAGTGATTTGATTTGATTTTTGAGTTCGCTATTAAACATTTTGATTTTGATCAATGATCTTTCGCAATGTTTTCAACGCTCGATGAATCAACACTCTGACATTTATTGATGATTTGTTTAGTATTCCAGCGATTTCTCCGGCATCCAATTCGTCAATGTAGCGCAGAGTCAAAACCTCCCTGTATTCTTCTTTTAACAATCGCAAACCTTTCATGATATTTTGCGTGTCGCTTTTCACTGCCATTTTCTCAACTGCTGTTCCTGCGTCGGAAATTTTTTGTAAAAATGTTTCGTCAAGATTTTCTTCGTGAGTGGATTTTTTTCTGTAAAAATCAATTACCAGATTACGCGCGATTTTGTAAAGCAGTCCGCCGAATTTTTCAATTTCTTTGTTTTTGTTCACATACTCCCAAGCCTTGAGAAATACCTCAGCAGTCAGGTCTTCGGCATCCATTGACGATGAAACTTTGAAATAAATGAAACGATAAATCTTTGGCGCGTACAAATCATAAAGCTGACCGTAGATTTCGGGTTCATGTTTGGTTTTCAACTGATACAGCAACCATTTTTCCTTTAAATGATCTGACATTTATATAGACGAAATTAAAAAGAAAATGTTACACCCCTGCCTACCGGCAGGCAGGCCTGGCTTTCGTTAGCCGGCCATTGGTTTAGCAACATTTTCCCTTATTTTAGCTTGATTTTTGTGGCATAGTTATTGGAAATAAGTATAGCAAAAATCATCGGAAATGGCAAGTTTTAAGGCTAAAAAATAATTTAGAGACAGGCGGAGGCAATGTGATTTTCTGAAGCGTGATTGCTCTGAGCAAGGCCAAGGCCAATCATTTAAGTCCTTGGCCGGTTGGCCGAGGCCGGTGCAGACTGTCCAACAACTCTTTTTTTATGTCATTGCGAGCGAAGCGAAGCAATCTCACAGCTTAAATATGAGATTGCTTCGTCGCTTCGCTCCTCGCAATGACAGTTCTTGGACAGTCTGC
>CAYIOJ010000002.1:0-85418 GCA_964365025.1 uncultured Gammaproteobacteria bacterium
CGCCGCCGTTTTTGTTTGTGTGATGATGTTGTTAATTATGCCAAAAATATGCTATACTATATCTATAATCAATTTGATATTATGTTCACCATCAAAATGGGTTTTTGAAAAAATTACGCGAGGATGATTGGGGTAAGACAGCCAAGGTTTTGATTTTGACCAATGTGGAGCAATTAAAAAAAGTGGAGGAAGCCGTGGGGCTAGGGGTTTATGACTATTTGTTTAAGAGTGATTGGTCCATTGATGAAATAACGCGCAAAATAATGCAAAAGTTGGCGGCGAAGTAATTCACGCCGCATTTTGTGACATATCTAAAGCGTGGTATAATAAAGCTATGAAATTTCCTCGTTCCAAAAAGCTTATTTTCGTAAATAACAAAGGCGGAGTCGGCAAGACAACCTTGGCTTTTAATTGCGCCGTTTCATTCGCCAAGCAAGGATATAGGACAGCTCTGGTTGATCTTGATCCGCAATGCAACCTTACTCGCTTGGCAATGGGCGAGGATTATTACCTAAAAAATTTATTTTCCGAAACCGAAAAGACCGTGTATGATGTGTTGCGCGGAGTGATTGAAGGCGGTGGTGACATCAATCTTGCTGTAAAATTTATTCCCGTCAAAGCCGAGCAAAATCTTCTTTTGCTTAAGGGCGACATAAATTTATCCGTTTACGAAGGCCTGCTGGCAACCGCTTACGGGCAGGCGGCCTCGGGGCAGCCGATTGGGTATTTTCAAACTAGCGCTATTGACCGTTGGCTTCGGGAAAAAGGATTAAGCGAACAAGTGGATATTTTTATCATAGACACCTCGCCGAGTTTAGGGCTTTTGAATCAGATGATTTTGCTGGGAGCTGATTATTTTGTCGTGCCCATGATGCCGGACGCATTTAGCGTCCAAGGCATTGAAAATTTGGGCGTGGTATATGAAAAATGGAAAATCCAATGGAGAAATTCCGCCAAAGCGCTGGCGGGCAACACGGAAACAAAATTTGTGCTTCCAGGGGACCCGCTTTTTATCGGGTATATTGTTAACGCGTATAATGTGTATGGCAAACAGCCAATCTCCGACCATCGCGTTTGGATGGAAAAGATCCCGGAGCGGGTAAAAATCTATTTATCAGAAAAGCATTGCCGCAATGGATTGGTTCAGGAAAGTTGGAAAAAGCCCCTGCAAATTATTCAGGATTACGGAAGAATTCCGGCAAAATGTCAGGAACTCGGAGTGGCAATTTTTGATCTTGACCCGGCGCTCGTCCCTGATAATCAGCTTGGCACGAAAGAAAATATTGAAAAATCCAAAGAAGAATTTACCAATCTGTCGGCGGCAATTTTAAAAGTGCTGGCGGCGTATTAAAGAATATATAATAAAAGATAGTGAAAACGGGCAAATGAGATTGTTTTGAGTGTATGGATAAAAATAGACAGATTGCAAAACAAAATACATTTACAGAGTTTTTACTCTATACCGCGCCAAACGGAAAAGTGAAGGTAGAGATATTTTTGCGCGATGAAAATGTTTGGCTTACTCAAGACAAAATTGCTCTTAAGAAATTTAAGGAGTGTTGACGATTGACGATTTCCATTTTAGCGTGTAGAATGGAGTTATGTATACCAGAATACTTAAACCACCAATAAAAAAGAGTTTTTTTCTGTTCGGTCCGCGTGGGACAGGCAAAACCACCTGGCTGCGGAAGCTATTCCCGCAGGCTATATATTTTGATTTGCTCAACTCCGAGGTCTATAATGATCTCTTGGCCAGGCCAGAGCGGCTAGCGCAGATGATCCCTGAATCATGGGACGATTGGATTGTCCTTGATGAGGTGCAACGGATCCCGGCCCTTCTTCACGAGGTGCATCGGCTGATTGAAGCTCGTCATCTCCATTTTGCTCTTACTGGTTCAAGCGCGCGTAAATTGCGGCGCGGCGAGGTTAATCTGTTGGCTGGTCGGGCACTGACTTCTTTTATGTATCCGCTCACCGCCTTTGAACTGGGCGCAGATTTTGCGCTAGACCACGCGCTCAACCTTGGACACCTCCCATCAACTTTTTTAGAAACTGACCCAAAGCGTTATCTTGAGTCGTATGTGACGACCTATCTGCGCGAGGAGGTGCAACAGGAAGGTATCACTCGCAACCTCGCCGCTTTTTCTCGATTTCTCGAGGTGGCAAGTTTTTCGCAAGCGCAGCTTTTGAATATATCTACTGTTGCCCGAGAGAGCGCGGTGCACCGCAAAGTCGCCGAACATTATTTTTCAATTCTTGAGGATTTACTCGTGGCCACGCGCCTGCCGGTGTTTGTCAAGAAAGCAAAGCGGAGGATGGTGGCGCACGCTAAGTTTTTCTTTTTTGATGTCGGCGTTTATCGGACGCTCCGCCCGCATGGTCCGCTTGACACTCCTGAAGATATTGAGGGTGTAGCCCTTGAGACGCTCGTCTTTCAAGAAATACGAGCAATGAATCATTATCGTCAGTTTGGATACCAGATGTATTTTTGGCGCACGGCGAACGGGCAGGAGGTTGATTTTGTGTTATATGGACCGGCTGGAATCGTGGCCATTGAAGTGAAACGGAGCGCGCGCGTTACCGATTCTATGCTCAAAGGACTCCGGGCATTTCTTAGTGAATATCCGACAGCGCATGCTTATTTTTTAACCGGTGGGGATCGTGATGGCTGGGAGGGCAACATTCGCGTCTTGCCGGTCGCCATGTTTTTACGAAATATAGACTCATTCCTCACTAGGTAATATGGACATCATAGATATAAATGTCGGTGAAGTCAAATTTAGCATTCATGTATAGCTAATCGCAAGCAAGTCGCCAATGAATTTAAAAAAGACAAGTTGCGATTGGTATTTGATGGCCATAGTATGCTATAATTGCTAGGGGTGAGTACAAAAAGAAAATTTATTTTCTTTTTGTCGAAGCCCGACCTGCCTGCCGGCAGGCAGGCTTTTTGCCCGCCCGAATTTGCGGGGTTGTAGGGGCGGTCAGCCCCTACACCATAAATCCCTAATAATAATTTTCAAAATAGGTTCGTATTTCGTTGTAAAACGATACCAGAAAAAAACTTTGCGAATTTTCGGTAAACAATTGGTTGGCGGCGTGTAACGCCGCCCACGGGTTTTTCGGCGAATTGTCGCCGTTTTTTAATTCCAATAGCGGAAAAATATTGAAATTTTGTTGTTTGTATAGTATGATATGAGTATGAATAAAGAGCAACAAAAACAACAATTCTACAAGGTTTTTGCAAATCTTCCAATCAATTTGAGAGAGGAAGTTATTTTGGTAATTCCGGGGAAAGGGCCGATTACTTGGCAAGTGGCTTTTTTAGAAGTGGATAATGATACCTCATTAGGTAATATGATTTTAGATAAGTTATCTGATTTTAAAATTATTTAGTATGGTATCCGAAGAAGAAATAAAGCAATTAGTTATTGAACGACTTAAAACCCTGCCGGAAGACACCGGCATGTCAATTGGCTCGCAGGGTGATTTTAGTAAAAACGAAATGATTGCTCATGTGGAAAAAGGTGATGACATCGGCCAAAAAATAGTTGAAGTGGAGATGAATTTTTTGCGTGGTCTCAAAGAAGGGATACTGTATGAAGCATAGTTTACTTGTTACCAGACCTAACAGCGCATAAAAATTCTAAACAATGCTTTGCCAGGCGGATTAAGAAACTTCTATCCAGTCAATCAACCGCTTTAGAAAGTTCGGCGGTGCGGTATTTGATTTGGAATATGCAACATCAAGTTTGTTGTGAGAAAGAATAAATACAAAACTCCTCCGCTTTACGCGGGGGAGTTTGATATTAAAATTATTTTTTCAGCGCGTCTTTCAATGTTTTACCGGCTTTAAATTTCGGCACGGTAACCGGCGGGATCTGGATTTTCTCTGTTGGCCTCTGCGGATTCACGCCCACGCGTCCGGCGCGTTTCTTGGCTGAAAATGTGCCAAAGCCGGCAATGGTGACCTCTCCAGCGGCTTTCAAAGTGGCAGTGACAGTGTCAGTATAGCACTTCAACATTTCTTCCGCCTGTTTTTTAGAAACATTGCATTTTTCCGCGATAATCTCGGCTAACGCAACTTTATTCATAGTACACCTCCCCTCTGGATGCCGAATCAAGTTCGGCATGACAATTAAAATTATAGTTTAATCTCCTTTTGAATTAATTTAATTTTTTTCGTCTTTTTCGTTTTGGGGTCAACTTCCGCATACAGCGCGTTCACCGTGGCGGTTTCTGTTTCCGGCCATTCAAATTTGGCATCATTTTCTTTGACAAACCTTTCAATCACATTTTCTTTGGCCACGCCAATGACTGTGTTTTTGGCGCCGGTCATGCCGATGTCGGTGATAAAACCGGTGCCGTTGGGCAAGACGCGGGCGTCGGCAGTCGGCACATGCGTGTGGGTGCCCCAGACAGCCGAGACACGGCCGTCTAGAAAATAGCCCATGGCAATTTGTTCTGATGTTGCTTCAGTGTGAAAATCCAGCAAAATCGCGTCAACTTTTTCCGCGGCGTATTTTTGCAGGATTTCTTCCATTGTCGTAAAAGGATTGGAGAGTTTAATTTTCCTTTGTTTTTCTTCGCCTTTCTTTTCTAAATTATCCTCAATAAAAACCCGACCCAATAAGTTTACCACAAGAACCTTTTTTGTGGCAAGAGTTAGCAATTTTTCACCCGCTCCAGGCTGGCCGACCATATTTGCTGGCCGCAAAAGAGTGGAGTCGGCTTCTGTGAGAATTTTTTCCACTTCCGGTTTGTCAAAACAATGATCGCCATTGGTGAAAAAATCCACGCCGGCCATTTGCATTTCACGCAAAGTTTTGGGCGTCACGCCCGAACCGTGCGCCGCGTTTTCCGCGTTGGCAATTATCAAATCAGGCCGATATTGTTTTTTCAGCGACGGCAAAATTTTCTGCAAGGCCTCGCGGCCGGTGCGGCCGACAATGTCGCCGAAAATTAGGAATTTGAGCATATACATGTTATGTCATTGCGAGCGGAGCGAAGCAATCTTATTAACTTCACGAGATTGCTTCGGCCTTTGGCCTCGCAATGACATTATTTCGCGTACTCAATCACCCTTTTTTCCCTGATGACAGTAATTCTAATTTCACCAGGGTATTGCAATTCTTGTTCAACTTTTTGCGCGATGTTGCGCGCCAAGTTGTAGGCGTTTAAATCATCAATTTCTTCCGGCTTTACAAACACGCGTACCTCGCGTCCGGCTTGAATGGCATAAACCTTTTCAATGCCCGGAAAAGAGTTAGCCACATTTTCCAGTTCTTCCAAACGATGCACAAATTGTTCATAAGAGTCTTTGCGGGCCCCGCGTCGCGCGCCGGAAATGGCGTCCGCCGCTTTTACAATGCAGGCAATCAAAGTGGTGGGTTTGTCTTCATGATGAGCCAGCGCCGCGTAAGCGATTTCTTCGTCAAAATTAAATTTTTTCAAAATCTGATGTCCAATTTCCGGATGTCCGCCTTGTGTTTCATGGTCAATGGCCTTGCCAATGTCATGGAAAAATCCGGCTTTTTTAGCCAATACAGGATTCACGCCCAATTCTTCAGCCATCATGGCGGAAATATAGGCCACTTCGGTGGAATGATTCAGAATGTTTTGCCCGTAGCTCGTGCGATATTTCAAGCGGCCGATAATGGAGATCATTTTAGGATCCAGTCCGGTAAAACCAAGCTGGTACACTGCTTCTTCGCCGGTTTTTTTAATGTCGGTGGACAGCTCAATTTTGGCCGCTTCCACATATTCTTCAATGCGCGCCGGTTGAATGCGGCCGTCGGCAATCAATTTATCCAAAGCCAGTTTGGCCACTTGTCGGCGGATTGGTGAAAATCCGGACACGGTAATGGCTTGCGGAGTATCATCCACAATCAATTCGCAACCCGTGAGTTTTTCAATGGTTTTAATGTTGCGGCCTTCTTTGCCGATAATGCGGCCTTTCATTTCTTCATTTGGCAAATCCACCACCGAGCTGGTGGTTTCGGCAGCGTGTGAAGCGGCGTAGCGTTGAATTGAGGTGATAATAATTTCTTTGGCTTTTTGTTCAAACACCTCGGTGGATTCCTGTTCCAGTTTATAGACGCGGCCCATTAAATCATCTTTGATTTTTTGCTCCACTTGTTTTAATAATTCTTCGCGCGCCTGTTCCTGGGTGAGAGCGGCCACAGCTTGTAATTTTAAAATGGCTTCGTCGCGCAATTTTTCCACTTCGGCTTTTATTTCATTGACTTTGTCCACCCGTTCTTGCAGTTTTTGCTGTTTGTCCTGCAATTCCAAAAGTTTCTGGTCAAACATTGATTCTCGTTTTTCCAATCGTTGCTGGATCAGGCGCAATTCTTGACGGCGCGTTTCTTCTTCTTTTTTCGCCTCGTCAATAATTTGCATGGCCTTTTCGCGCGCGCGGAGCAGCATTTCTTGCTGTTTGGCCTTGGTTTCGTTAATCAGTTTTTCCGCCTTTGTTTCTACCGAATCAGCGCGCGAGCGGGCGATGCGCTGACGCAAAAAATAGCCAATTAAAAGACCGAGTCCTCCGCTTAAAACAAAGAGGAAAAGCAAAATTGTGTTCATACCTCGTTCTAACCCGCCGGAAGTTTAGAAGAGGTTGACAGAAAGCAAAAATTTGCCTGTATTCAGGCGAGAATGTAGAGTGGTTATTATCAAGCGAAGCGAGAGAAAAGAAAGTAAAACTTTCTTTTTCGAGCGAGCGCAGATAACATACCCGGGGTTCTTTTTTTCAGAAAATGAGTGCATGTAGATATTTTTTGACTGAAAAATCACTTTTTTGCCTTGCTTCAACCCTTTGACTTCCAAAATCCGGTAGGATTTAATTAATAATTAAGTATGAATATATCATAGCATAGATTAAAAATTTTGTCAAAATTAGGGCCGAATGACGATTTGAGGTAAAAAATACCGCCAGCTGTGTAGCTAGCGGCGCAAAAGATGAGTTTCGCGAAGTTGTTTTCCCCTTGGTTAGGTTTTGTCTGGTGGTGGCTTGTTTGCGATTCTCCGGCCGTAAGCGGCCAAGGCATCAACGCCGCAATCAGCTGAATCCCAAATGTGGGGTTTCCCCGAGACGGTCTTGAAATGTTCTAGCGGAACAGGGGGGTACACGGGACCCTCGATGACATAGTCACCGCCACTATCGCCATTCTTTCGGAAGGTGATTTCTAGATGTGTCACTAACAGGGGGCGGTTGGTATGCGGTCCCAACGCGTCAAAGAGGGAGAAGGTCTCTCCGGTGAGTAAGGATGTTGGTTGTGAACCTTCAGGCGGCTGGTCAATGCATTTTATTTGTAAGTCCACACGATGCGGTTCTACCACGATTACTTCCGCCTTTGTATTAATGGCAATCTGCGAACCGTCTGGCAATTGGATGTCATTGACAACAACTACGATGTCGCCAATCCTGAAGTCTCTCGCGTAAAACATGAGGTGCCTCCTGATTGTGTCCCTGTTGTTATCGTTTCTGTGTGGACGGGACGATTAGTCCAAACAGTCCAAGGGGTTGGCTCGGTCCTATTTTCCGCAACCCTGATGTGGCGTTGAGCGCAACCGTCACATTCGCGGAGATGAGCCGCAATAAACCAGCGGCTAAAAGGACGATGTCCCGCGCTATCACATTTCATGTAAGCCAAGAGCATCTTATCTGTTTGTTACACTGGAACATGTTTCCCTCCCTTGTTTGATATATTATTATATTTCTTGAAATAAATCAATAGTGTGTAATAATTTGACTCTAAAGCCATGAAAGAGTATGATTTAGATATTGATTATGAATGTATCCGAGCTAGCCAGACAACTTAGTACCACCACCACCGAACTGTATCATTTATTGCCGCAGTTTGGTTTTGATATTGGCCGCAAAGCCGTGAAAGTTGATGATCGAGTAGCCTATAAAATCATCGCGGCTTGGCCGCCGCTGTATCGGAAATGGCAAGATGAACAAAAAGCCAAGTATTCTTTAAACGCCAACGAAATTCTCAAAGCGCAGGCCGCCGGAGCAGAGGCGGAGAAAAAAGTGGTACCGGTGCCGCCGGCCATTACCGTGCGCGATTTTGCCAGCAGATTAAATTTGCCGGTCACCACAGTCATCCGCGAATTGCTCAAAAACGGCATTTTGGCATCGCTCAACGAACGCATTGATTATGAAACCGCCAACATTATCGGCGGGGATTTGGGCGTGAAAATTGAACCCGAGGCGGAAAAAAAAGATGAGGAAATTGACAATACTTCGTTGGACAGATTAAAAGATATTTTAGACAGCGAGGATAAAAAAAATTTGGAGCCGCGACCGCCCGTGGTGGTGGTCATGGGTCATGTTGACCACGGCAAGACGCGGCTGTTGGACGCCATTCGCAAAACCAATGTGATGGGTGGCGAGGCCGGCGGCATTACCCAGCATATTGGCGCGTATCAGGTAATGGTGCCTTTTAAAAATGAAACGCAAGACAAAATTGAAAATCGTTCGCTCACCTTTATTGACACCCCGGGCCATGAGGCCTTTACTGTGATGCGTTCGCGCGGAGCTAAGGTGGCCGACATTGCTATTCTGGTGGTGGCGGCTGATGACGGTGTCCAGCCCCAGACCAAAGAAGCCGTGAAAATTATTGAAGCGGCCAAGTTGCCGTTTTTGGTGGCGTTGAATAAAATTGATAAACCCGAAGCGGATGTTGACCGAGTCAAATCGCAATTGTCGGAAATTGGACTGCAGGCCGAAGAATGGGGCGGCAAAACCGTGATTGTGCCGATTTCCGCCAAAGCAGGAATGCATATTGATAAATTGTTGGAAATGGTGCTGTTGCTGGCTGATATTGATAAAGAAAAAATTGTGTCCAATCCCAATCGTCGAGCGGTCGGCACGATTGTGGAATCGCACATTGACCCGCAAGCCGGGCCGGTGGCCACGCTTCTGGTGCAGTCCGGAACTTTGCGCGTGGGCGAAAATTTGGCCATTAATTTCGCTTTGTATGGCCGCGTCAAGGCTTTGAAAAATTGGAAAGGCGAGTTTGTGAAACTGGCTCCGCCATCAATGCCTGTGCAGATTCTGGGCTTTAAAGTGGCGCCGGCAGTCGGGGATATTTTAGAGGTGCCGGAATCAGTCAAGGGTTTGGAGAAAAAATTAAAACCATCATATCTGGTGCAGGAAAAATCAGTGATTACCCAGCCGATTCAGGTGGCGGCGGGTGAAGAGGCCGTGGCTAAGAAAAAATATTCAATAATTATTCGCGCTGATGTGTTGGGGTCTTTGGAGGCGATTTTGGGAGCGCTGGAGAGGATGATTCATCCGGAGGTGGGGGTGGAGGTGATGTCCAAGGGCTTGGGTTCGGTGACTGACGCCGAGATTTTACGCGCGGCCGCGACCAGCGCGCACATTCTTGGGTTTCATGTGCCAATCGCGCCAAAAGCCGAATTGTTAGCCAAGCAGAAGGGCGTAGTTATCAAACATTACAAAATTATTTACGATTTGCTTGGCGATGTGAAAAAAGAATTGGAAAAACTTTTGCCGCCGGAGGTATTGAGGGAAGAGCTGGGCAAGATTGAGGTGCTGGCGATTTTCAGAACGGAGAAAAAATATCAAATCGTGGGCGGACGAGTGTCTGAAGGCCGAGCGGAAAATAATGTGAAAGCGCGAATAATGCGCAATGGCGAGCAAGTTGGTTCGGGTGAGGTGGTGGAGTTGCAAGCCGGTCGGCAGAAAGTTAAAGACGCTTTGGCAGGACAGGAATGCGGTTTGAAATTGCAAACCAAAGACGCGGTGGAGGTGGGAGATAAAATTGAATTATATCGCGAAGAAATTAAAGAAAGGAAGTTGGGGTTTTAAAAATTATATCTCCATTGTACAGTTATGTTCAATATATTATAATGGGGTTATAATATATTGAGAAATTTAATTTTATGTTAGAACTTAATAAAGACAATTTTAAAAAGGAGGTTTTGGAGAGCGCGGTGCCGGTGCTCGTGGATTTTTTTGCGGTTTGGTGCGGGCCGTGCAAGATGATGATGCCCATCGTGGAAGAATTGGCTAAAGAAGAGGGCGGTCATTTTAAAGTGGCCAAGATCAATGTTGACGAAAATAACGATTTGGCGCAGGAATATGAAGTAATGAGCATCCCCACATTTATCATTTTCAAAAATGGCAAAGAAACAGAGCGGGTGATGGGAGCACAAGCTAAAGAAAAATTATTGGAATTATTAAAATAAATTTTTATGTCCGTCTTTAAATCAGCTCTTAATCAGTTAAAAATCGCGGCCGAAGTCATGCGGTTGGATCCGTCTGTTTTGGAGGTTTTAAAAAAACCGCAACGCATGATTGAATTGTCCCTGCCTTTGAAAAAAGACGATGGCACGGTGGAGGCTTTTGAGGCCTATCGGGTGCAGTATAACAATGCGCGCGGGCCGTACAAGGGCGGCATCCGTTACCATCCCGACGCCACTCTGGATGAAGTAAAGGCCTTGGCTTTTTGGATGACCATCAAATGCGCGGTGGCGGACATTCCTTACGGCGGAGCCAAAGGCGGCATCAAGCTTGATCCGAAAAAATTATCCGAGCACGAGCTGGAACATTTGACCCGCAATTACACTCGCGCTTTGCGTTGGGCTATCGGACCAAAACAGGATATTCCGGCGCCGGATGTGAACACCAATGCGAAAATTATGGGTTGGATTGCGGACGAATTTGGCAATTTGGTGGGTGAGTATAAGTCGGCGGTGGTGACCGGCAAGCCAATTGCCATTGGCGGTTCGGAAGGGCGCGAGGTGGCTACGGGCACCGGCGGATTTTTCGTACTGAATGAGATTTTGGCAAACATGAAAAAAGACCCGAAAAAAATGAAAGTGGTGATACAGGGAGTCGGCAATGTGGGTTATTGGTTTGCCAAGGCCGCGCAGGCGGCCGGTATGAAAATTGTAGGAGTGTCTGATTCCCAGGGTGGACTTTTTGACAAACGCGGATTAGGCATGGATATTGATCATTTGATGGAAACAAAAAAGAGCAAGGGTCTTTTGGCAGGTTGTTATTGTTCGGGTTCGGTGTGCGATTGCAAAAATTATCAGGCGGTGAGCAATGCCAAATTGTTGGAGTTGCCCTGCGACGTACTCGTGCCCGCGGCGTTGGAAAATCAAATCACGGTTAAAAACGCCAATCATATCAAAGCCCCGATTATTTTGGAATTAGCCAATGGCCCAATAGATTCAGATGCCGATATCAAACTCGCGAAAAAAAATGTTTTGGTGATTCCGGACGTTCTCGCCAATTCCGGCGGCGTAATTGGAAGCTATTTGGAATGGGTGCAAAATCTTTACGGGTATTCTTGGAAAGAAGAAGAAGTTTTGAGCAGGATGAAGAGCAAATTGGCCGCGGCTTTAAGCGCGGTCTGGCAGGCGCGCGAAAAGTATCAAACGACTATGCGCGCGGCCGCTTTTATCGTGGCCTTGCGACGTTTGGGCGATGCCCTGAAAGGAAGAGGATTGATTTAATTTTTGCGCGGTTGAAGCTGGCGTGGTATAATTTAGGCAGGTTATTTTTAATTAAAATCTATGGAGGAGAAACAAATGATAGAATTTTTTGCTTCAAAGCAGTATCTATTAGATTTAAAAGTGGAATTAGAGGACAAAATGGCTAAGCACCGGGACGACATTTTGACTGTTTTGGATAAACAGACGATTATTTTAAGACGTCTGGACGAAGAAAGAGTGTTCGGTTCCGCAAGAGTTGATAAACTGGAAAAACGCGTTGAAAAAACAGAAAAAGATGTTAAAGAGGTGAAATTAAAATTGGCAATAGTATAATGTGGCTCTTAATTACAGCCGTTGCGTATTTTTTAAACGCCATCGCGGCAGTGGTGGATAAATTTTTGATTTCCAAAAAAATTTCCAATCCGGCCGTGTACGCGTTTTACATCAGCGTTTTGGGACTTTTGGGGTTGATTTTAATTCCTTGGGGTTTTGGCTGGATTGGCTGGTATAATTTCGGTATTGTTTTTGTGGCCGGCGTCACTTTTACTTGCGCGCTTTTACATTTATTCAAAGGGTTGGCAGTGAATGAAAGTTCGCGCATTACGCCGTTTATTGGCGGCCTATCGCCGATTTTTGTTTTTTTGTTTTCTTTTTTTTTATTGGGCGAACGGTTGGCTGGTCGGCAACTTTTCGCTTTTGTTTTGATTATCATCGGCACTATTTTCATTTCTCTGGGCCGAGACGGCAAGAAAAATTTGGCGCGCGGATTTTGGTACGCTGGGATTTCCGCTTTGATGTTCGGCATTTCCTATACTCTGACAAAATTGGCCTACAATAATATTTCTTTTACCAATGCTTTTGTCTGGCTGCGCATTACCACTTTCATTGGCGGTCTGTTTTTGTTGTATAAAGCCGCTAATCGACGCGATGTTTTTCATCCGAGTGAAAAAACAGTTCAAAAAGCCGGTCCGTTGTTTTTGTTTGGCCAAGCCGCCGGCGCCGTGAGTTTTCTTTTGATTAATTACGCGATTTCACTTTCCAGCGTGACGATTGTTAATGCTCTGCAGGGTCTGCAATATGTATTTTTGTTGATAATGGTTTTGATTTTGGCGCGTTGGCGGCCGCGGATATTGGAAGAAAAATTGCGCGGTATGATTCTGGTACAAAAAATTAGCGCGATTGTTTTGATCGGCGCTGGGTTGTATCTATTAGTATGAAGAAAATTTTAGTATCTTTTTCAATTCTTCTGGTGGTATTTTTAGTTTTTTTCTGGACGCGCGATTATTCCAACAGTCGTCAGATGACCTTCGGCGTGACTTTTAGCCAATCGCAAGCCGAATATCTGGGGTTGGATTGGAAAAAAACATATTTAGACATTTTGGATAATTTGAAAGTGCGGAATTTGCGCTTATTGGCTTATTGGCCAAAAATTGAAAAAGAATCGGACAAGTTTGATTTTAGCGATTTGGATTGGCAAGTGAATGAGGCCAAGAAAAGAAACGCCAGAATTATAATGGTAATTGGTGAACGGTTGCCGCATTGGCCGGAATGCCACACGCCGGATTGGGCCAAAGATTTGTCGCCGGATAAAAAACAAGCGCAGGTGATTGAAATGTTGCAGGCAGTGGTTAAACATTACAAAAAGCAGAGCAATATCATAATGTGGCAGGTGGATAATGAGCCATTGGTAAATTGGTTTGGCAAATGCGGTCAGGCGGATAAGGAATTTGTGAAAAAAGAAATTGCTTTGGTTAAATCAATGGATTTTCGGCCGGTTTTGGTTACGGACAGCGGGGAGTTGGGTTGGTGGCGGCCGGCAAGCAAAATAGGTGATTTTTTTGGCGCCACGCTGTATCGCGTGGTATGGAACAAATATGTTGGCTATTGGAATTATAAATATCTGATTCCGCCCGGGTTTTATTATTGGAAAGCCAAATTATTGGGAATTTATCCCGGAGGCGCGATCATCGCGGAATTGCAAGCCGAGCCGTGGTTGCGCGAAGATATTAGTAAAATTACTTTGGCAGAACAGCGCCATTCCATGGACGCGCAGAAATTTCAAGAAGCAGTGGCTTTTGCCCGTCGCACCGGCTTTGCCGAGTCGTATTTGTGGGGTGTGGAGTATTGGTATTGGCTGAAAGACAAAAAAGGCGACAGTTCGCTTTATGATGAGGCGAAAAAGGTGTGGAGGTAGGGTAAGGGTATATGTGATTAGTTAGTAAAAGGCGCGTATTGCCATACGCGCCCTTATTTGTTAAAATATATAGCATAAATATGGATAAGTATAATCCGGCTAAAATTGAAAAAAAGTGGCAAAAGTACTGGGAGAACGAAAAAGTTTTTCGCGTAAAAGATGATTTTAGCAAACCCAAAAAATACATTTTGGACATGTTTCCTTATCCTTCAGGCGTGGGCCTGCATGTGGGGCACCCCAAAGGATATATTGCGACAGATGTAATTTCCAGAATGAAAATGGCGCAAGGATTTAATGTTTTGCATCCTATGGGCTGGGACGCGTTTGGCCTGCCCGCGGAAAATTACGCGTTGAAAAATCATGTGCATCCGCGGGAGGCAGTGGAGCGCAATATCGCCACTTTCAAAAGGCAACTGGAACAACTGGGGTTTACCTATGATTGGGACAGAGAAATCAATACCACCGACCCGGCATATTATAAATGGACGCAGTGGGCGTTTTTGCAAATGTTCAAACGCGGATTGGCCTATGAATCAAACGAACCGATCAATTGGTGTCCGTCTTGCCAAACAGGGCTGGCGAACGAGGATTTGGAAGATGGCAAGTGCGAACGATGTGGCACAGTTATTGAACGCAAACCAATGCGGCAATGGGTTTTGAAAATTACCGACTATGCCGAACGCCTGCTCAATGATTTGGAAAAATTGCCAGAGTGGGAAGAATCAATTAAAGAAATGCAGAGAGAGTGGATCGGACGCAAAGAGGGTATAAATGTAGAATATAAAGTAGAAAATAGTGATGATAAAGTAGTGTGTTTTACTACTCGTCCTGATACCAATTTTGGCGCTACTTTCGTGGTGCTTGGACCAGAGCACCTGCTGGCGTTAAAAATCACGATAGAGGAAAATAAAAAAAATGTTATTAGCTATATCAATGAAACAAAAAATAAAGAGGAAAAAGATCGAATTGCCGAAGGGCGAGAAAAAACAGGAGCTTTTACCGGAGCTTATTGTATTAATAATTTGAATGAGTATAGGATGCCGATTTGGATAGCGGATTATGTGCTTGGCAATGTAGGTACGGGCGCGGTAGTGGGTGTACCCGGTCACGATAAAAGAGATTTTGAATTTGCGAAGCAGTTTGGTTTGCCTGTGAAAAGAGTGGTGGTTGCCAAAGATGGTGATACATCAGAAATTACTTCAGTTGATCAAGTGCAAGAACACGAAGGGATTATGATAAATTCAGGTTTCTTGGACGGTTTGGATATTCATGATGCTACTGTAAAAATTATGGATGTATTAGAAGAAAAAAGGTGGGGTAGGCGTGTGATAAATTACAAAATCCGCGATTGGGTTTTTTCTCGGCAAAGATATTGGGGCGAACCAATCCCCTTGGTTCATTGCGAAAAATGCGCCCGCCTATCCGGCGGGCAGGGCTGTGTGGCCGTGCCGGAAAAAGATTTGCCGGTGGAATTGCCTAAAGTTGACAGATATGAACCTACGGGCACGGGAGAATCACCTTTGGCTAAAATTGACAAATGGGTTAATACCAAATGTCCTGTCTGTGCCGGCCCGGCCAAGCGCGAAACCAATACTATGCCGCAGTGGGCCGGTTCTTGCTGGTATTATCTGCGTTACATTGACGCGCATAATAACAGATCTTTGGTTGATAAGGAAAAAGAAAAATATTGGTCGCCGGTGGATATATATGTCGGCGGCGCCGAACACGCCACGCGGCATTTGATTTACGCGCGTTTTTGGCATAAATTTTTGTATGATATCGGCGCGGTGAGCGCGGAGGAACCATTTACTAAAATGCAGCATGTTGGTTTGATTTTGGCTGAAGACGGCCGCAAAATGAGCAAACGTTGGGGTAATGTCATAAATCCCGATGACATTATTTTAAATTTTGGAGCTGATGCCATGCGCGTGTACGAAATGTTTATGGGGCCGTTTGATCAGCCCTGCGCTTGGAGCACGCAAGGGCTCGTGGGCGTGCGGCGGTTTTTGGACAGAGTGTGGACCCTCACGGATAAATTGGGTGACGATGAATCGCCGGTTGAATCATTGCTTCATCGGACAATTAAAAAAGTTACCGCTGACATTGACGCCATGCGTTTTAATACCGCTATTTCCGCCCTGATGATTTTAACTAATGCCATGGCTGATTTGGCCAAAGTGACGGTGGGGGATTATAAAATTTTATTGCAGATGCTCTCACCATTTGCTCCGCATTTGTGCGAGGAATTATGGCAGGCGTTGGGTGAAAAAAAATCCATTATCTTTACGCCCTGGCCCAAGTTTGACGCGGCAAAGGCCAAAGATCAGACAAAAATTATCGTGGTGCAAATCAATGGCAAATTGCGCGATCAGTTTGTAATTTCAGCCGCTGAATTGACCGAAGAGGTAGCTAAAGACAGCGCCCTCGCGAGTCCTACGGTGCAAAAGTGGCTCTCCGGCCACAAGCTTAAAAAAGTGATTTACGTAAAGGAGAAGTTGGTGAATATCGTAATTTGAAAATGTTCTTGCACAAACTTGCCCAATCCAAATCAGGTGTTTTTATTTTTGTTTTGAGCAGTTTTATTATCGGCGCGGTCGCTTCGCCACTTTTAAAAATTGGCCGCGTTAATCTGAATCAGCTGGTTGTTGTTTTAATTTTATTGGTAGCGGCTGTGGCAGTGGTTTGGCCGAAAAAAGAATGGCGACTGTTATCTTTCGGCGCCTTTTTTTTATTTTTGGCTTTTTTACGTTTTGCCATAACCGAACCGCCGTCGGCGTCGTCCGATTTGATTTTTTATCACGACCGCTGGGTGGCCATGGAGGGCGTTGTCTCCGGCGAGCCGGTTTTTGATGGAAAACAGAAAATAATTTTAAGGGCGAAAAAATTGAAAGTTATTACCAGCGATGATGAGTCGCGTGCCGTCAACGGCCGAGCAATAATGTATTTAGACCGTTATCCGGAATATCATTACGGCGATTTTTTAAAATTAAATTGCAATTTGGCCAAGCCCTTGGACAGCGAAGAGCATGAGCGAAGATTTTCTTATCCGGCCTATTTGGCGCGGCAAGGCGTCTGGAGCGTGTGTTTGAACGCGAGAATCAAAGAAGTCGCGCCCGGACAGGGCAACTGGATTTATGGAAAAATTTTAGAGTTTAAAAATGTTTTAGTTGAAGGAGTCAATAAAATTTTGCCGGAGCCGCAAGCGTCTTTTTTGGGCGGTTTGCTTTATGGCGCGCGCCAGTCCATTCCAGCTGATTTGAAAATGGCTTTCAGTCGCACCGGCACGGCGCATATTGTGGCCATTTCCGGCTACAATATAACTATCATTGCCGCGGCCATTCTCGCTATTTTGCAGGGTTTAAGTGTGTCACGCCGGCGCGCTTTTTGGGCTTCGGCTACTTTGATTATAGTTTTCGTTTTATTGACCGGAGCGAGCGCTTCGGTGGTGCGCGCCGGTCTCATGGGCATTATTGTTTTGTGGGCGCGGCAGGTCGGCCGGTTGAGCCAGGCGGGCCGGGTGTTAATTTTTACCGCTTTTTTAATGTTGTTATTTAATCCGCGATTGATATTTTTTGACGCCGGATTTCAACTGTCTTTTGCCTCCACTCTGGGAATTTTGTATTTATCTCCAATTTTAGAAAATTACGCGCGCCGCTGGCCAAAGATTTTTGGTATTAAAGAATCGTTACTTACCACTTTGAGCGCCATTTTAGCTACCGCGCCGTTGATTGCCTATTCTTTCGGTAATTTTTCTTTGGTCGCGCCAATGGTGAATTTATTGATTTTGCCGGCCATTCCTTACACCATGGCTTTGGGTTTTGGCGCCATGATTTTGGGATTGCTGTATTTTCCCTTGGGGCAGGTGTGGGGTTCGGTGGTTTGGCTGCCGCTCACCTATATTATTAAAGTAGTGGAGTATTTTTCCGGTTGGAACTGGGCGGCAGTGGCCGTGCCGGCAATGCCGTGGTGGGTGATGGGTTCGGCGTACGCGATTTTGATTTGGATAGGGTGGAGATACAGGCGCATCATGGATTAGCGTTTATGAAAAAAATCATTTTTTTCATTGTTGTCGCGGCTGTCTCTGTCATCGGCCTGATTTTTTATCGCCAACCGGTAAAAATTTCTGCTAATCCGATTTTTAGCTCATCGGAAATCGCCACCTCCTCGTTGCGGGTGATTTTTTTTGCTGTCGGGCAGGGCGATTCGACTTTGATAATCACGCCGCAAGATAAAACAATTTTAGTGGACGGCGGGCCGGACGACAAAGTGCTCTCTAAATTGGGAAAATATTTGCCGTTGAATCAGAAGAAAATTGATTATATGATTTTGACCCATCCGCACGCCGACCATCTGGATGGTTTGGTTTCGGTTTTAAAAAAATACGATGTCGGCGAAATATATTATTCCGGCGTAGCGCATACCACTTACGCGTTTATGGAGTGGCTGAAGTTGATAAAAGAGGAAAATATTGTGATGAAAATTATTGATAAGCCGCAAGTTTTGGAATTGGACAGCAGAGTGAAATTGGATTTTTTGTATCCGAACAAGGATTTATCTGAAATAGAAATAAAAGGCCAGGAAGAATCAAAATATGGGAAAAATAACAATTTGAATAATGTTTCCATTCTTTTTAAGTTAATTTATGGGAAGACGAAATTTTTATTCACCGGCGACGCGGAAACGCCGGTGGAGAAAGAATTGTTAAAAACTCAAGCGGATTTACGCGCGGATGTTTTGAAAGTGGCGCATCACGGCTCGCATTCTTCCACCGGCGATAAATTTTTGGCCGCTGTTCAACCGAAAATGGCCGTGATTTCCTCCGGCACAGGCAATGATTTTGGCCATCCGCATCTGCGCACCCTTCGTCGCTTGGAGCGGTATGGGGTGAAAATTTATCGCACGGATGAGTTGGGAGATGTGGAAATGAAAAGTGATGGAGAAAATATAGAATAGAAATGGACAACCTTATACATTACATTGACTTTATCAATAATATACTTTAAGATATAAATAGACAACCCAACAACTAATGGAGGAAAAATCATGGCAACGGGAACAGCTCGAGAGGAATCCGGTGTTCTACAACTTGGCTCTTGTATAGATACAATCATCGCCGCCGGCTATCACCGTTTCACCGATTTTGGCCGTGGCATGGTCGAGAAAGATTATCGCCGTCTTTGGCCAACGGAAGTTCTTTCACCCATATTTCAGGAGCAAAACGGCTTTGGCCGTATCTTGTTGGTGGATCGTACCATAGGGATTTTAGAATTGTTGCGCCTAGGTGGTTGCGAAAGCAGACAAGTCTCTTTGCTAGATTGGACGGACGGAGTAGAAGCGCCCGTAGATTCGGAGACGCAATTGCAGCTTGCCCGTTATGTAGTTTTTGCTCAATTGGGAGAAAGGAACTTAGGACATTCTGCCGACGAATGCTGGAAGACACATGCCTCCTGTTTAGAAACTGGACTAACTAAATTTGAGGGGTTGCATGTGGCAATTCAGTGCAAGCCATATCTAGAAGAACACGGTGTCATCCTGCTTGGTTCCAGAACACCCAATCAGGAAGTGCTTTATCTGAGGAGAACGCACGGCCAGACCGTGATGCTAGTTGGGTCAAGCTATCTGGTCAAAGAAAATGATGGCTCGGCCACACGCTCCACACAAGTTCGCCCTGTACGATAGAAGATACGCCATTTCTGGTAATAACACCGGATTTGGCGTTTTTTATTTTTTCAAATTTTGCTATAATGTATTCATGCGCTATCTTATTGCTTTTTTGTTTATATTTCTCCTCGTCTCTCCGGTTCGCGCCGCCGCTGACACCAATCCAATAGACTCTGACAACGACGGCCTGACTGACGCGTTAGAATTGGCTTTTGGCTCTGACCCCGCCAACATTGATTCAGACGGTGATGGCTACCCCGATGGTTTGGAGGTGAAAAATAGCTATAGTCCGGTTGATCCGGCGCCAATTAAATTGCCCAAAAAAATCAGCGTGGATTTGTCCGCCCAACGCTTGAGCTATTTTTTAGGTCATGTGGAATTGGGAAGTTTTTTAATATCCAGCGGCGTGCCCAAAATGTCCACCCCCAAGGGTGAATTCACAGTGTTAGCCAAAAAGCCATTGGTAAATTATGGTGGCCCCGGGTATAGCTATCCCAATACCAAATGGAATTTGATGTTTAAGAAAGGCAAAGGATTTAATTATTACATTCACGGCGCGTATTGGCACAACAAATTCGGCCGGCCCATGAGCCACGGTTGCGTGAATGTGTCCTATGCCAATATGGAAGGACTGTATCAGTGGGCGGACAAAGGGACTAAAATAATAATCAAATGACCATTTTTTCCGTTTCCGAATTTATTCAATTTCTCAATGACGCTTTGGCCTCTATAGCGCCATATAATGATTTAGCCGTGGAGGGAGAGGTGGCGGATTTTAAAATTTCGCAGGGCAAGTGGATTTGGTTTGATCTGAAAGACGAGTCCGGCGCGGTCACTTGTTTTATGACCATGTGGAATTTAAAAACGCCATTGGAAGACGGAATGAAAGTGCGCGTGTTTGGCTATCCGAAAATTTATCAAAAATCTGGCAAGTTTTCTTTGACCGTGAATAAAGTGGAGCTGTTGGGCGAGGGAACTTTGAAAAAAGCGTATGATTTGTTAAAAAAAAAATTAACGGCCGAAGGATTGTTCGCTTCGGAGCGCAAGCGGCCGATTCCGCGTTTTCCAACGAGAATCGCTTTGATTACCTCGCCCGGAGCCGCGGCTTACACTGATTTTTTAAAAATTTTGAATAATCGCTGGGGTAGCGTGGAGGTGGATTTGATTCCGGTGACAGTGCAGGGAGTTTCGGCGATTGGAGAAATTGTCAACGCTTTTAAATGGCTTAATAATCACGCGGATGATTATGATGTTTGCGTTTTGACGCGCGGTGGCGGGTCAATGGAGGATTTGCAAGCGTTCAACAGTGAAGAGACGGCGCGGGCAGTATACGGCTCCAAGGTGCCGGTGATTTGCGGCATTGGACACGAACGCGATGAATGTTTGGCCGAATTTGCGGCTGATGTCCGCGCCTCCACGCCGTCTAATGCCGCCGAGCGTGTCGTGCCCAACCGCGCGGAAATTTTGGGTGAGCTGAGTTTCATCATTGAACAAATGGAGAGCAATTTGAATTATAAAATCAGTAATGTCAGCCACGAGGTGGATAGAATTTTTTCTTTGATTGAGCATCAAGCGCGCGCGCCATTGATCAAGTGTCAGGAATTATTTGGAAATTTTAAACATCGTTTTGAAAGTTTCTTTTTTCAGCTGGAAAATTATGACAAGGGGTTGGATAATTTTCAAAAAATGCTGGTGAATTTGGATCCGGCGCGGCTGTTGTCGCGCGGTTACAGTATTGTGCGCGGAGAGCGCGGAATTATTCGCCGCGCCGAGGATGTAGCCATCGGGGAGGAAATTGTGGTAGAATTGGGGAGGGGGAAATTGGGCGCAAGTGTTAATAAAAAATATTGAATAACCGACCGCTACCGGTCGGCTTTTCAACGGATGGAGCGAGGGGGAATCGAACCCCTAAAAGCAAGATGGTAAGCCTGCTCCTGGAACCATCCAGACTCGCCCCTCAACTCTCCACCCAACTGAAATTATATCACAAAAACAAAAAAGCCCCCAAAAGGGGCTTTCAAGGGCCGGATGGCCTTTCCAGAAACAGGTCTTACCATCAATAAATAGAGTATCAAAAAAATAAAATAATGTCAAGTGGATAACTTTATGTCAGCTAAAATATCAGGTAAAATAAATTTCGCCAAATCATACGATGAGCTTCAAAAGCTGGTGGAGTGGTTTGAAAAGGGTGATGTGGATTTGGAAGAAGGCGTGAAAAAATTTGAAGAGGGGATTAAGCTGGTGGGCGAGTTAAAAAAGTATTTGGGCAATATTGAGGCCAAGGTGAAACAAATTAAAATTAAGTTTGAAAATAACGATGAAGATGAAGACGGGGAAGAAGAAAAGGACGGAAAATTATTTTAGTAATTATAAGCGAAGCTTGAAATTTCGTCGGGCTTCGCAAGTCAAAAACAAGTTTTTGACTTGGCTCATCCCTTGAAATTATGAAAAATTATTCTCGCAAAACATCAACTCCCGGCAAGACCGCCTATCGCACGCCCAGCCGCTTTCGCGTGACGAAAAACATTGAGATTACGCAGGAAAAAGCGCGGTATTGCAAGGGGACTAAAGGAAAAAGAGTTTGTTAGCAACTAAATATTATTGAAATTTATGAAAAAAAAGTTATTCATTTTCGTTATAATTATTTCGTCACTTGTTGTTTTGGTCATGATAATGTTAACGGCTTTGTTTTATTTTGTTCAACCACCAGATGATTATGCCAGGAATTCATTATATAGTTTATTCTACAGTGAATTACCACAGCCATTGGCACTCCCAAGGGAGGTGGCATGTCGTTTAAAAGGAGGTAGAATAAAGGTGGCGGGTTGCGGTTTAACATGCAGTTATGCTTGTTTTCCATCTCTTCCAAATGCTGGGAAGCCATGTAAATCGTCACAAGAATGTGGCGGAACGAAGTGTTTGTTGACGAATAAATCCGAATTAAAAAAATTAAATGGTCGAGAACAAATACAGGTAGGCGACTCTATCGGTTTAAATCATTTATTTTATGGGTCTATGGAGGCTCTGTATGTCCCAGAAGGATGTTCGCTTGAGTATGAGTTTGAAAAAGACAATGGTGTGCCGTGGTGGAATGGCGGGTTAATTATAGATTGCAAAGATAAAGAATTATTTGTTGGAGCAGAGTGTCAGGAGTTTGAATTTGGAGGTTGTGAACCAGCTACAGAATATTTGGGTAAAACAGAGGGCGGTGTTTACAGAATCAGGAGTCTTGAGGGGCCATCATGTAGAAATGTTGGATAAACCTAAAAAATTGTTTAAGGTTTCATATGTTAAAAAATGAGATAGTTGTTTTATCTTTGGGCGGCTCTTTGATTATTCCAAAAGACGGATTTAATTTGGAATTTCTCAAGGGCTTTAAGAATTTAATTTTGAAATTTGTAAAAAAAGGCACTCGTTTTATTATTGTCTGCGGCGGTGGGCAAACCGCGCGGTCTTACCAGGCCATCGCGCGGGAAATCGGCGAACTGACTCCGGAAGATATTGATTGGATTGGCATTCATTCCACGCGGTTAAATGCCCATTTCATGCGCACAATTTTTCGTAAATGGGCGCATCCGATTGTGGTAAAAGACCCAACGCGAAAATTGCAATGGACAGAAAAGATTTTGGTCGGTTCGGGCTGGAAACCCGGCTGGTCAACTGATTATGACGCGGTGAAATTAGCGGAATTATATGGAGCCAAACTTGTAATCAATCTTTCCAATGTAGCTTATGTTTGTGACAAAGACCCTAAGAAATTTCCCGACGCGAAAAAATTGGAAAAAATTTCTTGGTCTGGATATAGAAAAATCGTGGGCGATAAATGGAGTCCGGGCGCCAATTGGCCGTTTGATCCGGTGGCGAGCAAAGAAGCGGAAAAAATGAAATTAAAAGTAATTGTAATGGATGGGACAAATTTATTGGAGGTGGAAAAAGCGATAGGGGGAAAGAAATTTAAAGGAACAGAAATTATATGACTGAAGGAAGACCAATTTCTTTGGAGGAGTTAAGGGCGAGATTTGAACAAGAGCAAGCAACTAATGCCAGATTGAAAAGTTTGGATGGAATGACGCGCAAGGGTGGGGCGCAGGCCGAAGCGGCTGAAAGAGCCAAGCGTCGGCTGGTGTTTGGAAATGAGGGGAAAAGGAAACAATCCGCTTGACACATTTTTTATATCCTGTATAATATAGTTAACCATAGACAGCAGGTGGCCGATTTGGCCTTAATTGCCTGCCGAGGTTTGAGCTAAAAGTGCCTGTTTAAGGCGTTTTAAGGTCGAAGCCAACCGTAGATTCTGTGGTAAAACACAGTTTTTTTATAATTTCAAAGGCCGAACAGGTTGAAAAAATTATTTTTCAATTTGTGAGGCCTGCCGAAATTTCAAACTTGTTTATGCCAAAAACACGAGATGAAAAGACACAAATCGTAGCTGATTTGACTAAACTCTTTAAAGAGATGAAATCGGCTGTTTTTGCCGATTTTAAGGGTTTAAAGGTCAAAAACATCACTGAATTGCGCCGGCTTTGCCAAGGACAAAAAGTTTCCTATGGTCTGGCCAAAAAAACATTAATTCGGCTGGCCGCGAAAAACGCCGGTGTGGATTTTAATCCCGACAGCGTTGACGGTTCTTACGCTTTGGCTTTTGGGTTGGAAGACGAGGTCGCGCCGGCCAAAGTGTTGGCGGATTTTGCCAAAAAGCATGAGGCCTTGAAAATTCTCGGCGGCATTTTGGAGGGCAAGATGGTGGACAAGGTGGTCATTGGCTCCTTGGCCAAATTGCCAAGCAAGCCGGAACTTCTGGCCAAATTGGTTGGTTCTTTGCAATCACCCATTTCCGGTATGGTCAATGTTTTAGCCGGTAATTTGCGCGGTTTAGTGCAAGTTCTTAATGCTTACCAAAAATCTAAAGCTTAATTAAAAAATATATGTCTGACGAACAAAAAAAAGAAGTGCCTGAAAAATTCAAGGCCTTAGTTGAACAGATTGAAAAATTGTCTGTTCTTGACCTTGCCGAATTGGTGAAGGTTTTAGAGGAAAAATTCGGCGTTTCCGCCGCCGCGCCAGTCGCAGTCGCGGCTGTCGGAGCCGGAGCGTCCGCGCCAGCCGAGGAAGAAAAGTCATCCTTCAACGTGGAATTGATTGAAGCCGGCGGCAACAAAATCGCGGTGATTAAAGTCATTCGCGAAGTTACCGGTTTGGGTCTGGCCGATGCCAAGGGTTTGGTTGACGGCGCTCCCAAGATGGTTAAAGAGGGTGTGGATAAGGCCACAGCCGAGTCCATTCAAAAGAAGGTGACTGAAGCCGGCGGTAAGGTGACCTTAAAATAATTTTTAAGCAAATACTAAAAAATTCCTCACGGGGAATTTTTTAGTATTCAATACTTTGTATTTTCATTCCGTTCAACAAGTAGATTGTTTTATTTTTCTCGTTGACGCTTAGATCTTGAAGGTCGGTGAATTCTTCGGCTGTGTATTGGGCAACCAATTTTTGCGTTTTTTTATTCCAGATAATCACTCGTTTTTGTCCCGGGTCTAGAATAAAGATGTTCTGCGAATCGGGCGAGCTAAAAATTTTTACGGCTGAATTTAACTGCGGGTCTAGCGCGGAGAGCGAAAAATTTTGTAAATGGCCGCTGTCCAGTTTTGACACGCTGCCGTAAGGCCTCGCAATGTAGATTGATCCATCAATGGCCCAGCCGGTAAGGTCAGACACTGAAATATCTTCTTTGAGCCAACCGGCTCCTTTGGCAAAACCGGTGGTGCTTTCTTTGTGTTTGGCAATCAGATTATTTTTTACATCCAATGAGTACAGATAAGTATTATAATGGCCAATGAGTTTTATTTCCGAATCAGTCTTGGGCCAGATTATTTCCAAAGAAGAAAATTCGCCTGTTTTGAGGTCAAATTGCGTCAGTCGGTCTTTGCCATTGAGCAGTAACACTAATCCGTCTTTTTTTACGAATTTATATTTTAATTCTCCCGCAAGAGGCGAAGTTAAGGCGACTGATGTTTTGCTTTTTGTGTCGTATCGCCAAAGATTAGTATCATTATTGCAGAAAAAGAAAAAAGATAATTTGGCGGCGATAAGGTCGGTCGGTTGGCAAGTTAGATTTAGCGCGGACAAATCAGCCGCGAGTGTTGGCACAATCGTTTTCAGGTGGCGGAGCTTAGCGGCGATAATTTCGGCGTTGACGAGTAAATTTTGCCGCATGGTTCGCCGGTTGGCGGAATTTTGGGGAAATTCAGTTAGGTCATTTTTAATTTCTGTCAGCAATTTTTCAGCTTGTTCTTCGTCTTTATAGATAATGCTTGATTCGGCTTGGTCTATTTTTTCTTTAATGCCATTCAACAGTTGATTATATTTTTCCTGCTCCAAACGATTGTTGTTTTGTTGATAACTCCAGCCCACGCTTACGATAAAAATCGCGCCAACGATCAGCGCTCCTAAAAATAAGTAGCGGCGAGTCGGCGGTAATGCTAGAATTTTGGCGCGTGGGGCTTGCCAGAGTTTTTGGGCCAGCGCGCGCAGGGCGGTGATACCGGCTGTTTTTTTCACTATCGGTTCAGTCGGCGGCTTGGCCGTTCGGCTGAAAAATTTAATCATTTCACGCCAGGTTTTTTTCATCTGCCCCTGCCAGCCGGTCAGGCGGTTATAGATTTTTGTGATTTTTTTAATTGTTTCCAAATCCGAATCCTGTTTATTTTTCGTTTTGTTAAAGAATTTTTTGAACATCAGCCAAAGTGAAGGCGACAGGATGTTTTCCGTCTCTTTTTCTTTATACACTAAGCGGCGGATAGAATTGTCCGGCGTAACGCGTTCGGTGGAAGCGATTTGAATTTGCCTTTGCGCCGATGGCGTTAAAAGATTAATAATCAACCCGCCGAAAGAAAGCTGGTTGGCGATTTGATTTAAAGTTTTTTCCAAATAACGGCAGGCGTTTTCCATTGGGCGCGACAAAATAATTTTTTCCAAGCGGTCAATGGTAATAAAATCAAAAACCGCGCCCGTGCAAAATATAACCAGATTGTCCGGGCTCAAATCACCGGAAACCAGATTAGAGAAAAAAGGCCCGGCTTCTTTCTGTCTATCTCCGTAAGTTTTAATTAGGTCAAGATGGCGGTATTTTTCGCCGTCTTTAAAAATGATGTAGCCGCTAATGCGGCCATTGAAAGTAAATTGTAATTGATTATTTTTTATGCCGCCAAAAATAAAATTCAATTCGTTTAATTCATCGGGTTTAAGCATTTGGCCGATCAGACGGTTGGCCCACTCCAAATTGTGTTCAAAAGCGTTGTCCGGGTTGTCTTTGATTTCTTCCTCATAGTGACGAAGCATTTGATTGATGAGAATCGGCATTGTTTCTCTAAGATGGGGCGTCGGATGATATTCCACCATGGCGAAAAGACGGCTCATCGGCAGATTGTGCTTGGGCGGCGGCGCCAAAGACAAAAGTACGCGCGAATGGTCTTTGAGCGACGACTGGGTGAGGAAGGTATTTAGTTCAGTGGAATTAATTGGCATAAACAAAGCGGCGTTTGACTGCGCACCTTGCATAAATTATACTATAAGAAAGACATTATTATCAAATTTTGTTAATTTTAATCTTAAATATGCTTGAATACCTTTTTGGTTCAAAGACGCGCCTTAAGCTTTTACGCCTTTTTTTTAATCAGCCGGAGCAAAAATTTTTTGTCCGCGAGCTGACGCGGCTGGTCAATACGCAGATTAATTCCGTGCGCCGCGAATTAGTACACTTATTGAACGCCCAGATTATTATTCCGGGCGAAGCTGATGAGCCGGCGGCTGAAAAAAAAGACAAAAAGAAGATGGATGGCAAAAGAAAGTATTATTGCTTGAATCCGCGCGGCGTGATTAATTCCGAGTTGCGAGCGCTTTTGCTCAAGGCCCAATTTTGGGGGGAGAAGCAGTTGATTGAAACGGTAAAGAAGATCGGGCACATTGATTTTTTAGTTTTGGCCGGCCGTTTTGTCGGCTTGCCTGAAGCGCCTACCGATTTGCTGATTGTTGGCAACTTGGCCAAAAAAGATTTGAGCAAATTGATTCGCGTGTTTGAAGATGATTTTGGCGGCGAGGTGCGTTATACCGTGATGACGCCAAAAGAATTTTTGTATCGGCGCGATGTGGCTGACAAATTTTTATCGGCTATTTTTGAAAATAAGCATCTGGTGGCGGTGGATAATCTGCCCACTCCGTACAGTTTGGAAAAATAATATGGCCGGATTATTTTTAATAATTGATGTTACTGATTTTGACAGGCTGGTCATGGCTTTTGGCGGCAGGGGGAAAACTATGCGCAAATCATGGAAAAAACTACCCGGCCGGCATTTGAATATCCTGTTATGTTTGGATAAATTTTTAAAGCGAGCCAAGACGAAACTGAAAGATTTGACCGGTTTAGTTTTATTGGAAGGTGGTGGCAGTTTTTCAGGTACGCGTCAGGCCGCGGCGATTTTAAACACAATTTGCTTGGTGGAGAAAATTCCCGTTTTGGGATTGGATAAAAGAAAATACGGCGATGATCGGCAAAAAATTACGGAAATTGCGGAAAGATATTTCCGCCGGTCCCAAAAGGGTAAATTTATTAAGCCGATTTATAGCGGTGAACCGAATATCACATGTCCGACTATTTGAAATATCGTTTTTTGGAAATTATTCCAGGTTTCATGGTCTGGTTTACTTTGATAATGTCCGTGGTTTTGTCGTTTATAAAACCGCTGTGGCTCATGTATTTTGTGATTGTGTTTGACCTGTATTGGTTTTTCCGCGTCAGTTATTTTATTTTTTATCTTTTTATTTCCGGTTGGCGTTTGAATCGCATCAAAAAAATTGACTGGCTGGCCAAATTGCGCCAGGAAATTTTCGGCTGGGAAAATAAATATCATTTGATTTTTTTGCCCACGGCTAACGAACCGCTGAAAGTGATTGAGGGCACTTTTAAAGCGTTGACCGAGGCCGAGTATCCCTTGGATAAATTTATTGTGGTTTTATGCGGCGAAGAGCGTGGCGGCAAAGAAAGATTTTTAAATATCGCTGAAAAAATCAAAAATCAATTTGGCGATAAATTTAAAAAATTTATTATCACCGTACACCCGGACGACCTCGTGGGCGAAATCAAAGGCAAGGGGTCAAATTTGAATTATGCCGGACATTTGGTTCAAAAAATGATTGACGCCTGGAAAATTCCTTACGACGACATTATTGTCTCCAGTTTTGACATAGATACGCGCGTGCATCCGCAATATTTTGCCTATCTGACGCATCTTTATTGCACCGAGTCGAGGCCGACGCACGCTTCGTATCAGCCGGTGGCGCTATACAATAATAACATTTGGCAGAGCAATCCTTTATTGCGCGTGACGGCTTTTGGCACGACTTTTTGGATTATGACTGAATTGGAGCGGCCGGATCGGCTATTCACCTTTTCCTCGCACAGCATGTCTTTCCGCGCTTTGGTGGATGTGGGGTTTTGGCAAAAAAACATCGTTACCGAGGATTCGCGTATTTTTTTACAATGTTTCTTGCGCTACAGCGGGGACTATCGCGTGGTGCCGATGTATTTGCCGGTGTCCATGAACACGGCCGAAGGCGAACATTTTTGGGACAGCGTTAAAAATGTGTACAAGCAACAGCGGCGCTGGGCTTGGGGCGTGGAGCATTTTCCTTTTATGGTGTGGCATTTCTTGCGGCACAAGCATATTCCTTGGGCGAAAAAAATAAAATATCTTTGGAATTTGGGCGAGGGGATGTATTCCTGGGCTTCGGCCCCCATTTTAATTTTTATTCTGGGCCGCTTGCCCTTGTATTTAGCGCCCGAGGCCGTGCGCGGTTCGGCTTTTTATCAAAACACGCCGTTCACCCTGGAGTCGCTGATGAATTTGGCCATGGCCGGCATTTTGTTTTCCGCCATTTTTAATATTTTGCTTTTGCCCCGGCCGCCCAACTCCAAACCCTGGAACTATCCAATTATGATTTTGCAATGGATTTTTTTGCCAATCACTTTAATTATTTTCGGCTCTATTCCGGCCATTGACGCGCAGACGCGGCTGATGCTGGGCCGTTATCTTGGTTTTTATGTCGCCAAAAAGAAAACTGATTAAAATTTTGTTGTTTGTCATTTTAATTGCCGCGGCCGGCTGGGCGGTAAAATTTTTTTGGCAGTCAAAAATTAACCTTGGTCCGGCCGCATCGGAAAAAAGCGACAACGGATTGTCTCAAATTTTTAAAAATACATCTGAATTGAAAGAAGCGGTTTCATTGATGCCTAATTTTTTGGGTTACGACAAACCGCGCACTTATTTGGTTTTGTTTTTAAACAATGCCGAGATTCGGCCGGGCGGCGGATTCATCGGCAGTTATGCTTTGGTAAAAATAGACAAAGGCAGATTGGCGTTTTTTGCCACCAGCGGTTCGGAAAATTTGGATTGGGCGGCGAGCGATGATTTTAAAGTTGAGCCGCCGGAAGCGCTGAAAAAATATCTGTATTTGACCAATTGGTATTTTCGCGATGCCAATTGGTCGCCGGATTTTCCGGAAAGCAGCCGCGCCGCGCTGTGGTTTTATCGGTTTGAGGGCGGCCAAGACGGTTCTAAAATTGACGGGGTCATCGGACTGACTCCGCGCGTAGTTGAAGAATTGGCCAAAATTACCGGACCGGTGACAGTGGCTAACAAAGTTTTTAACGCGGAAAATATTATTGATGAATTGCAATATCAAGTGGAGGTCGGATTTTTGAAAGATGACACGCCGCGAGCGGAGCGCAAGGAACTGGTGGGGGATTTGGGGCGCGAGTTGCTTAAAAAAGTCGCGGATTTGCCGCCGTGGAAATGGGCCGGCATTTATTCAATGGCGCAAAAGATGTTTGGGGAAAAACAGCTGATGATCTGGAGCGCCAATGATGCCATGGAGGCGGCTTTGGTCAAACAGGGGTGGGCCGGAGAAATTAAAAAAGTTGCCGGCGATTTTTTAATGGTAGTGGACGCGAATTTATCGGCCTTGAAAACTGATCCCAAGGTTGACCGCTTCATTCGTTATGAAATTAAGCCGGAAGGCGCGCGGCTGAAAGCTCGGGCAACAATTGCGTATAATCATCATGGGCAATTTGATTGGAAGACCACTCGTTATCGCACCTATACGCGCGTGTATGTTCCATTTGGCAGTGAATTAATCAGCTCAAGCGGTTTTGTGGAAAACGATAAAATCAAGAGCAAAGGAAAGATTGAGCCCGTGCCAGCCAAAGTAACCGAGGAATTGGGCCAGACGGTGTTTGGCGGATTTATTGCCGTGGAACCGGGAGAAAAAGAAACTTTGATTTTAGAGTATTATTTGCCGGAAAAAATCGTTCAGCAAGCCGCTCGCGGGTTGTATACATTATTTGTTCAAAAGCAATTGGGCAGTGCGGCGTACAAATTGACAGTGGAAGCGAATTTTGGTAAAAAGGACGGGCAGGGAAATTTGCGCGCGGAAACGGATTTGAGAGAAGACAGAAGTTTCGACTCGTCATTCTGAGCGAAGCGAAGAATCTCTTTATATGTTCATCAAAAAAATTGCCATTGATTTGGGAACCACGAGCGTTCTGGTGCATGTACCCGGACGCGGCGTTGTGATAAATGAACCGTCAGTAGTGGCTATTTCCAGAGACGACCGCAAAATTTTGGCAGTGGGCGGCGAAGCCAAAGAAATGCTCGGCCGCACGCCCGAGACAATCATTGCCATGCGGCCGCTTAAAGACGGGGTAATCGCCGATTATCGCTCCACCGAAGCGATGTTGCGTTATTTTATAAACAAAGCCATTGGCGGATTTAGAATTTTGCGTCCGGAAGTGATGGTGGCGGTGCCGGGCGGCATCACCTCCACCGAGCGCCGCGCCGTGATTGACGCCACCATTGCCGCCGGCGCCCGCGCCGCCTACATTATTAAGGAGCCGATTGTGGCGGCGATTGGCGCGGACATTCCCATTGGCAGTGCGTCGGGACATTTGATAGTGGACATTGGCGGCGGCACGGCCGAGATGGCGGTGATCTCACTAGGCGGCATTGTGACAAGCAAATCAGTGCGCATTGGCGGCAATCGGCTGGACGCGGCCATTCAGGATTACACACGGCGCAAATACGGCCTGGCTATTGGCGAGCGCACGGCCGAAGAAGTTAAAATCGGTATTGGCTCGGCCATGTTTTTGGACAAGAAATTGGAAATGGAAATAAAAGGCCGCGATATGGTTTCCGGTTTGCCGCGCATTTTAAATTTAACTTCTGATGACATTACTGAAGCCATTCAGCCGGAATTGGAAGGCATGGTTAATTCTTTGAAAGAACTATTATCTGAAACGCCGCCCGAACTCGCGGCTGACGTTATGGACAAGGGTATGGTGCTGTCCGGCGGTTCTTCGCAGTTGCGCAACATTGAACAATTATTTTCCAAAGCCACCGGCGTGCCGGCTTTTGTGGCTGATGAGCCGGTATTTTGCGTGGTCAAAGGTACTGGCATTGCTTTGGAAAATTTGGAATCTTACAAAAGATCAATTTTGGCGACAAGGTAAAGGGTTGTCGTTCAAAAAAAAGACCGCCCGAGCCGAAGCCGGGGCGGAGGGAGCGGAATCAGTTGCGATTCCGCAGGTTGGTTTGAGTTGCGCCGTTTGCGGGTGCGGCGCCGGACTGCGTCACTGCAGACCTTCCTTGTCGCGGTTCTCTCGCGGTTTAAGAGGCTCGAGCGCCCTAGGAGAAGGGCGTCCCCCCCACGAGGTTAGAAACGAGGTAGCAGCAATCCAGTCCGCACCCGCATTCAGCGACCTTCATGGAAAAAAGCAGCCTATCATGTTTACCGTGCGGTCGCCCCCCGACGAACGCACAGTTATGATAGGGCGGGTAATTACTTAACCCGCGCCAGTTCCCGGACACGAACGGTCCGTACTCCGCTTCTTCCTTCTTGGCCGTGAAGGTCGGCCGGTTGAGGAATTTCGGCAGGAGTGTCCTGCCGAAATCTAAACGCGCTTTGAGAATACGCTCTCGCCGCGCGCCCAGACCAAGTTTGCGAATATGGCTTATGCTACCATAAATTGACTGTGATTGTCAATAAATAAGCTGTGAATATCTATGCTATTATTGATTGACGCTTCGCGCGCCAACAATGAACAAAAAACCGGCGTAGAATGGTACGCTTTTTTTGTGATTCAGGAATTGAAAAAAATTGTGCCGACGGAGACGCGCGTGGTTCTTTACACCCGCGAGCCGCTCCAGGGTGAGTTGGCGCGATTGCCGTCAAATTGGCAGGAGCAAGTTCTGCCTTGGCCGCCACGGCGGCTCTGGACGCAGATTCGTTTGTCCTGGGAGATTTGGCGCGTGAAAAGAGGGGCGCGTGATTACGCCGCCGGCGCCAAAGAGAAAGAGTTGGCGCTGTTTGTGCCGGCGCATGTTTTGCCTTTAATTTGCCCGATCAATACTTTTATCACCATCCATGATTTGGGGGGTTTGCGTTTTCCAGCCGGCTATTCTTTGTTTGAAAAATGGTACGCGCGATTTGCCACTTGGTTCGCCCTGCGCCGCGCTACAGTTTTTACTCCGTCGGAATTCAGCCGTCGAGAGATTATGAACGTGTTTGGCAATGGGAAAATTATAGTCGCGCCCAATGGTTTTGATGATTCAAAATATCATTTGATTGATGATAAAAAAGCGATCGGGCAAATTTTGGAAAAATATAATATCCGGCCGCCGTATTTTTTAAGCATCAGCCGGCTGGAAGAAAAGAAAAACACGGTCGGTATTGTTGAGGCGTATAAAATTTTTAAAGAAAAAATATCTCTGCAATCCAATTCAGAAAATTATTCACTGGTTCTTTTGGGCAAGCCCGGATTTGGTTATACAAAAGTGGCGGAGGCGATTAAGAAATCCGGCTATCAGCACACCATTATTATACCCGGGTGGGTAAAGGCCGAGGATGTGCCGTATTTGATGAGTGGCGCCAGCGCTTTTATTTTCCCGAGTTTTTACGAGGGCTTTGGCATTCCGGTTTTGGAAGCCATGGCTTGCGGCGTTCCGGTAATTGTTTCTAATCGCGCGGCTTTGCCCGAGGTGGCGGACAACGCCGCTTTGCTCGTTGACCCATACAAGCCCGGGGACATCGCGCGGGCAATGCTGGAAATTGTTTCTTCTCCGGCCTTGAGTGACGAATTGGTTGGGCGGGGATTGGCTCGGGCACGGGAGTTTGGGTGGGAGAGGGCTGCGGGGAAGATTTGGGGTATTTTGACAAAATACTGATTTATGCTATAATTGATGTATATGTTAATTTTAGCGTAATAATCTATTTTTTATGTATATTAAGCGAAAAATTGAGGATGAAATTCTCAAATATATTAAAAGGCCGGAAATTATAGCTTTAGTTGGCCCTCGCCAGTGCGGGAAAACAACCACTATTAAAAAAATTTATAACGATTTGAAAAAAGCGATTTTTTTGACCTTTGAGGATCAGGATACCCTTAATTTGTTTGAAAATAGTATCAAAAAGTTTATCAGTGTTTATGTCGCCGGCAACGACTATGTTTTTATTGATGAGTTTCAATATGCGAAAAACGGGGGAAAACTTTTGAAATATATCTACGACATCCACCACACGAAGATAATTATATCCGGGTCATCAGCTCTTGACTTGACTGTCAAGGCGGCGAAGCATCTGGTGGGCCGGGTGTTTGTTTTGGAAATGCTGCCGTTTGATTTTGGGGAATATCTGCTGTATCGCGACGGAGAATATTATGCCATTTATGAAAAAAATAAAATTGATTTAAGAAGTATTATCAAAAATTCATTAACCGAAAAACAAAGTAAAATTATAAAAAAATATTTTGAAGAATACGCCCTTTGGGGAGGATATCCGGCCGTGGTTTTGTCAAAAACCGAGGAAGAAAAAAAAGAAGTTTTGAAAAATATCTACAATACTTATTTTTTGCGAGATGTGAAAGATATTTTGGGATTAGTCGATGATTACAAATTAGGAAAATTGATTAAGGCGCTGGCTCTGCAAATCGGTAATATGATTGAATATGGAGAACTAACGGAAGTTTCCGAATTTTCCTATCATACATTGAAAAAGTATCTTAATTTTTTGAGTAAAACATACATAGCCGGTTTTATTCATCCTTTTTACGGGAACAAAAGGAAAGAAATTGTGAAGAATAAAAAAGTGTATTTTTTTGATACCGGTCTGCGAAATCACATTGTAAATGATTTTCAGATATTAAGCGCGCGTCAAGATGTTGGCGCTTTGCTTGAAAATGCTTGTTTTATGCAGTTTATCAAAAACAAATATTCGCCGCAGTATTGGCGGGATAAGAATAAAAACGAAGTAGATTTTATTTTAGACATCGGAGACGGAAAATATTCGGCTCTGGAAATAAAGTTAAATCAAAATAAATGTCGCCTGCCCGCCGTTTTTAAAGATAACTATAAAGATTTTTTGACCTTTTGCGCGTATTTTAATGAAACCAATAAAGAGAAAGAAAATGGTCTGTTTTTACCTCTGCTCTAAGTGTGTTAATACATGAGATTGCTTCATCGCTTCGTTCCTCGCAATGACAGTTGTTGGGCAGTCTGTCAGGATAAAAAATTGTTGCCAATTAAACTCGCGACTGGTATAATAAGGTCATGCTTATCGGCCATTCAGCCCAGCTAAATTTTTTACGCCGTTCCTTTGATAGCGGTCGTTTGGCGCACGCCTATATTTTCGTCGGGCCGGAAGGAGTAGGCAAAAAAAAAATGGCGTTGGAATTGGCTAATTGGTGTTTGGAGCGAATCGCACCTGCTGGATTCCCGATCAGGTCGGGAATGACAACGGCTGAATCAGCTGATGATTTAAGCCATGACTGGCAGATCAAATTTGTGGAGCGGGTTTATGACGATAAAACCGGCAAACTGCGCAAAGACATTTCCATTAAACAAATTCATGAAATTCGGGAATCGCTAAATCATCATTCTTTGGTAAGTTCCTATAAAATTGTTATAATAGATTCAGCCGAGCGGATGAGCATTGGCGCGGCTAATGCCTTGCTTAAAACTTTGGAAGAGCCCAGCCCCAAAACATTGATTGTGCTTTTGACTATTGATGAAAAGGCCTTGCCCAGCACCATTGTTTCGCGCTGTCAGGTCGTGCGATTTTATCAAGTGCCAACCAAGGAAATTTATGAGGCGTTGGTGGAAAAAGGTGTGAAGAGAGACGCGGCTTTGGAAACCGCCCGTTTGTCTTTTGGTTCGCCCGGCCGGGCGCTTAATTTATTGGCTGATTCTGAAAAATTAAAATTTTGTCAAGATGAACGCGCTCGATTTTGGGAATTATTAAAAAATGGACTGGCGGAAAGATTGGCGCGAGTGGCTGATTTATTCGGGAGCAAAGACGACCACATGGAAGCGCGCGATAAATTGATTGAAATTTTGCAGATTTGGCAGATTTTGTGGCGCGATATTTTGTCGGCGCGGCAGGGAGCGGTGGAACTGGTGGCCAATATTTCCGAGGAAGAGGAAATCCAAAAACAAACCAAAAGATACAGTGGGGCGCAAATCTTTGGCGTGATTAAAAAAATTGAAGAATCAATTGTCCTGTTGCGCCAAAACATCAATCCAAAATTGATAATTGAAAATTTAATTTTGAGTTTTTATTAAAAATAGAAAATGTCATGCTGAATTTATTTCAGCATCTCATGAGATCCCGAAACCTGCCTACCGGACAGGCAGGCAAGTTCGGGATGACGCGGTAAATATATGCGCAAAACAATTATTTTTTTCGGTTTAATTCTCTCCGCACTGGTGTTGGTTGGCGCCGGCTGCCAGATCGGGCCCTTTAGTTTTGGCGGTGGCGGGGCCGCCGGCAATGATGGCGGAATTTTCAAAAGCGCTGACAAAGCCGAGACTTGGGTGCAGAAGACGCAAATTTTGGCCACGGGCGGACAAATTAAAAATTTTGGCAACATTAATATCATCAGTTTCGTTTTTGATCCGTCTGATCGCAACGCTTTTTATGCCGGGTCTGCCGGCAACGGCCTATTTTACAGCTATGACGCGGGCGCGAGCTGGCAACAACCGGCGCAGATTACGGCCGGCGCGATTCGCTCCATTGCCGTTGATCCGAAAAATAAATGCGTGATTTACCTTGCCGTTGGTAATCAGATTTTGAAATCAGTTGATTGCAATCGCAACTACGTTTCAATTTATCAGGAAACGCGGCCGGACGTGATTTTGAATCAAATTGCAGTTGATTCTTACAATACAACCAATCTTTTTGTGGGTAATAGCGTTGGCGATTTGATAAAGAGTTCTGACGCCGGCAAGTCTTGGGTAGTGATTCGCCATTTTGATAATTCTGTTGCCAAGATACTCATGAATCCGCTGGATACGCGTAAAATGTACGTGGCCACGCAGGATTATGGAATCTTTCGCACCGGCGACGCGGGGAAATCCTGGGTGGATTTGAATCAGGGATTGAAGCAGTACGGCGGCGCGTTTGTGTTTCATGATTTGATTTTGATGGACGCCAAGGCCGAGAGTTTACTTCTGTCTTCGCAGTACGGTTTGATTAAATCCGGCGATGCCGGAGTCAGTTGGACCGCGCTGGCACTTTTGACTCCGCCTTCCGGCGCTGATATCAGGGTCGCGGCAATCAATCCGCAAAATCCGCAGGAAATTTTTTACGCCACGCCGTCAACTTTTTACAAATCATTTGACGGCGGAGTAAAATGGACCACTAAAAAATTGCCGAGCACGCGTTTGCCGACCGTTTTGGTCAACGATCCGACAGAACCAAAAATAATGTATATGGGATTTTTACAAGTGAAAAAATGACCCCGATGAATATCGGGGTCATCCCGAACTTGTTTCGGGATCTTATTTCTAGAAGATGCTGAAACAAGTTCAGCATGACATCAATTATGCTCAACTTAGACACTTTTCGTCCTCAATTCACTAAAATTCTTGACCATCTGAAAAACGAACTCGGCTCTTTGCGCACGGGCCGGGCCAACGCCGCTGTTTTGGATTCGGTTCAGGTGCAGGCTTATGGACAAAGTATGCTGTTAAAAAGCATTGCTTCGATCAGCGTGCCGGACGCGCGCACCATTGCCGTGGAGCCTTGGGATAAGGGATTGCTCAAAGATGTGGAAAAAGCGATTGTGGAAGCCAAACTCGGTATCAATCCTGTTAATGAGGGCCAGTTGATTCGTTTGCCCATGCCCTCTTTGACCGAGGAATCGCGCCGGGATTTAATTAAGATTCTCAATCAAAAGTTGGAACAAGGGCGCATTACCGCGCGCCAGCTGCGCGACACGGTGCGGGAAAAAATCGTGCAGGAAGAAAAAGAAAAATTAATCGGCGAGGACCAGCGCTTTCGCCTTCAGCAAAAATTGGATGAAATGGTGAAAGAAATAAACGACAAAATCAAGGTGATGGGTGAAGAAAAAGAAAAGGAAATAATGACAGTTTAATATGCCGACGTCGGAATCAACAAAAATGGACAAATTAATTTCTCTCTGCAAGCGCCGCGGTTTTGTTTTTCCGTCTTCGGAAATTTACGGCGGATTTTCCGCCGCCTATGATTGGGGCCCTTTGGGGGTGGAGTTGGCTAATAATATAAAAAAGGCCTGGTGGCAAATGTTCGTACGCGAGCGGGAAGATATGGTGGGTGTGGATGCGGCGATTATTATGAATCCGCGCGTCTGGGAGGCCTCTGGCCATGTACAGAATTTTTCCGATCCTTTGGTGGAGTGCAAAAAATGCCACCAAAGATTTCGTGAAGATCATTTACTGGAAGCGCGAAGCCGCGAGCCGGGTTATGATAAAGAAAAACCAATTGACAAAGGCGATTTAAAGTGCCCGGAATGTGGCGGAACTTTGACCGAAGCCAAACAATTTAATTTGATGTTTAAAACTTTTGTCGGACCGACCGAGAATTCGGCTGCGGCGGCGTACTTGCGCCCGGAAACCGCCGGCGGGATTTTTGTCAATTACAAAAATATATTGCAATCATCGCGCAAAAAATTGCCTTTTGGCATCGCGCAAATCGGCAAAGCCTTCCGTAATGAAATCACCGTGGAAAATTATATTTTTCGCGTACGTGAATTTGAACAGATGGAAGTGGAATATTTTATCAATCCCAAAAATTGGGAGAAGCATTTTGCCGAGTGGCTGGAGATGATGAAAAAATGGTGCGCGTTTTTGGGATTAAAGGATAATGATTTGGTGTTTCATGAAATTCCGGACAGCGAGCGCGCGTTTTATTCCAAACGCACGATTGATATTGAATATAAATATCCGTTTGGCGTAAAGGAATTGTACGGTTTGGCTTATCGCACTGATTATGATTTGAGCCGCCATCAGCAATCTAGCGGCGAGGATTTGAGTTATTTGGACGCGGAAACAGGCGAAAAATTTATTCCGCATGTGATTGAGCCGTCGCTCGGGTTGCAGAGAAGCGTTTTAGCAACGCTTTTGTCCGCTTATGAAGAAATCAAAGGCGGCCGCACCACCACCACCGAATCAGCCAAAGAGGAAGAAGTTGTTCTGCGTCTACCCTATGCTCTCTCGCCGGTAAAGGTGGCGATTCTGCCATTGTCTAAAAAAGAGCCGCTCGCGACTATGGCGCGCGAAATCGCGGCTGATTTACGCCGATATTGGAGTGTGCAATACGATGACGCGGCCTCCATTGGTCGCCGTTATCGCCGGCAGGATGAAATAGGCACACCTTATTGCGTAACGGTGGATTTTGAGTCAGTGGAAGATAAAAAAGTGACAGTGCGCGATAGAGACACAATGAAGCAGGAGCGCGTGGCCATCGCTGAATTAAAAGATTATTTAAAAGAGAAAATTTAATTCTTAATTTTTGTTTATGTCCAAAACCACAAAAATTGTGCTCGGAATTGCGGCGATAGCAGTCGTTATCGCCCTGACTCTCGTTAGCATGTACAACGGTTTAGTGCGCGGCAATGAGAGCGTGACCACTGCCTGGGCGCAGGTGGAAACGCAATATCAACGCCGTTTTGATTTGATCCCCAATTTGACCGAGAGTGTTAAATCGGTCTTGAAGCAAGAGCAAAAAGTGTTTGGCGACTTGGCTGAAGCGCGCACTAAATATGCCGGTGCGGTTAGTCCGGAAGCTAAAGTTGCGGCGGCCAATGGCGTGGAAAGTGTTTTGTCCCGTTTATTGGTGATAATGGAAAATTATCCGCAATTAAAATCCAATGAGACGGTGCAAACCCTGATGGCGCAATTGGAGGGAGCGGAAAATCGCATCAGCGTGGAGCGGAGCCGCTATAACGATGCCGTGAAAGTGTTTAACATTAAAGTTAAAACTTTCCCGACCAATCTGATTGCCGGCTGGTTTGGCTTTAGCCCGCGCACCATGTTTGAGGCGGTCAAAGGCGCGGAAACTGCGCCGAAAGTGGATCTGAAATTAGAGTAGAGTTGAGACGACCCCGATACTCATCGGGGTCGGTTTGAAATAACTGAATTATGAAAATGAAGATACTGGCAATTTTATTTTTTTCTTTATTTTTCCCTTTGGGAGTTTGGGCATATTATCCGCTTCCGCATCCGGCCGGGTTTGTAAATGACTACGCCGGTATGTTGAGCGCGAATATGAAGGCGCAACTGGAGACGGAGCTGGCGGCTTTTCAGGAGCAAACCAAACACGAAATTGCCGTGGTGACTATTAAAAGTTTGGAAGACGACACGATTGAAAATTTTGCCGTGAAATTATTTGAAGCTTGGGGTGTGGGAACAATTGGGGCGGACAATGGCGTGTTATTTTTAATTTCAAAAGATGATCGACAGATGAGGATTGAAGTGGGGTATGGACTGGAGGGCGCTTTGCCCGACGCCACGGCTTGGCAGATTATTGATAAAATTGCGACGCCGGCTTTTAAAAATAGCGATTTTGATAACGGAATTTTACAATCGGTCAGGGCAATAGAGTCGGCTGTCAAAGGTGAGGATGTGAGCGGGCGTTTGGCGGAGACGAATAAAAAAAACGGCTGGTTCGGCATGATCAATCAATTTGGCTATCTTTTTTTCTTTTTATTTTTAGCCGCAATGGAATTGTTCGCCCATTTTTTGAGCAAAAGCAAAAGATGGTGGCCGGGCGGATTGATCGGTGCTGTTTTAGGTTTAATAATCGGCTTGATTGTTTTTGCGACGGTTGGCGCGGTAGTTTTGACCATAATTTTGGGTTTGCTTGGTTTGTTAATTGATTATAAAGCGTCTAAAAGAGGCCCGGACGGTTGGGGTAAGGGCGGCCGCGGCGGAATGTTTTTCGGCGGCGGCGGCCGCGGCGGATTCGGCGGCGGGGGATTTGGCAGCTTTGGCGGCGGACACTCCGGCGGCGGCGGGGCTGGCGGGAGATGGTAAGATATGTTTAAAACAAATAAATTATTAAATGGAATTACTTTATTGACCGTTCCGGTCGCGGGCACCGAAGCCGTGACTGTTTTGGCATTGTTTCCGGTTGGTTCGCGCTACGAAACAGCGCGCCAAAGCGGCATTTCGCATTTTATTGAGCACTTGATGTTCAAAGGCACGGCCAAACGTCCTGCTACTTTGGATATTTCGCGCGAGCTGGATAAAGTCGGCGCTGAATACAACGCCTATACCGGTCGCGATCATACCGGCTATTATGTAAAAGTCAGCGCGGATAAAATTGAACTGGCTTTGGATTTGCTTTCAGACATGCTGTGGCATTCTAAATTTGATAAAGACGAAATTGAACGGGAAAAAGGCGTGATTGTGGAGGAATTGAACATGTATAAAGACAACCCGACCATGTATGTTGAGGAATTATTTGAAGAGTTGATGTATAAAAATAATTCTTTGGGCAGAGACATCGGCGGCACACCAAAAACTGTGCGCGCCGCGAGCCGCGAAATGATTATCAGTTATTATCATCAGTTTTATAATCCTCATAATTTAGTTTTGGTCGTGGCCGGCAAGATCGGCAAAAATATCCGGCCGATGATTGATAAATATTTTTCTATGGCCGGATCTAAAAAAATAAAACCGACTTTTCCCGCTTTTTCTTTTCCGTCTAGATCAGCAATGGAGGCGTCGGTTCATTTTAAAAAAACAGACCAAACGCACCTGGCCATGGGTTTCCCGGGATTTTCCTATGATGATCCGCGCTCGCCCGCGCTCGCGCTTTTGAACATAATTTTGGGCGCGACCATGAGCTCGCGACTTTTTACCGAAGTGCGCGAACGCCGCGGCCTGGCTTATGTAATCCAGTCCGGACTTAATCGTTATCATGAAACAGGTAATTTGGTGATTAAAGCCGGTTTGGACAAAAGTCGGCTGGCCGAGGCTATGAAAGTAATTTTGGCAGAATTGGAAAAAATTAAAAAACAAGGCGTTATGTACGAGGAATTACAAACGGCCAAGGATAATTTAGCCGGACACATGATTTTACAATTGGAGGATTCTAGCGCCCAAGCCGATTGGTACGGCCGCGCCGCGCTTTTGAAAAAGAAAATCAGGACGCCGCAGGAAGAGCTTGCGATTTATCGCGCGGTCAAATTACCCGAGATTAAAAAAATTGCCAATCAGATTTTTCAAATGCCGCGTTTGCGTTTGTCGGCCATCGGGCCGTATCAAGATAATTTGGAATTGAAGAAGATGTTGAAAACTAGTATAATGTGAGTATGTCAAAATTAATTGTTGCCAATTGGAAAATGTATCTTTCGCCTAAAAATTCGGTGGAAATTTTTAGCGTTGCGGCGGGGAAAAGGGGCGTGGTGATTTGTCCGTCTTTTGTGGCTTTGAATCAATTGAGCTCTTTGGCTAAAAAGAATGGGGTTAGTTTGGGCGCGCAAAATTGTTTTTGGGCGGATCGCGGGGCGTATACCGGTGAAATTTCTCCCGCGGATTTGAAAGAGATTGGCTGCGAATATGTGATTGTCGGGCACAGCGAACGGCGCGGTTATTTGGCGGAAACCGATGAAATAATCGGGAAAAAATTGCAAGCCGGTTTGGCCGCCGGTTTGATTCCCATTTTATGCGTGGGCGAAAATGAAACCGAAAAAAAGGCGGGGGACGCCAACGAACGCGTTGCCGAGCAGTTGGAAAAAGCTTTATCGGGGCTCGGCCGGTTGCCAGCCGGGCAGAAAATTATTATTGCCTATGAACCGGTCTGGGCCATTGGCACAGGCCAGGCCTGCAGTCCCGAGGCGGCAGGGGAAATGCACCGATTGATAAAAGATAAAGTGGCTGAATTGATTGGCGTAAAAAATGTTTTAGCGCTTTACGGCGGCAGTGTGGATGATAAAAATATCGCGAGCTATTTGGAAAAAGCGGAGATTGACGGCGCCTTGGTCGGCGGAGCCAGCGCTAAAAAAGATATTTTTGCGTCACTGCTTAACGCGGCCGCTAATTTTTAAATATGTTTTATTCTTTTTTCCCCATTGTTTTAATTTTTGTGAGTTTGGCGACGATGGCGATTGTTATTGTGCGCAAATTTCCGCAGATGACCGGTCTAGACACGGAAAAATTGCCAGAAGTAAAGCAGGCCAAGATCAAAGAAGAAATAAAATTTCAGAAATTTTTGCGGCACATTTCCGATCTGGGCGCAAAATTTCAAAATTGGTCAAAGTATTTCATTTTTTTTAAAAAAAGTTGGTTATGGCTGCAAGGCAGATTTCGCGTGGCCACGCACAATTTGCAGGAGAAATATAAAAAATCAGTGATCGCTGAATTCAGAAATAGCGCGAAAGAACAGGCGGCGGAAAAGACAAAAAGGGTATCGGTTAAGAAAAAAACAACCATGCCGCACGGAGCGCCGGATTCTAGCGTTGATCCTTTAAAACAGGCGGAAAAGAGCAGAGAAGCCGGTGATTTGCCAACGGCCGAGCGTTTTTTTATTGAAGTGATTAAAACCAATCCGCGCGAAGTAGAGGCTTATCGCGGGCTGGGCAAGACATATTTGGCCATGGAGAAATTGAAAGAAGCCAAAGAGACTTTTGAATTTTTAGCCAAACTGAAACCTGATGAAGACCGAGTGTATAACTATCTGGGCATGGTGGCTGAAGCGCAGGGTAAAAAGGCCGAGGCCATCAGGTATTTTGAAGAAGCTGTGCGCTTGAACGATAAGTTGGCCGTGCGATTTTATGATTTAGGCCGGATGTACGCGTCGGTCAAGCGGCCGGCGGCGGCCTTGCGGAATTTCGCGCGCGCGGCGGAAATTGAGCCTAATAATCCCAAATACCTTGACCAATTGCTGGAAATGAGTATAATTACTGGAGATGTGGATTTGGCGCGGGAGATCTATGACCGTCTTCGCTTAACCAATCCCGACAATCAAAAACTGCCCGGATTTAAGCAGAGGATTGAAGAAATGGAGGAATAAAATTTAACAATTTAATGCCGTTGTAGCTCAGCTGGTAGAGCAACTCCATGGTAAGGAGTAGGTCCGCGGTTCAATTCCGCGCAACGGCTCCACTTTTGGGTGGGTACCGAAGCGGTCAAACGGGGCAGACTGTAAATCTGCTGGCTTTCGCCTTCCTAGGTTCGAATCCTAGCCCACCCAGGTAAGATTATCAAGCGGTCATGGGCGGCTAGCTCACTTGGTTAGAGCGCTACATTGACATTGTAGAGGTAACAGGTTCGATTCCTGTGCCGCCCACCACGCCGCCTTAGCTCAGTGGTAGAGCAATGCTTTTGTAAAGCAAAGGTCCTCGGTTCAAATCCGAGAGGCGGCTAATCCATTGTTTTAAATTAATTTTTATTAAAAATTTATGTCCCAGGACAATCTTATCAAGTTAGAATGCACGGTTTGCAAGCGCGTGACGCATCATTCGCATAAAAATAAAAAAATTCTCAAGACCCGCTTGGAATTAAATAAATTTTGCAAACACTGCAAAAAGCACACCAAACATAAAGAGACGAAGTAAAGATTTTTCGTCATTGCGAGCCAGACTGTCCGAGAATTGTCATTGCGAGGAGCAAAGCGACGAAGCAATCTAGTAGCTCGGTGTTTATTTTTTAGTTTTACTCCTTGCAACGATCGTAACGGAAAAGTTTTTTAGGGGGCGTCGTATAGTGGTAGTACTTTCCTCTCCAAAAGGAATAGCGTGGGTTCGATTCCTACCGCCCCTGCCAGATAAATTTTATCATTTTCAAAAAGGTTGCCTTCATGGGCGATTTTTAGGTTTAAAAAATGAAGCTATGTCCGAAAATGTAATTTTACGATTTGACAATGCCACCTTTGAATATGAAGAAAAAAAACCGCTTCTTGACGAAGCGAGTTTTAGCGTGCGCCAGGGCGCGAAAATTACTTTAATGGGACAAAATGGAGCCGGTAAAAGCACTATATTCAAATTAATCAAAGGCGAATTAAAACCAACGCAAGGCAATGTTTTTATCACCAATAACGCGACTATTGCCACCGCCTTGCAAATGATTGACAAGCAAGATTTGGATTTAACCGTGGAAAAATATTTTGCCAAGGCCTTTGCCGCAGTACCCGGTAATATTAAAAGCCAGATCAGCAAAGTGATGACCGCGGTTAATTTAACAGTTCCGATTGATAAAAAAGTGGGGGATTTGTCCGGCGGCCAGCAAGCCAGAATTTTATTGGCCTATGCTTTGATTCAAAATCCGGATATTTTGCTTTTGGACGAGCCGACCAATAATTTGGACAAAGCCGGCATTGACCATTTGATAGAATTTTTAGTGATGTATGATAAAACAGTGATAGTAATTTCCCACGACGCTGATTTTTTAAATTGTTTTACCGAAGGAGTAATTTACCTGGATGTTTTTACCAAAAAAATTGAGACCTATGTCGGCGACTATTTTTCCGTGGTGGAAGAAATCACCGCCAGAATTGAAAGAGAAATAAAGAAAAACGCTCAATTGGAAAAAGAAATTTTGGACAACAAAGCCAAGGTGAACTTTTTTGCCAACAAAGGCGGCAAGATGCGCAAGCTCGCGAGTAAATTAAAAGAGGAAATTGAAGAGCTGGAAGAAAACAAAGTGGAGGTGCGACGCGAAGACAAAACCATCAGGGATTTTAAAATTCCGGCGCAGGGAATTATCGGCAAGGTGGCGACAATTAAGTCGGTAAAAATAATTAAAAATCACAAGCCGCTAATCAAAGAAGTGAATATCGTTTTGCGGCAAAGAGATCGCTTATTGATTTCCGGACCGAACGGCATTGGCAAAAGCTCGTTGTTGCGTTCTTTGGTAAATGCCACTAGTGAAGACACGGTGATTTTGTCAGACACTCGCGTTGGTTATTACAGTCAGGATTTCGCCACTTTGGATTATAGTCAAACTGTTTTTGATTCTTTGAAAAGCGTATTGACCGAAGGCGCGGACATTCAAGACGTGCGTTCGGTAGCAGCCGGACTTTTGATTACTGGCGACTTGATGGGTTTGCCGATTTCCAGTTTGTCAGATGGGCAAAAAGGATTGCTTTCTTTCGCGCGATTGGTGTTGATGAAGCCCGGACTTTTGATTTTGGACGAGCCGACCAATCATATTAATTTTCGCCATATTCCGGTGATTGCTAGAGCCATAAATAATTATGACGGCACGATAATTCTTATCAGCCACATGCCGGATTTTGTTAAAGCGATTAAAGTTAATGAAAGATTGGATTTGGGAGCGTTGTGAAAAGCGCCATTGACAAAATACCCCGCGCCATTTAAGGCACGGGATATTTTTATCTTTTTGACAAAGATTAAGCGCGAGTGACATTCACTGCGCGAGGTCCTTTGTCAGACTGTTCCTCATCAAAGTTGACCGCGTCGCCTTGTTTCAATTCAGAGAATTGAATTCCGACCAAACCGGTTTCATGAAAGAAGAGATCTTTTACGCCACCGTCAGGTGTAATAAAGCCAAAATGCTTTTCAGCAATTATTGTTTTAATAGTACCTTTCATATTGGTAATAAAAATAAAATTTCTATCCGTTTAAGAAAACCGACCAATTTTCTAAGGATGTGGATATTATACCACAAACGCAGGGAATTGTCAACAGCCAGCTCATTTCCTTGACAAAAACGCCATTTTGTGCTATACTTGTATATTCTGGCTGTATTAAGCAGCCAACGACTCGGATCTCTTGTGTCATTATGTGTGGCCCAGCAGAAACTCGGGTCACCAATTAATATGACACACACAAATCAAATTGTGCCCGGTTTTAACACACTGGGCATTGCTCCGGAAATGCTTGAGGTATTGAGCCGCTTGCGTTTCACCACTCCCACGCCCATTCAGCACCAGTGTATTCCGGCCGCCTTAGAGGGTAAAGACATTGTTGGTATTGCTCAAACAGGCACAGGCAAGACCCTAGCTTTTGGCATACCCATGATTCAACTGCTTGGCCAAAACAAAGGTCAGGGATTGATTTTATTGCCAACTCGCGAATTGGCTTTGCAGGTGAATGAAGTATTGCAGACGCTTGGCCACAAATTTGGTTTGCGTACCGCTGTGGTAATCGGCGGGGCATCTTCTTTTCAGCAAATTCAGGCTATTCGCCGCCGTCCGCACATTATCGTGTCCACACCGGGACGGTTGATTGATCATTTGCAAAACAAAAATATCTCTTTGGAAAAAGTGAAAATGATTGTGATGGACGAGGCTGACAGGATGTTTGATATTGGTTTTCTTCCGCAGATCAAACAAATTTTGAGCGCCGCCCCCAAAGAGCGCCAGACGCTAATGTTTTCGGCGACTATGCCTAAGGCCATTGCCGAGGTGGCCGCGCGGTTTATGAAAATGCCGTGGCGCATTGAAGTGGCTCCGGCCGGCACTCCAGCCGCTCAAGTGGAACAAGAGATTTTTATCGCGTCCAAAGATGTTCGCGTTCAACTTTTAGATAAATTATTAACTGATACTCCCGGCACTGTTTTGATTTTTTCCCGCACCAAACACGGCGCCAAAAGAATTGCCGGACAGGTTCGGGATATGGGTCATTCGGCGATTGAAATTCATTCCAACAGATCGCTTGCGCAAAGACAGGCGGCCATGGCCGGATTCAAGGCCGGCAAGTATCGCGTGCTCGTGGCTACAGACATTGCCGCCAGAGGAATTGATGTGGAAGATATTGCCTTGGTTGTTAATTATGATTTGCCTGATAATCCGGAAGATTATGTGCATCGTATTGGCCGCACTGGTCGCGCCGGCAGTACAGGCAGAGCGGTTTCTTTTGCCGGGCCGGATCAAAGAATGGATGTTAAACAAATTGAACGGATTATTAAAAAAACAATTCCGGTTTCCGAGCTTCCGGTTTTGCCGGCTCGCCGCGCGGCTAGAGTCAGCGCCAAAGTAACGCCTGTCGGGCAATATCGCGGCGGCAACAGGCCGTTCCGCGGGCAAAATAGAAAATTTCGTCATCGTTGATTTTTCAACAAAAAGGCGCGACCAATCGCGCCTTTTTTGGTATATTTTCGACATTGGTGTATGGCTCATTCGGCGGCAGACCCTTGTTCGCTTGACTTTTGCGATGGCTTTTATTAAGATAGCGAATAACTGCTTGCTGAATTCAGCGTCAAGACGGCGTTGGAAAAAGCGAGCGTAGATGTTCAAGAAGGAGTATCCAATGGCCTTGATTGATCCCAAGCGTGCGGCTGTAAATGCGGTGTTGCCGGAAGCTCTCAGAATGGGATTGACAAACAAGTCTCCCTGGCCAACTTCCAACACTCGTGTCCAGTGGCATTTTTCCGTGGATGGTGGCAAGCAAGTTTCTCTGTTCTACATCAGTCAGCCATTTGGCGGAGGATTGGGGCCACAAGACAGGGTGGCGGTATTTGTCGATGTTGATGAGTACGGTCAAGGTGGATTGGCGGAAAAGTGCGCGCGCGATAAATTGCTTTCGGCCGATATTGGCCAAGTCAGCGTTGCCGTTCTCTTGCGTTGGGCCACTGACGCGGAACGCGAAAGCGGCGGAGGACTTCGCGCAGCCATGACACTGCTCGAACCGAACGACGTGGGCACTGATGGATGCTGCTTCCGCATTGTCGGCATCACCTCGCTGTTCAACTTCGCGGGCTAGGTTGGTCCGCGTGAATTACAAACCTGAGAAGGAGGAATTCAATGGGGCGAGCCAAATTGGCTAGTACTGGAGTGCGCGGCCGCAGTGATGGGCGCGTGGAGAGAAGGATGAAGGAGTGCAAGTGCGTCCAGCCCTGTGCCGACATGAGCGGCGTCTGCCCGACCGCGCAAAAGCCGTGCGAGCGCGCAGTGCGTGTCGCGTCGGCGCGGCACGCGGTGAGCGCTTCCCACCCGTTCGAAGACAGTGGGCCGTGGATTTGCCAGGCCTGTGGCACTCAAAATAATCTCGGCGACGATGTCTGTTTTTCCTGTCGCGTGGTGTGCGGTAGCGTCCACGACATGCCCTGACAGCACAGGGCACAGTCAACATTCCCCGCCTTTCTAACCAATTCAACATTTTAGCCACTGACGGCCTGCCAACCCAGCGCCGTCTTTTTTTTATATAGCATTTTATTGTCAAATTTTTATATTTCCAGTATAATTACCCTGTATGATCTATCTTAGTAAGATACTTGGAGCAAAAATCAAAGATAGCGCCGACCAGACCGTTGGTGTTTTGAAAGATGTGTTGGTAAAACCAACACCCGGCGAGTATTCGCCTTTGGAGGCCTTGTTGGTAAAATCAAAAAAGAAGCGTCAACATTTCTACATTCCATATCACTATGTGGAAAATTTGGCGGCCGATGAAATAACTTTGAAAACTTTGGAAGATAAAATTATTGATTACGCGGCCGAGGCCGGGGACATACTTCTCCTGCGCGATGTTTTGGACCAGCAGATTGTGGATACGGCCGGCGCGCGAGTGGTGCGGGTCAATGATTTACAGATTGGAGAGGTGGAGGGCGAGATGTGCGTGTTGGGAATTGACATCAGCACGCGAGGGCTTTTACGTCGTCTGGGCCTGACGAAAACAGGCCTTTTCAATTGGCTTCACGTGAATCTTATTGATTGGCAACAAGCCCAGCCAATGCGCGGAACTTTAAAACTAGAAACTTTATCCAAAGATTTGGTAAAATTACATCCGGCGGATTTGGCCAATATCGTAGAAAAATTAAACATCAAGCAGGGTCGGGCCTTGGTGGAGGCCATGGACACGAAAACAGCGGCCAAAATTTTGGAAGAAATGAATCCGCGCGTGCAGAAAATTTTGGTGCAGGCTTTAGGGCCGGCCAAAGCGGCAAAAATTTCCGAACGGATGTCCATTGACGAATTAGTGGATTTGATAAAGTTGTTGCCATATGACGAGGCTAAGGAAGTTTACTCAACCTTCCAAAGCGGCCGCAAGAGCAAGTTGGAAAAATTATTGACCTATAAAGACGATACGGCCGGCGGGTTAATGACTACGGAATTTATCGGCGCCCTGCCCAGCTGGACAGTACAGCAGGTAATTGATGAAATAAAACGCACATCAGAATCATTTCGGTCAATTTTATATATTTATGTTTCCGACGACAACGGAATTTATAAAGGCGTGGTTTCTCTGCGTCGTCTTTTGACATCTGAGCCGACGGATAAAATTGATAAAGTGATGAAAAAAGCCAAACGCCTGCCCTGCGCCAAAGTACATCAAAAAATCAAAGAAGTGGGAAAATTAATGACCAAATACGATTTGAATTCAGTGGCAGTGGTGGACCACCATCATCGTATTCTGGGCGTGGTGACGGTTGATGATGTGATGCGTCACTTTTTCCCGCACGCGTAAATTATGGGCAAACTAAAACATTGGGGTTCAAGAATTTTATTGATCTTAAGCGTGATCGGCCCGGGCCTTATTACCGCGAACGCCGACAATGATGCCGGTGGCATTAGTACCTATTCAATTGTCGGAGCTCATTATGGCTATTCTTTGCTGTGGGTGCTTTTTTTAATTACTTTCGCGCTGGGCATTACGCAGGAATTTGGCATGAGATTGGGCATTGTTACGGGAAAGGGCCTGGCCGCCTTGATTCGGGAAAAGTTCGGCGTTAAACTCACGGTTTTTGCCATGCTGACCATGCTGGTGGCTAATCTGGGCACTATTACCGCTGAATTTTCCGGCGTAGCCGCAAGTTTAAGTTTGGTTGGCGTGAGCAAATATTTTTCCGTGCCTTTTTTCGCTTTTATCGTTTGGCTGGTTTTATACAAAGGTTCATTTAAAAAAGCGGAAAAGATATTTTTGCTTTTATCTTCTTTTTACATTGTATATTTTGTCGCCGGTTTTTTGGTCAAGCCGGATTTTGGCGCCGCCGCCGCGGCTTTGGTCACGCCGAGTTTTCGTTTTGACATAAAATATCTGATTGCTTTTATCGCTCTAATCGGCACCACCATTACTCCTTGGGGGCAATTTTTTATACAATCATACGTGGTGGATAAAGGTGTACACTTAAAAAATATTAATGTTTCTCGATTTGAAGCGTATTTCGGGGCAGTGATTACTAATTTGGTGAGTTTTTTTATCATCGTTACCACGGCTAACACTTTATTTAAGTATGGATTATCTATCACTAACGCTGGCGACGCGGCTCTGGCCTTGCGGCCGCTGGCAGGGGAATTCGCGCAATTTTTGTTCGCTTTTGGACTGTTTAGCGCCTCTATGCTCGGTGCGTTCATACTGCCCGTGGCCACCGCTTATGCTGTCTGCGAGGCCTTTGGCTGGGAATCCGGTTTTAATTTGAATTGGGCCAGGGGCAAAATTTTTTATAGTCTAATTATTATCTCCATCGCCATTCCCGCCGCCATCGTGCTTTTGCCGCGGGTCAATTTGATGTTTTTAATGCTGATGTCGCAGGCCGTGAACGGCATGCTTCTGCCCGTGATTTTGATTTATTTGATGCGTTTGATGAATGATCAAGAATTGTTGGGTAAGCATGTTAACGGCAGGATTGTCAACCTAGTGGCTGGTATCACCGTTGTCGGTTTAATTATAGCTTCAATAATTTTAATTGGAGCCTCATTTTTCCCCAGTTAAAGGCCTGAATTTTTATGAAACACGGAATAAAGTTTCAAGCAATCCTGTTTGACATGGACGGCATTATTATTGACAGCGAAATTTATTGGGAAAAAATTGAACGGATTTATGCCAGACAAAAAGGCATCAGCTACACTTTGGCGTATCATCGCGATATTATGGCCTTGAGTCCGCCGGAATTGGCCGAGGTATTGCGGCGAAAATACGGTTTGAAAGAAATGGTTGAGCAAATTATAGTTGAGCGAGACAGGATCGCTTTGGAAATTTATGAAACCAAGGCCAAACTGCTGCCGGATTTTTTGGATTTGATTAAGAGATTGCGCGGGAGATACAAAATCGCGCTCGTCAGCTCCTCTCCATTTGAATGGATTAATCCGGTTTTGCGCCGATTCAGGTTGCGGCCGTATTTTGACGAGATAGTTTCCGCCGAAGAAATGCGCGATGGGCATGGCAAGCCGCATCCGGCGATTTATTTTTTCGCCGCGCGGCGTTTGAAAGTAAGGCCAAAAGAGTGCGTGGTGTTTGAGGATTCGGTTAATGGCATTAAAGCCGCCAAAGCCGCCGGAATGTTTTGCGTTGCCGTGCCTGGAAAATGGGTAAAAGATAGGCGCGGAGTTAGCAAGGCGGATTTAGTGGTTCGGCATTTGGGAGATAGGAGAATAGCTGAAATTTTGGTATAATAATAGATGTATGCAAGAAAAATCTCTTTCTTTTTTTGAGGCCTTGGCAGTGCTGGTCGGCTCGGTGATTGGAGCCGGTGTTTTGGGTATTCCTTATGCTGTTGCTAAAGTCGGCTGGGGCATCGGCGTGATTTATCTCGCGGCTTTGGGTGTTTTGGTGATGGGCTTAAATTTACTTTTGGGCGAGATTGTTTTGCGCACCAAACACCATTTGCAGATTCCGGGACTGGCTAATAAGTATCTTGGGACAAAAGGCAAATATTTTGTCACTTTTTCCGTGCTTTTCGGCTCGTACGGCGGTCTTTTGGCCTATGTGATCGGCGAGGGACAGGTGCTGAAAGCGCTTTTTGGTGGCGATGCTTTTTGGTGGAGCTTGTTTTTTTGGGTGGCCGGCTCCTATGCGGTTTTTTACGGTTTGCGGTTGATTAAAAAATTGGATTTGATTTTGACTTTGATAATTTTTGCCGTGGTTTTGATAATTACCGTGTGGAGCGCGCCGGATATTCATTGGCCGAATTTAGGCAATCATGTCACTTGGGCTAATTTATTTCTGCCTTACGGCGTGATTTTATTCGCTTTGCAAGGCGCTTCGGCCATTCCGCAGGTGAAAGAAATTTTGCCGCATCAGCAGAAAAATTTGCGGTCGGTGATTACTTGGGGCGGACTCATTCCAATTTTTGTCTATTTTTTATTCATGACAGCTGTGGTTGGCGTTACCGGTACTGCCACAACCGAAGTGGCTACAGTCGGATTGGGGCAAAAACTCGGGCCGGCTTTGGTGATTTTTGGCAATTTGTTCGCTCTATTTGCCATGGGCACTTGTTTTTTAAACAATGCAATCGCGGTAAAGAAACAATTTGAATGGGATTATAAACTGGATAAATTTAATGCTTGGGTTTTGACAATAATGGCGCCATTGCTTTTGTTTTTACTCGGCGCCAGAAATTTTATTGGCACTTTGGAAATCGTGGGCGCGCTGTTTGGCAGTTTTAACGCCATTATTATTATAATTATTTATTGGCAGGCCAAACGAAAGGGCGATTTGCCCGTGCGTTGGTACAGTTTGCACCACGCCCTGCTTTTAAGCATTTTAATTATTTTAATTTTTGTCATTGGAGCGGTTTTAACTTTTTGGCAAATTGGGAGATAAGATGTAGTTATAGAAGGGGGAAAATAGATTAAAATATATGAACGATTACGAAGATTTCAAAGATAGATTTAAATTACTGGCGAGCAAGAATCATCATTTAATAGTGAACACGCTTTCTAATATTTTTACGATGCGTTTGATAGGCAACAAAACACATGGCGACCTCGCTGAAATTGGTATGGCTGAATTCATCAATCAATTCATGTACGACTTCAAAAGTATCCATGTTGGAAAAGATCTTTTTAGGGCAAAAAAAACACGAAGAAGATATCGTAATAATCAATGAAATAACCAATACAAAATTTCTTGTTAGTTTGAAGGCATATGGAGACGGCCCGCTTCAACTTTCAACGGATAGCAGACAAAAATATTCCCATACCTTGAAAATCAAGGATTACAAATTAAAAATTCTAAACAAATAGCCAAAATTTTTAAAAAGGATGGATAGATTACTCGCATAATCATGCACTGGTAAAATTATTTAGTCTCGCTTTAAATAGCTCTGAAAAAGGGCACAAATTGGCTAATGAAATTTTGCAAAAAGACATAGACAGATTAAAAAAGCTATGATAAATCAGCAGCTCAACATATTTGGAAATAAAATATTCACCGCCCCAAAGACGCAGGGTATAAAATACACAGTATCTAAATTGAAGATTCTGCCTCATATTGTCCAAATTTTGAGTGAGCTGGATGGCATAAATAATGTGCTCGACGGATTTAGCGGCACAACGCGCGTTTCACAAGCTTTCGCGCAATTGGGTTACAACATGACCTCAAATGATATTTCTATTTGGTCAGAGGTGTTTGGAAATTGTTATTTGCTTTCCAAAAAACCGGATTCATTTTATCAAAAAATTATTAATTATTTAAACTCTTTAAAAGGATATGATGGTTGGTATACAGAACATTACGGCGCTGAAATCGCTGAAAATAAAAGACCTTTTCAAGCGAAAAATACTCGCAAATTAGACGCGATACGAGATGAAATTGAAAAACTCAATCTTGGTTGGGAGGATAAATGCGTAATTCTTGCCAGTCTTATTTATGCGTTGGATTCTGTTGATAGTACTCTGGGGCACTATGTGGCTTATTTATCAAAATGGTCGCAACGGTCACATAACGATTTATTTCTAAAATTGCCGAAAAGGTTTGAAATATTTGGTGAGCATAAAGTAATTCGTAATGATATTTTTGATACTGTATTAAAAAATAGTTTTGATTTAGCATATTTTGACCCGCCATACGGCTCAAACAACGAAAAAATGCCACCAAGCAGAGTGCGTTATGCATCTTATTATCATATTTGGACAACAATAATAAAACACGACAAACCGGAGATTTTTGGCAAAGCGAATCGACGCGTAGACAGCAGAGACGGTGTGGCAGCTTCAGTATTTGAAGAATTTAGAAAAAATGATGATGGTTCGTTTATTGCCATGGAAGCGTTAAGAAGATTAATTCAAACGACCGATTCTCGTTATATTTTATTGTCATACAGTTCTGGAGGCAGAGCCACAAAACAAGAGCTAAATGAAATAATTGACGAATCTGGAAGGCTGTTAAAAGCGATAGAGATCAACTATAAGAAAAATGTGATGGGAAATATGCGATGGACAAACGAATGGATAAATAGTGATGAAAAACATTGCGAATATTTATTTTTAATGGAGAAAAATACTATTTCCACAAATCAGACACAAGCCAAAGCGACTTGGTTTTCCAGCGTTCACGCATTTAATTCCTCACCGCCGTCCGCCCAAAAAGAAAAAATAAAATTGGCCTCTCTTTAAGAGTGTTCATCTTGGGCCGATAAAGGAAAATATAACTAACGAAGATAAATTATGTCAAAAGTCTGCATTCTTGGCAGTGGGAGCATGGGCACGGCTCTCGCGCATTTGATAGGCGGCAACGGGCACAAGGTGGTAATTTGGAGTATTGATAAAGAAGCGGCCGAGCACATCAATACTAATCATGAAAATAAAAAGTTTTTGCCCGGTGTTTCTTTGAATAAAAATGTTTCAGCAAGTTTAATTTTGCCGCTGGCACTGGCTGACGCTTCGGTTGTGATTGTGGCTTTGCCAACGCAAGTAGTGAATCAAGTAATGCCGGCTCTTCACAATCACACGGCTAAAGACGCTGTGATTTTGAGTGTGTCCAAGGGCATTGATGTGAAAAGCGGGCAGACGGTCTCGCAAATTATCAAATCAATTTTGCCGGAGGTGCGTCATAAAAACATTGCCGCATTGATGGGGCCGTTGTTTGCGTCGGAAATTTCCGCCAAGGTACCAAGCGTGGGGCTTTTGGCAATCAGCGACCTAAAAGTTTTTAAGTTTTTACAAAAGATTTTGGTTAATAAACATTTTTTTGTCAGATATTCCGATGATTTGATCGGCGCGGAATTGGCCGGCGCTTTGAAAAATATTTACGCCATACTTTTGGGAGTGTGCGATGGCATGGGCTATGGCTGGAATACCAAATCGGCCTTGATGACAGCGGTAGTGAAAGAAATGTCCGAGGTGGGGCAGTATCTGGGCGGGAAAAAAGAAACATTTTATGGTTTGGCCGGAATGGGGGATTTATTAACCACGGGATTTGGCGAAAAAAGCCGCAATCGTCGGTTTGGCGAGAAATTGTGTTCAGGCAAAACAGCGCAAGAAGTGATTAAAGAAATCGGTCATGTGGTAGAGGGCGCGGCTACGGTTAAGTCGGTGATGAAAGCGCTTATTTCTTTTAAAAAGCAGGCGCCATTACTATCAGCTGTGAATGACATTGTGAGCAAACGCAAAAATCCTTGTACAATTTTACAAAAGCTGTTTAATGTGATATGATTGAAGCGAATCTATGCATTTTTTAGTTGAAATTTGGAACAATTTTTTATATATTCCGCTGTTGAACGCTTTGATTTGGTTTTATAATGACTGGGGCAAGGAAAATCTCGGCTACGCGGTTATTATTTTAACTGTTGCTTTGCGCATTGTGCTTTTGCCTTTGAGCATTGTTTCCGAACGCAATAAATTAAGATATAAAACACTGGACAAAAAAATAGTTGAAGCGGAAAAGGCGTATAAAAAAGATCGCGTTTTGTTAAAAGAAAAAATTCGCGAGTTATTAAAACAATACAAAATCAGTCCTTGGGCCAAGACGGTAATTTTAGGGATTCAGGCCTTGGTGTTGGTGCTGTTGTATCAAGTTTTTATTCATGGCATCACCCGCACCAAATTGAATGTGTTGTATCCTTTTGTTGACCGGCCGGAAATCATTTATACGAATTTTTATGGATTTGAACTTGGCCTGCGCAATTTATGGTGGGCGGTGGCAGTTGGAGCCGTGCTGTTCATTGAAATTTATCTTGACCAGCGTCGCCGCAAGTCGCAAGTGACCAAAAATGAGCAGGTCTACGCCATTTTGTTTCCCATTATGAGCGTTCTCGCGCTTTACGCCCTGCCCATGGTAAAATCGCTCTTTATCTTGACAACTTTGGCTTTTTCATATATGCTATCTATATTTCGGGTGGTATTTTATCCCGAAGAAAAAGAAGAACATTAAACATAAATCTATATGGCAGAATCATTAGACAAGTTAATGTATTCATTCGTAGTTGAGGATGTTTTGAAAGGCGTGTTCATCTATGTTCCACCCGGCTATGTGGCTTGCGTTTATGATTTGGGTCGCGGCGTTTTGAAAAAGGTTTTGGCGCCGGGATTGCATTTGAAAATTCCATTTTGGCAAAAAGCTAAATTGTTTAACACCCAGACTTTGGAATACACCATCAGCGATGAATTTGATTTGGGCAATGAAAAAGCCATGGGCGATGTGCCTGTATCGGTGATTACCAAAGACAACCGTAAAATCACAGTGCAGGGCTCGGTTTTGCTTCGTTTGGATGTGCACCAAATTCCGGCTATCTGGCAGACCATTGGCGAGGATTTTGTCGCAAAAATCGTGCGGCCGACAATTCGCAGTCGCGTGCGCATGGTTTTGGCGCAATACGCCAATCAGGATATTATCGCGGACAAACGCGACAACATTGAGCAGGAACTCAAAAGCGAGCTGGAACGGATTTTTTACCCTCGCGGGATTTATGTGGAAAATGTGCTGTTGAGCGAAGTGGGCGGTGGAGGGAAGGAATAATAAAAAAAGTAAAACTCCTCTGATTTTCAGAGGAGTTTTTGATTTATTGAGATTTTTCTTTCGCCATTTTTTAGAATTGAGATTTTGATTTTTCGCGTTTGGAATTTTTTCAGCAGCGGCGCGATTTTTTCCGGCCATTCAATGGCGCAGACAGTATCAGGCGCGGCCAAGTGCTCCAAAAGTCCGATGTCAATAACTTCTTGCGTTGAATGAAGACGATAGCAATCCAGATGAACAAATTGTTTTATCTTTTTTTGTTTTGGTAATTTATAAATTTTCATTAAATTAAAACTCGGACTGCGCACGGTTTGCTTAATGCCAAATCCAGACGCCAATCCTTTGATAAAAACAGTTTTGCCAGCTCCCAATTCTCCGGACAATGTTAAAATATCGCCCCCGCGCAAACCCGTGGCGATATTTTTGCCTAGATTGAAAGTTTGGGTTGTGTTATTGGAGTAGTAAAGCATATTTATGTCATTGCGAGCGCCTGCCTGCCGGCAGGCAGGAAGCGAAGCAATCTCGCGCCATTTTACAGTCAATAAATATACATTTTCCAAAAGCATGGCCACGGTCATTGGCCCCACGCCGCCTGGCACCGGTGTAATCCAGCCATTTTTGTCGCGCGTTGATTCAAAATTTACATCGCCGCAGATCGCGCCACTGCCAACCTGACCAGCAGGCAGGGGCAGGCGATTGATACCAACATCAATCACTATTGCGCCATCTTTAAAATTATCGCCACGCAAAAAATTCGGTTGACCAACAGCAATGATTACAATATCAAATTGTTTGGTTATTGAGCCATCGAATTGTTTAGAGTGAAGATGGGAAGCGTCCAGTCCTTTTTGTTTTAAAAATAATTCCAAGGGCTCGGTAAAAGCATCGCTGTTGCCGATGATAAGGCATTTTTTCGCGTCCAGGCCGGCATTTTTTCGCGCGTCTTCAATTAAGCGCCAAATTGCTTTGGCTAAAACAGGTTCCACAGCCGGTTGGCCTTCTCGCATTTTTTTTACATTATCAGGATGAAATCCATCAACATCTTTGGTCGGGTCAATCGCGGCAATCACGCTGTTTGGATTGAGGGGGGATGGGAGTGGCAACTGTATTAAGATACCGTGAATGTTCGGCGCGGCGTTTAACTCTTGAATTTTTTGAATAATAGTTTCTTCCGCGGCGTCAGTTGGAAAAAGATATTTTTCAAAATATATTTCGGCCTCGGCGCAGGCCTTTTCTTTCAGGCGCACATACAAATGCGAGGCCGGATCATTGCCAACCAAAATAACACCAAGCCCCGGTGTAATTCCCAAGGCGGCGATTTTGTCTTTCAATTCCGCTCGGATTTTTTTGGCCAATGAGCGGCCGTCAATTAAACGCATATTAAGCCCAAGTTTCGTTTTTTGGTATTAAATAAGTAGCTTGTTTCTATAATATTAGAAACTCAATTATTTGTTAATAGCCATTTCCACAATGGCTTGACTTCAATTGTAACTCCATTTTGTTTGATGATTTTTTCTTGATTGATTGTTAAAATCAGTCCCTTTTTAAGACGGCTGGCATTCAATGCTTCTGATAATCCGTTTATCTCTCGTTCTTGATTTTCATCTCCCAAATAAGCCGTGACCTGAATTGCCGAGGTTATTTTATTTTTTTCTTTTATTAAAAAGTCGCATTCTTTTTTATTTTTGAAATAATAAATTTCGTGACCGCGCCGTTTTAATTCAATAAACACCAAATTTTCCAACAGTCGTCCTTTGTCCGCGGAGACGGAAAAAGCTATTTCATTGCGCAGGCCATTGTCAATAACAAATATCTTTTTGTCGGAAATAAATTGTTTTTTCAGCGAATAATCATATTTCATCAATTTAAAAACCAAATAGGCCTCGGTCATAAAACTAACATGTTTGCGCACAGACACCGGGCTTTTATAGCCCAGTATTTTTTTAAGACCATTATAGCTGATTTCTTTGCCGACATTAGAAAAAAGGAAAGCGGCCAACTGTTGGAATAATTTTGTTTCTCTGATTTTAAATCTGGCGATTAAATCTTTATACAAAACATCTTCATAAATTCTTTTTAGATATTCTTTTTCTTGATATTTTATCGCTTCGGGAAATCCGCCGCCAGCCAGATATTCGTCGAATTTTTTTAACAATGTCGCTTGTCCGGCCGAAGAATCATCAGCGAGGTTTATATTTTTAAATATCAGAAATTCTCTGAAAGAAAAAGGATAAAGTTCAATTTTAAAATAACGGCCGGTTAAATGCGTGGCCAATTCCGAACTTAACAGTTTGGCATTGGATCCGGTGATAAAAATTTTATAACCTTCTTCATAAAGACGGCGCGCGAATCTCTCCCAGCCGATTACATTTTGCACCTCATCCATAAAAATTACATTGGCTTGGCGCGATTTTTTGAAAGCGAGCATCAAATCAGAAAAATCATCAATCGTAAAATTGATGAGCCGTTCGTCATCAAAAGTGATGTAGTAGAAATCAGGGAAGCGAGTGGAAAATTGTTTGAGCAGGGTGGATTTACCGCTTCTCCGGACGCCGGAGATGGCGGTGATTTGTTTGGTTTTAAGATATTTGGAAAAATCCAGTTCGCGGGCGATGCCGCGGTCTTTGGCTTCAAAGTTTTTTCTTTGGTCAGCGATGGTTTGTTCAAGCAAATTCAGCTCTATCATATATTACTAATATACATTTTATGTAATTTTATATATTAGTAATATATGGTACGGGAGGAATTTTGTCAAGACACTTATCCACAATTGGGGGTTGCGTTTAAGAGAGAGAGAGAGTAGTATAAGGACAGGGTAAATTTATTTAATGAATTTATATGTCCGAAAATTCACGAGGAGATAAAGGGGCAAAAAATTTTAAACCGCCGATTATTCCGGCTCGTTTAGATGGTTCATTAGACCAAAAGACGGTAGAATATGTGCGGAGTAATGAGGCCAAAGACGCGGCTTTTGAAGAACGCGTCAGATTGTTGAAAGAATATATAGTAAAAAATAGAGTTAATGCTGATGAACTTGACCATGCGACAATTAAAGAGATATTTGATCAGGCGGGTCAAATTGCCAACACAAAATGGGATAAAAAACGATTTTATGATGGATGGCAAGAATTACCAAACAGTTCTTTGATTTACGCGGAAGGTCGCACAATGACACATTCAAGGCGATTAAAAGAAACCGTGACGGATGATGAAGAAATTTCTAACATTCATACTGGCGCTGCACAAATTGAATTATGTTATAAAGACAAGGAAGGCAAATTGGTAAGAATGATATTGGATACCTCAAAAATACCTGGGCATGAAAATTGGGGCCAGTTGGCTTCAGTCGGCAGACTTAGGACTGAGATAAGTCAATTTTTAGCAGAAAACGATTCTGGTGATCTGGATTGGAGGAATGCTTATGTGGTACAAGCAGTACTTGATGAAGTAGAAAAAAAGAAGCCTGGTAATTCGACAGAGCCGTTGTAAATTAACAATAACAATTAAAAAAAGTCTGGGTTTTAGCCAGACTTTTTTGGATTTGATTTTTAAGGACTTTCGCGCCCATTAATACAGCGGAAATTTTTTCGTCAATTCCACCACCTGTCGGCGAATTTCTGCGAGCGCGGTTTCGTTCTGCCAATTTTCAATTGCCTCGTCAATCCAGCCGGCAATTTGTATCATTTCAGTTTCTTTCATTCCGCGGGTGGTAATGGCCGGCGTGCCTAAACGGATACCGGACGGATCCATTGGCGAGCGCGGGTCATCAGGCACCATATTTTTGTTCACGGTAATACCTGCCTTATCCAATGCAATCTGCGCCTGTTTACCAGACAGGCCTTTATTTGTCACATCAATCAACAGCAAATGATTGTCCGTGCCGCCGAAACAGAGTTTGTAATCGCGTTTTTTTAATTCTTCTTCTAAAATTTTCGCGTTCTTTTTAATTTGCCGCGCGTAATCCTTGAAAGCCGGTTCCAACGCTTCTTTAAAAGCCACTGCTTTAGCCGCGATATTGTTTTCATGCGGCCCGCCTTGGAGTCCGGGAAAAACCGCTTTGTCAATTTGTTTGGCCCATTTTTCCTTGCACATAATCATACCGCCGCGCGGTCCGCGCAGTGTCTTGTGCGTGGTGGTGGTGACTACATCAAAAATCGGCACAGGATTATTCATCTCTCCAGCGGCAATGAGCCCGGCAATATGAGCGATGTCCGCCATGGTCAAAGCGCCAACTTCATCAGCAATTTTTTGCACAGCTTGGTAATCGATCTCGCGCGAATAGGCCGAGTAGCCGACCAAAATCATTTTTGGCTTGTGTTCCAAAGCCATCTGCCGCAGATTTTCCAGATCAATCAAGCCCGCAGAATTTGTTTTGTAGCGCACAAAATTGAAAATCTGCGCCATGTGGGTGACTGGATGGCCATGCGTCAAATGCCCGCCGTGTGATAAATCCATGCCAAGTATTGTCTCGCCAGGTTTAAGCAAAGCAAAATACACCGCGATGTTGGCCGGCGCGCCGGAAAGCGGTTGGACATTGACATGCTCGGCGCCAAAAAGTTGCTTGGCGCGATCAATGGCCAACTGCTCAACTTCATCAATAAATTGACATCCGCCGTAGTAGCGCTTGCCAGGATAGCCCTCGGCATATTTGTTGGTTAAAATTGAACCAAGCGCTTCCAATACTGCGGGAGATACAAAATTTTCCGATGGAATCATTTCCAGTCCTTCTTCTTGCCGCTGTTTTTCGCGTTTAATCGCGGCGTGAATGTCCGGATCAAATTGTTGGAGTGTTTGTTTGTGCATAATAAACCCCCGCGGGGTATTTTATCTGCGCTTGCTCGGAAATGAAAAATTGCGGTTTTTTATTTCTCTCGCTTCGCTTGATAATAAAAAATAAAAAAATTATTCATCTTCGTCCGTTTCATTCATTTTATTTAAACTCCAACGATTCAAAAATCATAGCCCCTTTTTGTAATCTTTTATAACTTCATAAACATTTGGCGCGCAATCGGACGGCAAATTGTCAATGTCATGCCAGCCCCATTCTATAGTTTGAGGTCCCGGATTGATTTCTCCAATTCTTTCAGCTAGGAAATGTACTAAAATGGCTAAACTCCCCTCAACACCTATACGGTGTACCATCCTTGTTTGTAATGGTTTGATGATTTTTACATCAATACCCATCTCTTCTTTTACTTCGCGTCGGCAGGTTTCTTCCAGTGGAATATCAAAATCTTCAACCATACCGCCCGGAAACATCCACATATCCGAGCCGTGCTCTTTTTTCTCCTTATTTAAGAGGACTTTATTGTTTTCAATTATCACCGGTCCTGAGGCGACAATTGAGTTGGGGGGTAATATCATAGCCCTCTTATTGTATCAGCAATACTTGACAAATTCAACTGGCTATATTAGGATAATTAATCCAGTGGTGGAGGTGGATGCGGGCCGGCCGGGGTAGGCATGAGCCCAAGAGGAAAACAACAACCTACTAGAGGAGGGTGAAGAAAGGGGGCGGTAATGATGTGCGCGCAAAGCAGTGATCATATCCATGTCAGTGATCACGCCTTGGAACGATTTCGTCAAAGGCGGGTACGACTGGGGTTGGATGATTTCGACGGCAACATAATGATGCTGGAGGCAGAACTTCGGCGTATCTTCGCTCAGAGTACGAAATTGGATATCACGAAATTGCGCAATTGGAGGGAACGCAGAAGGAAATATCCGGATTCAACTTATTTTCGCAACGAGCGTTTTGTTTTGGTGATGAATTTTGCCAACAACACGCTGGTCACTTGTTTTCTGTTTCAGGGACGCCGCGCCACGCGCCTCAAACCCAGAGACCGCGATGAGCGAGCGCACCACAAGACGGTTCTGCGTCGGCACTTGCACGAAGGCGGAGAACTTTAACCTTTTTGGAGGGAACAACTGCGTAATGTCATTTGCCTCGACGGCTTCGTCGGGGCAGTTTTTTTACCATGTAAGTTTTTTGTAGTTTGTAACCAAGTTTTTTATAATATCCGCGCACGCCAATGCCAGAGATAACTGCGATTGTATCCGCGCCGTGTTCGCGGGCGATTTTTTCCGCTTCGGCAATCAAGCGTCGACCCAAACCGCGATGTTGGCTGGCTTTTTTTGACCTTTGGCCAAGCGGCATAAGTTGGCCGTAAGTGTGCAGTTCGCGGATAAAAGCCGGATACAGGCCCCGGGCGTCCAGGCGCAGGCGGCAGAAAGCAAAAACCGCGCGCCGCGCCGTATCTTCAAAACTTAAAAAATATTCCGTGCCGCCGGACGCTTCATATTGATCAATAAATAATTTGATTTTGGCCGGATGACTAAGTTGTTGGTGCCCGATTTCTCGGCAACGCAAACATTGGCAGGTGAGTCCGTCTTCAACCATTTTAGCTTGAATTATTTGACGCAAGTTGGTCGCTAGATTGCCCGCGATTATTTCCGTGGAAGGAATGTCGCGAATCAGACGCGAGATTCGGCAATAGCGCGGAATAATTTTTGATTTTACTTTCATCAGCATGGCAATCAGTTTTTTATCAGCGTAGGGTTTGAATTGGCCTTTTTTATACCAGCGGTACAGTTCGGAATTGATAACAACCGTGCAGGGATAAATTTTAATCATATCCGGCCGCAAATCAGGGTCGGCAAAAATTTTTTCAAACATTTTGTAATCCTTGGTCGGAGTGGAGCCTGGCAATTGCGGCATTAAATGAAAATCAATTTTAAATCCATAGCCGCGCAATAACGCGGTTGCTTTTTTCGCGTCTTCAATAGTATGCCCGCGTTTTGTTAGGCGCAAAATTTTGTTATCAGTATGTTGTATTCCCATTTCCACGCGAGTGCAACCCAAGATACGCATTTGCCCGGCTGTTTTATGAGTGATTAAATCCGGCCGTGTTTCCAAAGTCAGGCCGATCAGACGATGAGCCGCGGTTTCATTTTTTTTCTGCGTCATTGCGAGGGAGCGCAGCGACCGAAGCAATTTCGTTGATTTTGGTACAACGAGATTGCTTCGCTTCGCTCGCAATGACGCGGTAAACTCATTTGTCGCCCTAAAACACTCTTTGATAAACCAAACTTGATATTTCCAAGGATAAACGTTCCAGCTGCCGCCTTTTACAATAAGTTCAATCTTGTCGGTTAGGTGCCCATTGTTGTAAAGCATCTGTAAGCGGGAAATAACTTGATTATACGGATTAAATTTGTTAAAATAAGCGCGTTGGGCAGCCGGCTCGCTTTTAAGATAACTTTTTGGCATGCCCGGCTCCAATGGGCAATAAATACACTGTCCCGGGCATGGCCAGGGCTTGGTCAAAACAGTGACGATGGCCACGCCTGAAAGTGTGCGCACCGCGCGTTTTTGCAAAATGGATTCCAACAGCGCCGAGGATTTTGTTTTTTTTCCAGCAACCAGACGCCTATATTCTTTTAAAACTTCGGCTGTGGATGGCGCGCTGCGGAAATTCAAACGCGACCAACTGTTTTTCAATTCGTCAAGTCGTGGGCGCGTCAGGCCTTTCTGTCGGATTAATTTTTTGATGAAAGTTTTCATGTATGCATTTGAGCGAGGCAAAAAAGATAATAAAAAAAGTTGAAAATGATTACGACGCCGTGGCGCGCGACTGGGATACATCGCGATTTTCCGCCAGAGCAAGTCAGATTAAAATTGCCAATCAAATAAAAAATGGCGAGAGATTGCTGGATGTTGGCTGCGGCAATGGTGTATTTTATCCTGTTTTAGCTGATAAGTCAATCAATTATGTGGGAATGGACATTAGTAAAAAATTATTGGCGTTGGCCAGTCAAAAAGCGCGAAAAATTAAGAGCGGGTCCAAGGTAAAATTTATTAAAGGCAGTATTACCAAATTGCCGTTTAGAAATAATCAATTTGATTGGGTGTGCGTTTTCGCGGTTTTGCATCATATTCCAAGTGAGGAATTACGATTGCGCTCGGCGCAAGAAATTTGGCGCGTGTTGAAACCCAGTGGCAAAGTAATAGTGACTGTTTGGAATATGTTTTCCAATTGGGCTGAAAAAAAATTTAACATCAATGAACAATTGAAAAATATTCACGAAGGATTTGACCATGGCGACGTAATAATTCCGTGGAAGGGGACTGTTGGCAAAGTAATTCAAAGATACATGCGCGCGTTTGCTAAAAATGAATTGAGCAAATTATTTAAAGACGCGGGATTTAAAAAGGTTTCGACATATTACGCCATCAAAGAAATAGGAGTAAAATCACAGAATGCCAAAGAGGGGAAGAATTTGGTTTTGATGGCAAAAAAAGCAGGCGGAGGCAGATAATTTTTGAAGCGATGATATGTTTGAGCCAGATCGAGGCATCCTGCTATAGGGGGCGCGCAAATATCTTTTTTTGCGCTGCGGACTCATCGCCGCGACTGCAAAAAAAGAAATTTGCGCGCCCCCTAATCAAGAATATGGATTTAGCGACGATTAAAAAAATTCACTGCGTAGGCATTGGCGGAATTGGCGTATCAGCTATTGCCAAGTTTTTTTTGTCGCTCGGCGCGACTGTGACTGGTTCCGATGTTTCATCCTCGGTTATTACGCAGGATTTGGAAAAACGCGGAGTGAAAATTTTTTATGGACACAAGGCCGAAAATGTTTCAAATGATGTTGATTTAATAATTTATTCTCCTGCTGTGCCCAAAGACAATCCCGAGCGGCAAAAAGGCATCCAAGAATTATCTTATCCTGAATTTTTGGGAGAATTATCAAAACAATATTTTACCATCGCCATTTCCGGCACGCACGGCAAAAGCACCACTACGGCTTTGATTGGCTTGATTTTGGAGGCGGCGGGTTTTGATCCATTGGTAATTGTCGGGTCGCGCGTGCCCGGCTGGGAGTTGGGCAATATCCGCCTTCCCGCGTCATTGCGAGCGCCTGCCCCTGCCTACCGGCAGGCAGGTGCCGACAAGGCAGGCGAAGCCGAAGCAATCCCGAACAATAAAAAAATTTTTGTGGTAGAAGCCTGCGAACATCAGGCCAATATGCTCAATTTGTGTCCGCAGGCCGTGGTAATCACCAATATAGAGCCGGACCATTTGGATTTTTATGGCAATTTTGATAATGTTAAAAGCGCTTTTCAAAAGTTCGTTCGTTTGGTTCCTAAAAATGGGCTGGTGATTTTTAATGGCGATAGAGAGGCGGAATTGGATTGGAATTATGCCAGGCCAAGCATGTGGAAATTAATTTGGCAGGTTTTATTCAGCCGCCGCGTCAAATGGCGCAGTTTTGGTTTTAAGACGCCCAATGATTATCAGGCTCTGGATAGAGAAGTAAAAAATGGCAATCAGTTTTTTAATGTTCAAAGTGGGTTGTCCAAATTTCATGTAAAATTAAGTATCCCCGGTAAGTTTAACGCGTATAATGCTTTGGCAGCCATGGCTGTGGTGCTGGAACTTGGCGCACCAGTGGAAGTTTGTCAGAAAGTTTTAGCGAATTTCAAAGGTATTTGGCGCCGGTTTGAAATTTTAAAAGAAAAGCCATTGATTATTTCCGATTATGGCCACCACCCGACAGCTATTGCCGAAACTGTGAAGGCCGCGCGCGAATTTTATCCCGGTCGGCGCGTGGTTTTGGTGTATCAGCCGCATCAGCATCATAGAACAAAAATGTTATTCAATGATTTTGTTTCGGCTTTGGCTTTACCAGATGTATTAATTTTATCAGATATATATGATGTGGCAGGCAGAGAAGAGGTAACAGATCAAGATGTAAGTTCTGAAAAGATTTTGGAGGCGATAAAAGTGTCGGGTGGAGCGGGCGAGTATTTTTACAGTGGCGATTTGGCCACCACCGAACGATTAGCGCGAGAGATTATAAAAGAAAGCGATGTTATATTGGTGATGGGAGCTGGGGATGTAGATATCATTGCCAGGCATCTATCTATATTTTGAATTACGAATAAGGGATGTGCCTATTCTTTTTTGCAGTCGCGGCGAAGTCCGCAGCAAAAAAAAGATATAGGCACATCCCGAATAATGAATTTTATTTATCATGCTAATACAAGAAAACATTTCACTTGCTCCATTGACGACTTTTAAAATCGGCGGGCCGGCCAGATTTTTTGTTGAAGTTGGCACAGCTGAAGAAATTGTTCAAGCAAAAAAATTCGCGCGAGAAAAAAATCTTCCGGTTTTAATTTTTGGCGGAGGGAGTAATGTTTTAATCAATGATAATGGATTTCCCGGATTGGTCATCCGTCTTATCAAAGGCGGGTGGACTATAAACGGCAATCAAATTGAGGTGGGCACAAGCGTATATATGGCAGCTTTAGCTTTTATGGCCTCGCGAAATGGTTTGCGCGGACTGGAATGGGCCGGCGGCTTGCCCGGCACCGTGGGCGGAGCGATTCGCGGCGATGCCGGCGCGTTTCGTTTTGAAATCAGCCAAAATGTGAAATCAGTGGAAGTCTTGCGCGGCGACCAAATAATTCAACTCAAGCCGGAAGAATGCGGTTTTGGTTATCGCACCAGCTACTTTAAAAATAAATTAAAAGATGATATAATTTTATCAGCGCGGTTGGAGCTGACAGCGGGCGACGCTAAAGAAAGCGAGAAACAATTGCAGGATTTTTTACAGCATCGCCAGGCGCATCAGCCGCCTCATCCAAGCGCCGGTTGCATTTTTAAAAATTTTTCTTTTACTGATGACGCGGATATTGCGGAAATAAAAAATATTGTACCGGTGGAGTTTTTAAAATATAAAAAAATTCCCGCGGCTTGGATCGTTGAGCGGGCAGGTATGAAGGGTGTGCTGGTTGGACAAGCGCAGGTGTCGTTGACGCACGCCAACTTCATTGTCAATCTGGGTGGAGCCAAAGCAGTAGATGTCTTGACACTTATTAGACAAATTAAAGAGAAAGTGTATAATAAATTCCATATTAAATTGGAAGAAGAAGCGCAAATAATATGAAGATAATTATCAAAGCCACTGATTTAACGCTCACTCCGGCCATTCATGATTATATTGAAGAGAAAATCGGCGGGCTGGCCAAATATTTGCCCACCCCGGATTCAACAGCTGTGGAGGCGCGGGTGGAGGTGGGACGCACGACTAAGCATCACCAGAAAGGTGACATATTCCGCGCCGAACTTAATTTAAAAATTCCCGGCGGACTTCTGCGCGCCGAACGGGAAACCGGCGATCTGTATGCGTCAATTGATTCTGTCCACGATGAAATGAAACGCCAGATAATTTCTTTTAAAGAAAAAAGAATTTCTAAAAAAGTCCGCGCCGCCAGGCGGGCGAAAATTGTCGCGTAGCGTCATCCCCGCGAAAGCGGGGATCTAAACCTTATTTTATGGTACCAAGCAAAATTTTTTTCACGAAAGGCGTGGGGAGGCACAAAGATTATCTGCAGTCATTTGAGCTGGCGCTTCGCGACGCCGGCATTCAGCCGTATAATTTGGTGAATGTCTCCAGTATTTTTCCTCCGGGATGCAAACGAATCAGCAAAGAGGAAGGCGCGAAAATTTTAAAGCACGGCGAGGTGGTTTTCTGCGTCATGGCGCGCAATGCCACGAACGAGCCGAATCGCCTGATTGCCGCTTCAATCGGCTTAGCCTTGCCGGCTGATGAAAGTCAGTATGGTTATCTTTCAGAGCATCACCCTAACGGCGAAACAGATGAAAAAGCCGGTGAATACGCCGAGGATTTAGCCGCCTCAATGTTGGCCAACACTTTGGGTATAGAATTTGACGCCAATCAATCCTGGGACGAACGCGAGCATGTGTATAAAATGAGCGGTAAAATCGTTAAGACCACCAATATCACCCAATCGTCCGAAGGCCACAAAGACGGGCTCTGGACTTCAGTGGTGGCGGTGGCGGTGCTTGTGCCATAATAATGTCATTCTGAGCCCGTAGGGCGAAGAATTTTAATTTAATTTTAAAAAATAAAATATGCCAGAAATGTCCAAGGGGGCCATGTTATTCACTTCCGAATCCGTGACCGAAGGTCATCCGGATAAAATTTGCGATCAGGTGTCTGACGCTATTTTAGATAGTTTAATTGCTCAAGATCCGGGGTCGCATGTGGCAGTGGAGGCCTTTACCACCACCGGACTTATGATTGTCGGCGGTGAAGTAACCACGCGCGGGTTTGTGGATGTGCAAAAAGTGACGCGCGGTGTTTTAAGAAATATCGGTTATGTTAATCCGGAATACGGTATTGATTGCGACGACGCCGGAGTTTTGGTTTCCATTCATGAACAATCGCCGGACATTGCCCAGGGCGTCAATCGCGCCACCACCGAAGAACAGGGGGCAGGGGATCAGGGTTTGATGTTTGGTTATGCCTGTACTGAAACGCCGGAGTTGATGCCGTTGCCCATTATGCTAGCCCATCATTTGGCTAAAAAATTGTCCGTTGTGCGCAAAAAAGGTGTTTTGCCGTATTTGCGTCCGGATGGCAAGTCGCAGGTGGCGGTGGAATATCGCGACGGTAAGCCGGTGCGTTTGCACAATGTGGTAATTGCCGCCCAGCATAATCCCGAGATCTCCACCGAGCAATTGCGCGCCGATATTATTGAACAAGTAATAAAGCCGGTGTGCGGCCAATATCTGGACGCGCAGACTGAATATCATATTAATATGACCGGCCGTTTTGTGGTCGGCGGGCCGCAGGGGGATACCGGCCTCACCGGCAGAAAGATTATTGTTGACACTTACGGCGGCATGGGTCGGCATGGCGGAGGCTGTTTTTCCGGCAAAGATCCGTCCAAAGTTGATCGTTCCGGCGCCTACATGGCGCGTTATGTGGCTAAAAATATAGTGGCGGCCGGCTTAGCCGAGCGTTTGGAGGTACAAATTTCCTATGTTATTGGCCGCGCTTTGCCCACGAGTGTGTCAGTCAATGCCTTTGGCACAGGCAAATTGTCTGATGACAAATTAGTGGAAATTGTTAATAAGCATTTTGATTTGCGGCCGGCTAAAATCATTGAGCACCTGCAATTATTGCGACCGATTTACCAGAAAACAGCGGCTTACGGTCATTTTGGCAGAAACGAAGAAGAATTTAGCTGGGAAAAAACAGACAAAGTTGAAGAATTGAAACAATATCTCGTCTAGTATGGCTTATCAAAGGAGAGTGACTCCGAATAATTTCGGCGGCTTGTCTGATCAAAGTTTTGACGCGGCTAAGGCCGTAATTTTGCCCGTTCCTTATGAAGGCACGGTTTCTTACGGTTTGGGAGCGTCCAAAGGCCCGCAGGCGATTATTCAATCATCGCGTTTCATGGAATGGTATGATATTGAATTAGATGCGGAGATATATAGGAAGCCCGGAATTTTTACTTTGGAGCCGATGGCAGTTGGCGCTTTGGATCCGGAAGACATGACCGTAGAAGTTGAAAAAGAATACGCCAGATTAGTGGCGGCCGATAAATTCACGGTGATGCTCGGGGGAGAGCATTCCATTTCTTACACCGCGGATCGACCATTGCGAGAAAGATATTCCGATCTGTCAATTTTGCAATGGGATGCGCATGCTGATTTGCGCGATTCTTTTGAAGGCACGAAATTCAGTCATGGCTGCGCAATGAGACGATTTTATGATAATGCAAAAAGAATTGTGCAAGTTGGCGTTCGCAGTTATTCAGCTGAAGAAGCCGAATACATTAAGAAAAATGATTTGCGCGGAAATATTTTCACGCCGATGGAATTTAATGTGGAAAAAATAATTGACCGGCTTTCGTCAAATGTTTATGTTACTGTTGATTTGGATGGTTTTGATCCGTCAGTGCTGCCGGCCACCGGCACTCCGGAACCCGGCGGTCTTTATTGGCCTGATTTTTTGAAATTGATGCGCGCGGTTTTTGCCAAAAAGAATGTGGTGGGTTGCGATGTGGTGGAGTTGGCGCCGATTGCCGGACAACCGTCATCTGATTTTCTTGCCGCGCTCGCGGTTTACAAAATGATTGGATATAAATTTTGTCAATAATTTTTTTAAATTAAAAAAAGAGAACGCTTAATGGTGTTCTCTTTTATTTTTTTTTGTTGCCTGTGGATAACTTTTTTAAAATTTATATCCAATTTTTTATTTTTGTTGTATAATATAAATGAAATGAAAATAATTTTTTAAAATTTTTTTTCAAAAAATGAAAATCGCGATTCTCTCCAACATTTTTGAAAGCAATTCCGAAAACAAAGAAGTGGAAGACGATTTGATGGAAGTGGGAAAGAAAACCAAAGCGGCGTTGGAATCATACGGACACGAGGTGGCCTTCTATGATGTGAATGAAAGAGTATTTGAAAAATTGCGCAAGGCTAAACCTGACGCGGCTTTTAATGTTTGCGAGCGTTTTAATGGTTCCAGCTTGTTTGAGCCGCATGTGGCCTCAATGCTGGAGCTTTTGGGTATCCCTTATACCGGTTCCGGCCCATTGGCCTTGGCCACTTGCATGAATAAGCCCATGGTAAAGGCTGTCTTAATGCACCATGAAATTCCCACGCCCAAGTATCAGGTGTTTTACTCCCGTTATCGCAAACTTGACCCCGAGCTTAAATTTCCTTTAATCGTTAAACCGTGTTCAATGGACAACAGCATCGGCATTACGCCGGAATCCGTGGTCAAAAATGAAGAGGACCTGCGCCGCCAGATCAATTTTATTTTAAAAACCTATTCCCAGCCGGCGCTGGTGGAAGAATTTATGGCCGGCCGCGAATTTACCGTCAGTATTTTAGGCAATGACAAGGAAGCCATGCCCTTGCCGGTTTGCGAAATTGAAATGGGAAATGTTCTCAATAATCCGAATAAAATTTACAGTTATGACGCCAAGTGGGATGAGAATGGCGTTAATTACAATCAAACTTACATTGATTGTCCGGCCAAAATTCCCAAATATCTGGAATTGAAATTGCAAAAAGTCGCTTTGGAAACGCATCGCGTGCTTGGCGTGCGCGATTACAGCCGCGTGGATTTGCGTTTGGATGAAGAAAACAATCCGTATGTTTTGGAAATGAATCCCAATCCGGGAATTAGCGCGGATTGTTTTCTGCCGTATTCAGCCACGGCCTTGAACATCAATTACAATCAACTCATTAATATCATTTTTTGTTGCGCCTTGGAACGTAATGGAATTGAAAATGACAAAAAAATCAGCCGCGTGGCTGACATAATCAAAGAAGACGGAGTGAAGACCGGCGCGGAGGAAGAAGTGAAAGTCCCGTTGGCTGTTAAAGCGTTTTCGGCGCAAGCGGCTTAGGATATGGAAATTATAAGCGAAGCTTCAAATTTCGGCGGGCTTCGCAAACCAAAAACAAGTTTTTGGTTTGTCTCATCCCTTGAAATTTTCAAAGATACGGCGGAGAATCAGTCATTGATTGAGGAGGAGATTCAAAAGTACGGTTATGCCCCCGAGCATAATTTTTTTTGTTTTAGAGATGATCAGGGCGAGGGTACGCAGAATTGGCTTTTCAAAACCGACAAGGGTTCAATTTTAGCGCGCCGGGAAGATGAAGTTTGGTATCTTTTTTCCGAAATTCTCGCGCCGCCGCCTGATAAGTTAAAAATTTTGTCGGAATTTTTAACGCATTGTTTCAACGATAAAAAAACAGATCGAGTCAGCGTGGAATTTGAAACTGATTTTTACCGCGAAGTATTAAAATTTTTAAAATCATCGCCGTGGCGCGCTTGTACTGTAAATTATTCTTTAACTTGGCCGATTTTTGATTTAACAAAATGGAATCCGGAATTGCCGGGAGGCGAGTGGAAAAAACTGCGTTATCAAATCGGATTGTTTTATCGCCGGCATAAAGTGGAAATAGTTGACGCCCGCGATTGTAAGCCGGATGATTTGAAAAAAATAGTGGAAGCGTGGAGAAAAAAACGGCAAGGTGGAGACAGGAGTTATGATTACCATTATTTGAATTTGATTGATAATAATTTTGCTGGCGTAAAATTTTGCCGTGTTTTTGTAGTAGATGGCGCGAAGGCTACCATTACAGCCGGTTGGGAGATCCCCAATCAACCATGTAGTTATTATTCAGCTGTGGGTTTGCATAATTATTCTTGCGATTATTTGGGCGAGGCGGCTAATGTTGATGATTTATCGTTTTTAAAAAAGCAGGGTTATCAATTGGCGAATTTTGGCGGGGGGGAAGAAGAATTGACCGGATTTAAAATGAAATTTCATCCCCGCCGAACCTACGATACGCATGTTTTTTCAATTAAAAGGCGTTAAGCCGGCAAGCTCTTTACAGATAAGCTGGAAAAAGGTATATTGGGTCTAATGTATGTCAATCTTTAAAACCCTTTTTGGCAGCCCAAATTTAAGAGTAATCAAGCAAATTCAGCCGATAGTTGAGGAAATCAATAAATTGGAATCGGAATTGGCCAAATTATCAGCTGATGAACTCAAAAATAAAACCGTTGAATTTCGCGAACGACTGGCTAAAGGCGAGGCGTTGGACGCACTTTTGTCCGAGGCCTTTGCCACTGTTCGCGAAGCGGCCAAACGCACTATTGGCCAACGGCATTTTGACGCGCAATTGATTGGCGCGGTTGTTTTGCATCGCGGGCAGATTTCTGAAATGCGCACTGGTGAAGGCAAAACCCTGACCGCGACCTTAGCAGTGTATTTAAACGCGTTGGAGGGCAAGGGCGCGCAGGTGGTAACGGTGAATGATTATTTGGCCAAGCGCGACGCAGTATGGATGGGGCAGATTTATAATGCCTTGGGCATGACTGTCGGGTGCATTCAACAGCAGACGCGTAGTTTTATTTACGAACCAGGGTATCAAGCGGCCGCACCTGTTATTAAAGAAATCAGTGGTAAAGAAGATGAAGTCAAAGAGTCCTTGGTGAAAATTGAGCCGTCGCATTTGCGTCCGTGCCAGCGTCGCGAGGCCTATCATTGCGATATTACTTACGGCACCAATAATGAATTTGGTTTTGATTATTTGCGCGACAACATGGTGGCGAATTTGGCGGAAATGTCCCAGCGCGATTTGCATTACGCCATTATTGATGAAGTTGATTCAATTTTAATTGATGAAGCGCGCACCCCTTTGATTATTTCCGCTCCGGCAGAGGAAGCGACTGATAAATATTACCAGTTTTCCGAATTGGTCAGCCGTTTGACGGAAAATGAGGATTACAACATTGATGAAAAATTGCGCTCGGCCACTTTGACCGAGGCTGGTATTGAAAAATTGGAAAAATGGCTGGGTTTGGATAATATTTACGCCGAAGGCGGGATGCAAACAGTGCATCATTTGGAGCAGGCGCTTAAAGCGCGCGTGCTTTTTAAATTGGACAAGGATTATGTTGTGAAAGACGGCGAAGTTATTATTGTGGATGAATTTACCGGCCGTTTGATGTTTGGCAGGCGCTTTAGCGAAGGCCTTCATCAAGCTATTGAGGCCAAAGAAAAAACTAAGATTCAGCGCGAATCGCAAACGCTTGCCACCGTCACTTTTCAAAATTATTTTCGTCTTTACAAAAAAATCGCCGGCATGACCGGCACGGCGGCCACCGAGGCCGAGGAATTTTCCAAAATTTACAATTTGGAAGTGGTGGAAATTCCCACGCACCGGCCGATGATTCGTCGCGACGAGCCCGATCGCATTTATAAAAATGAGGAGGGCAAGTTTCAGGCCGTGATTAAAGAAATCAAAGAACGCAATACCAAAGGTCAGCCGGTTTTGGTCGGCACGATTTCCATTGAAAAAAACGAAGAGTTGAGCCGTCTTTTGGAAATGGAAGGGATACCGCACCAAATTTTAAACGCTAAAAATCATGAAAAAGAAGCGGAGATAATTTCTCAAGCCGGTCGTTTTGGCGCGGTTACTTTGGCCACGAATATGGCCGGTCGCGGCGTGGATATTATTCTTGGCGGCAACCCGGCTATATCGGAAGAAGCAACCAAGGTGCGCGAAGCTGGCGGTTTGCATGTGCTTGGCACCGAACGGCACGAATCGCGGCGCATTGACAATCAATTGCGCGGCCGTTCCGGCCGCCAGGGCGACCCGGGTTCGTCTCAATTTTATGTGTCTTTGGAAGATGATTTGATGCGCATTTTTGGCTCGGACCGAATCAAAAAAATGATGGAATTTTTGAAAATGCCGGCGGATATGCCGATTGAAAATAAAATGGTGTCGCGGGCGCTGGAATCGGCGCAGAAAAAAGTGGAAGGGCACAATTTTGACATTCGCAAACACTTGCTTGATTATGATGATGTGTTGAATAAGCATCGCGGGGTGATTTACAAAAAACGGCGGGAAATTTTGGCCGAATACGAAGCGGAAAAATCAGGCGGACAAAAAAATGTTTTAAAAGCAAGAGTTTTGGAATTGGTGGAGCAGGAAATTGAGCAGGTGGTTTTTTTCCACACCGGCGGCACTGCGGGCGGGGATTGGAACATTAAAGAAATTTATGAAACAGCTATCACTATTTTTCCTTTGAATGAGTCGGAAAAAGAGGAATTGTTTAAAATTGCCCGTGAAGACGAAGGCCGCCGCGCTGATGCCGAGGCCCGTTCGCGTTTGGTGGAATTTTTGATCGGCCTGGCCAAGACTCGTTATGATGAAATGAGGCAGAAAATAAATAATCCGGAAATGGTGTTGGAAATGGAAAAAGGCATTCTTTTGCGCGCGATTGACACCCTGTGGGTGGATCATTTGGTAGCGATTGATTATTTGCGCGCCGGTATTGGACTGCGCGGCTATGGCCAGCGCGATCCGTTGGTGGAGTATAAAAAGGAAACATACCGCTTATTCGGCGAGTTATTGAATTTGATTCAAAAAGAGGTTGTCTATAGTTTTTACAAAATTGGTACGGCCCTGGATTTAGCGCCGTCTTTGATGCAGAGAAGCAACATCCAGATGTCCGGCGCGGCGAAAGATGGCGGCTCGGCGGCCTCTATCGCGGAGACGCGGCCAAAAGAGTTTACGAAAACCGCCACGGGTGATAAAATAGGCAGAAATGATCCCTGCCCCTGCGGGTCGGGGAAGAAATATAAGAAGTGTCATGGGAGATAATTTTAAAATATGAAAAAAATATTTTCTCACAAGATTTTAATCATCGGTTACGGCGCGGTGTCGCAGTGCACCTTGCCGATTTTATTGGACAAGATTGATGTTCCTTTTGGCAATGTCACCATCATTGATTTTGAAGATAAATCGCAATTATTGAAAAAATACACTGATAAAGGTTTGAATTATATTCATGAACGGATTACCCAAGAAAATTTAGGCCATGTTTTGTCAAAGCATTTGGATGATGGGGGATTGCTGATTGATCTGGCTTGGAATATCGGCGCCAATGATATTCTTAGCTGGTGCCATGATCATAATGTTTTGTATGTGAATACTTCGGTAGAGGTTTGGGATTCATTGGCTGGTGTTTTCACCGACAGTCCATTTGAAAAATCATTGTATTGGCGGCAAATGAAACTTCGGGAAATGATTAAAGATTGGAAAGACGCGCCGACTGCCGTGGTGGATCACGGCGCTAATCCCGGATTGATTTCGCATTTTGCCAAACAAGGACTTATGGATATCGCCGCGAAATTGATTGCCGATAACAAAGCAACCGGACAAGATAAGGAAGAAATGCAGCAATATCAAAAAGACAAGAATTTTGCCAAACTTGCGCAAAAACTGGGAGTAAAAGTTATTCATTGCAGTGAGCGGGACACGCAAATTACCAATCGTCCAAAAGCAGTTGATGAATTTGTGGGCACTTGGAGCATTGAAGGCCTGCGCGAAGAAGGGACGGCGCCGGCGGAAATGGGGTGGGGGACACATGAACAAAAATTGCCGGCTTTGGCGCAGGTGCCGCCGTATGGCCCTAAAAATCAAATTGCTCTTGCCCAGATGGGCGTCAACACTTGGGTGAGGTCGTGGATACCCAATGAAGAAATTGTGGGTATGGTGATTCGTCACGGCGAGGCCTTTGGGCTTTCCGACCGTTTGACTGTTTGGGATGGGGACAAGGCCATCTATCGGCCGACAGTGCATTACGCGTATATGCCTTGTCACGAAACACTGTCTTCTTTGTGCGAATTGCGCGGACGAAATTATGTTTTGCCGCCAAAATTGAGAATTATGGGAGATGAAATTACTTGCGGAGCTGATATTTTGGGCGCGTTACTCATGGGGCATCAATTTAATTCTTGGTGGACCGGCAGCGCTTTGACTATTGAAGAGGCGAGGCGGCTGGCTCCTGGGCAAAATGCTACTACGCTTCAAGTTGCTTTGGGAGTCATTTCTGCGGCGCTGTGGATGATTGATAATCCGCGTCGCGGGCTTAACTTGCCGGATGATTTGCCTCATGATTTTGTTTTGGATATTGCGAAGCCTTATCTGGGCGATTTTATTTCCACGCCTTCTGATTGGACGCCCTTGAAAAATCGTGTGATTTATTTTAAAGAAAATCCAGCCAGCCGGCCGCATCCGGACACTTGGCAGTTTGAGAATTTTAAATTTTTGTCATAAATTAAAAAAGGCGCTGAACAGACCGTTTGGTCCGTCGCGCCCTATATTACAGGTTCATGAGTATGACCCCGGCCATAGATAGGGCCATTCCGAACGCATGTAGTGGCTGAATTTTATCTCCAAAATACAAACAGCCAATTAGTATAGCGCAGACGCCGATTATCGCCATTTGCATGATGCAAAGCCGTCCCAGCTCCCACTTTAATTGGAACAAGTAGATGAAAAGAATACTTTGAATTAGGTAGAGAGCTACGATTGGCGCCATCAGCCAATGGAACACGCCCTGCGCCAAGGTGGAAGTATTATTAGCCAATTCTTTGGTCAGGGAATCGGCTATCACGGCCGATATTGCCGCAACAACCATCATCAACGCCTGTGTCATTTGTCTCCTCTTTCATTTTTTGAACTGGCTATAATTTAGCATAATTATTTATTTTTGTCAAGGACCATCATTATGATGACCGAACAACGAAAAAAACTTTTGCAGGAATTGGCCGCCAAGCGCGGCACGCCGCTATTCGTGATTGACCACGAAATCCTGCGGCAGAATTTTCAGGAATTTCGGGAAAAACTGCCCGATATTCAACCGTATTTCGCGGTTAAGGCTAACCCTGATCCGGAAATAATCAAAACCATGTTTGATTTGGGTTCAAGCTTTGACACGGCTTCAATTTATGAATTTAAAATGGTCCACGAGCATATCAAAGATTGGTCGGAAAAACAGCGGCAGGATTTTATCTGGGACAAGATTATTTACGCCAACACCATCAAGCCGGCGAAAGTTCTAGCCAAGTTGAATCCTTATAAAATTCTAGTTACTTTTGACAATATTGAAGAATTAAAAAAAATCAGACAGCACGCGCCAGACGTGGGACTGATTCTGCGCCTGCGCGTGCCCAATACCGGCTCCATGGTGGAGCTTTCTTCAAAGTTTGGCGCTCATCCCGGCGAGGCGGTGGACCTGATGCTTGAAGCCGCACAGATGAATTTGGGAGTGGAGGGTATTAGTTTTCATGTGGGCAGTCAGTGCAATAATTTTGATAATTATGTGCAGGCCCTGAATTTTGTTTCTTCAATTTTTAAAGAAGCGAAATTGCGCGGATTGGAAATCGGATTTGTGAGAGACGGCCAAAGGACCAAAGTGGTGGATATTGGTGGCGGCTTTCCGGTAAAGTACACGCCAGACGTGAAATCGTTCACCGCGCTCGCCAAAAAAATAAATTCGGAAATCAAGCGGTTGTTTAATAAAGATCGCGTTCAGATCATTGCCGAACCCGGCCGGTTTATGGTGGCGGCGGCCTGTACTTTGGTAACCAAGATTATCGGCAAGTCGGTGCGCGACGGCAAGACCTGCTATTATTTGGATGACGGGGTTTACCACACTTTTTCCGGACAGGTTTTTGATCATCAGCATTACCCGCTGCATTCTTTTAAAGAAGGCGAGAAAAAAGTTTGCGCCACTTTCGGCCCGACCTGCGACGCCTTTGACACGATTTCTCTGGCTGATGAATTGCCGGAGGACTTGCAAATTGATGATTTGCTTTATGCCGAAAATATGGGCGCCTATACCACGGGTTCAGCCACTTTTTTCAATGGTTTTCCACCGGCCAAAGTGGTGCATATAAACAAGTAAATACACAAGCTTGTTTATTTTTCCATTCTATTATATAATAGAGTCAATCTTTTTGATTCTTAATTTTTAAGTTTTTCTATGGGTATTCGCAATTTCCGCGTAACCAATACAATGTCGCGCCAGCGCATCAGATGGGGGACGATCGGCGTGGCTGTGTTATTAATTTTTACCGCTCTGTTTTCCTTTCCGCAGGCGTATGATAAAGTGTCGGACGGATTGAAAAGCAAAAGTGGCATTGATTTGGGGCACTTTCCATGGCAGACGCCGTTTCGGCTGGGGTTGGATTTGCTTGGCGGCACGCATTTGGTATATGAGGCCGATGTGGCCAAAATGTCTTCTGGCGGAAAAGCCGACGCGGTGGAAGGAGTGCGCGATGTGATTGAGCGGCGCGTCAACGCTCTTGGCGTGTCCGAACCGGTGGTGCAGACCGATCGCGCGGGAGAATCTTGGCGCGTAATCGTGGAGTTGGCCGGCATTAAAGACGTGAATCAGGCCATTAAAATGATTGGCGAGACGCCTATTTTGGAATTTAAAGAAGAAGCGGGATTTATTGGATTAACTGACGAGCAAAAAAAAGGAATGGAAACATTTAATAAAGCCGCGGAGAAAAAGGCCAATGATGTTTTAAAACAAGCTTTGAAATCAAAAACTGACTTTGTCGCGTTGGCCAAAAAATATTCTGAAGACCCGGGCTCGGCCGCTAACGGCGGGGCCTTGGGTTGGTTTGGCGAAGGCATGATGGTGAAATCGTTTGAAAACGCGGTCAAAACACTGTCGGTAAATCAGTTGACTACAAAATTAGTTCAATCGCCATTCGGTTATCACATCATTAAAAAGACCGGTGAGAGGGAAGTGGAAAAAGACGGTGAGAAAGTAAAAGAATACGAAGCCAGTCACATTTTATTGAAAACTAAAAGCGAGGCGGATTACGCTCCTGCCGATCAGTGGAAATTGACCGGTTTGTCCGGCCAGCAATTGAAAAAATCTTCAGTGCAGTTTGATCCAAATTCCGGCATGCCCACAGTAGCTTTGGAATTCAATGCCGAGGGCAAGGATTTGTTTGCCGCCATTACCGAGCGCAATGTCAATAAACAGGTGGCCATATTTTTGGACGGGGATCTAATTTCCAGTCCGGTCGTGAGAGAAGCGATTCGTGATGGGCAAGCCGTTATTTCCGGCGATTTCAGCATTGCCGAGGCTAAACAATTATCCCAACGTCTGAACGCCGGCGCTTTGCCTGTGCCTGTCACTTTGATCGGCCAGCAGACAGTCGGAGCGAGCCTGGGAGCCGATTCATTAGACAAAAGTTTGTTTGCCGGCTTGATTGGATTTGTTGCTGTGGCTGTGTTTATGATTTTGTTTTATCGTTTGCCCGGAGTGCTCGCGGTTTTGGCTTTGATTCTCTATACATTTATAACTCTCACGATTTTCAAGATGATCCCGGTAACTTTGACTTTGGCTGGTATTGCCGGTTTTATTCTTTCTATTGGCATGGCTGTGGACGCGAATGTTTTAATTTTTGAACGCACTAAAGAAGAATTGCGCCGCGGACTCACCATCACGCAGGCGCTGAACGAGGGCTTCGCGCGCGCCTGGCTGTCAATACGTGATTCCAACGCCTCCAGTTTGATTACTTGTTTGATTCTGATGTGGTTTGGCACGAGCGTGGTTAAAGGTTTCGCCATTACTTTGGCCATTGGTATTTTGGTAAGCATGTTTTCGGCCATTACGGTTACTCGCGTTTTGCTACATTTTGTCGGGCCGTGGATAAAAAATGCCAAATGGTTTTTGGGAGGGGTAAAAAAATAATTGACGCCAAGCGTCACCTTGAATAATTATGACCAATTTCAATCTTGTTAAAAATCAAAAATATTTTCTAGTTTTTTCCGGCGTTTTGATTGTGGCCGGTTTGCTCGCGATTTTGATTTGGGGGCTGAAGCCTGGTTTGGATTTTACCGGCGGCTCGCTTTTGGAAGTGGCTTTTCAGGACGCCCGTCCGGACAATCAAGAGGTTGAACAAAAAATTAGTTCACTCGCGGAAAAGCCGGTTTTGATTCCGGCCGGGGAAAAAGATTTGATTATTAAAATGAAAGCGGTTGATGAGGCCAAACATCAGCAGATTTTGTCAGCCTTGAAAGAGCTGGGCGGTGGAGGGGATAAGGTGATGGAGAAAAGATTTGAAATGATTGGTCCCACTGTCAGCGCGGAGTTGAAAACAAAATCATTTTTAGCCATTGTTTTTGTGCTGCTGGCTATTATTCTCTACATCGCTTTTGCTTTCCGCAAAGTTTCACGTCCGGTCAGTTCTTGGAAATACGGCGTTTGCGCGGTCTTGGCCCTGTTTCACGATGTGATTATTCCGACCGGCGTCTTTGCCGTTTTAGGGCGCTTTCTCGGCGTGGAGGTTGACACCTTGTTTGTTACCGCGCTTTTAACTGTACTCGGCTTCTCGGTTCATGATACAATAGTGGTGTATGATCGCATTCGTGAAAATCTGCTGAAATTTCCGCGCGAGACTTTTGATGAAGTGGTTAACCGCAGTGTTAATCAAACCGCGGTGCGTTCGGTAAACACTTCCCTAACTGTGCTTCTGGTGCTACTCGCCACTTTCTTTTTTGGCGGTGAATCAGTCAAGTATTTTGTGCTGACTTTGATTATCGGCGTGGTCTTTGGAACTTACTCATCAATTTTTATCGCGAGCCCACTGCTTGTGATTTGGAATCGAGCGGCGAAAAAATAATTTTAACGCCCGATGATTTCTATGCGAGGAGAATCATTAATGGGTTACACCTACGATGAGGTAGAGGCGTACCGCCATGGCGCTTCTCTTTTGATTTGTTTCGCGGTCATTTTAATGTTTTTTGGCGGTTATTTTTCAGCGCAATTGGAATGGAAATGGCTGCAAATTTCCGCCTTGCTCGCGGCCTGGCAAACATTTCAGTATTTGGGCTCCATGGAAGTAAAAATGGATTTTTACACGATGATTATCAGAGTTATTGCGTCGCTTTTGGTCGGTCTGGTTTTCTGGTTGATTTTTTTATGGGGTTTTTATGTCGGACCCAAGCACGCTTGGTGGGCCTTTTTGCCATTGGTTTTGGTTTATTTTATTTCGGCTAAATACATTCACAAGCCTTACAAACGCGGTCATTGATATGATTTCTATTGATTTCAGCTATTTTGATTGGTTTCTCAATTTTATTACCGTGGCCCCGCCGACCGAAGTGTATATCTACCTTTTCACTCACGGCGGTTGGCTAATTTTATTTTTTGTCGTCTTTAAATCTTTTTGGCAGTTTTATCATCTTTCCCGCACCGGCGCGTATCTCGGAAAACTGCCGTGGGTGCTTCTGGCAGTGGACATTCCCAAAGGCAATGAACAGACGCCAAAAGCGGTGGAGCAGATATTCGCGCACTTGGCCGGCGCTCACAAAACACCTGATTTGGAGGAACAGTTTTTATACGGCTTTATGCCGGCTTGGTTTTCGTTTGAAATCGTGAGCATTGAGGGCTATATTCAATTTATTATCCGTACTATTAAAAAATATCGCGATTTGGTGGAAGCCTCCATTTACGCGCAATACCCGGAAGCGGAAATCACTGAAATTGAAGATTATACCAATGATTTTCCGTCGCATTTTCCCAATAAAGAATACCAACTGTTCGGCACTGAATATATTCTTACCAATAAAGAGCAGAGTTATCCCATCCGCACTTACAAAGATTTTGAGCACACGGCCGCGGAAGATATTTTTAAAGACCCTATTGCCGCGCTTTTGGAAACATTCAGCCGTGTGGGCAAGGGCGAATTTACCGGTTTGCAGATTTTAGTGAAACCAATCAGCAACAGATGGAATAATTGGAAAGAGCACGGCGAGGCGGTGGTAAAAAAAATGATTGGAGCCAAGGTAAAAATTAAAGATTCTATTATTAGCAAACTTGGCAGCTTGCCCGGACAAGTTTTGGATACAACAGTTGAAGCAGTGGCCGGATACGCGGTGGGAGCGGAAGAAGCAATGAATAAAAAAGAAGAAGCGCCCTCTTTGATGTTGCACTTGCCGCCCGGATTTAAAGTTAACGTGGAAAAAGTGGAAACAAAAATCAGCAAGATTTGTTTTGCCACGAAAATCCGCTGGATTTATATGGCGAAGAAAGACATCTATAATCGCGCCAAAACCAGCTATGGCGTGACCGGCGCTTTTAAACAATATAATGTAGAAGATATGAACGGCCTTAAACCTGAATTTGCCTCAATTGGCACGCATGTGCATTATTTTATGATAAAGACGCGTCAAAATTGGCGCCGCACTCGCCTGATTAACGCTTATAAAGCGCGGAGCCGCTGGAAGGGCGCCATGGAATATCTTTTAAACATTGAAGAGCTGGCTTCGTTGTGGCACTTCCCGATGCTTACGGTCAAGGCGCCGATGGTCGCCGGCACTCAAGCCAAACGCGGCCAGCCGCCGGCTACATTGCCGGTGGAGAGAGAAGGTGGCTTGTTAAGGCCGGTGGAGAAAAAGGCTAAAGGCGCTCCGCCGCCGAATTTGCCGGTATAAGTATATTGTCATTGCGAGGAGGCGAAGCCGACGAAGCAATCTCATATCTAGAATTGCGAGATTGCTTCGCTACGCTCGCAATGACAGTGGTAAACATTATGAAAGAAGAACCTAAAGCACAACCTAAACCATTATCAGAAATTACTTTTTTTGCCGAAACCAGCTTCCGCGGCCAGGGTCGGCGTTTTGGCATTAAGACAGATGACCGCCGCCGGCATATGTATATAATAGGAAAGACCGGCATGGGCAAAACCAACATGATGGAGCAGATGGTGCTCTCCGATATTTATAATGGCCATGGCGTAGGGCTGGTGGATCCTCACGGTGACTTTGCCGAAAAGATTTTAAATTATGTTCCGGCCAATCGTCTGAACGATATTATTTATTTCAATCCGGCTGATATTGATTTTCCAATTGGTTTTAATGTTTTGGAAACCATTGACCCGCGCCATAAGCATTTGGTGGCTTCCGGCCTAATGGGCGTGTTTAAAAAAATCTGGCCTGATGTTTGGAGTCCGCGCATGGAATACATTTTAAATAATTGTCTTTTGGCTTTGCTTGATTATCCCAACAGCACTTTGCTTGGCATCAACCGATTGCTCGTGGACAAAGAATATCGCAAACGGGTAATAGCTCAAATTCAAAATCCGGTTGTTAAAACATTTTGGGTGGATGAATACGCGCGTTATTCCGAACGATTCGCCACCGAAGCCATCGCGCCAATTCAAAACAAGGTCGGCCAGTTTTTATCTTCTTCAATTATTAGAAATATCGTGGCGCAGGTAAAATCCACCATCAATATCCGCGACATCATGGACAATAAAAAAATTCTGATTATGAATCTTTCCAAGGGGCGGCTGGGAGAGGACTCCTCGCGTTTGTTGGGCGGCATGCTCATCACCAAAATTCAGCTCGCGGCCATGGAGCGGGTGGACATTCCCGAAGAAGAACGCAACGATTTTTATTTGTATGTTGATGAGTTTCAAAATTTCGCCACGGAATCTTTTGCCAATATATTGTCGGAAGCGCGCAAGTATCATCTGGATTTGATTCTGGCTCATCAGTACATTGAACAGCTGGACGAGAAAGTAGCGCCGGCGGTTTTCGGCAATGTTGGCACCATCGTCTGTTTTCGCGTGGGCGCTGAAGACGCGGAATTTTTGGCCAAAGAATTCGCGCCGGATTTTACCGAAGAGGATTTGGTGAATTTGGGAAAATATAACGCCTACATGAAACTGATGATTGACGGTGTGGCCTCGACTCCTTTTAGTGCTCAAACATTTTTACCGGCTTTTACGGTCACGGGAAATTTAGACAAGGTGATTCGCGTTTCTCGCGAACGCTATGGCAAGCCGCGAGAAGCGATTGAAGATAAAATAATGCGTTGGAGCGGAATGGAAGGAGGGGAAGAAGAAAGCGTGAGTGGCGGAGTTGTAATTTCCGCGCCGTCAGTCGCGCCGCGATCAGGCGCTGGTACTGTTATTGCTAC
>CAYIOJ010000003.1:0-49594 GCA_964365025.1 uncultured Gammaproteobacteria bacterium
ACGCTTTTTGTTCACTCAGCCGGCTTTGCTTTTCAAAAGAAGAAAACGCAAAAAGTGGGGTGTGGTCTACAATTCTTTGACCAAAATACCTTTAGGTTTGATGACTGTGCGCCTGATTGACGCGACTAGTGGCCGTATTGCGCAAAGTCGAGTTACTGACGGCGAAGGGCGTTATGCTTTTTTTCCAGCCGTTGGTTCTTACAAGCTGGAAGTTTCTGTCGCTCAATTTGATTTTCCCAGCCAATTTTTTAGCGGACTGCGGGAAGACGGACAATTTGTAGATTTGTATCACGGCGAAGTAATTGAAGTAAAAGAAAAAGGAGCTACCATTACCGCGAATATTCCTTTGGATCCCGCGGGAGCGGAGCGGCCGATTGGGCATTTGATTTGGCAATTGACTTGGCGCCGCCTCCAGAATGTTTTAAGTATTATTAGCATCTTAGTGGCAGTTGGTTTTGTAATTTGGGTGCCGGGTATTATTACCGGCGGACTTTTGGCAGTGCAGGTAGTTTTTTACGCCTTATTTAAGCATCTGACCACGCCTCCTCAACCGAAGAGTTGGGGTATTATTTATGATGAACGCAATAGTTTGCCTTTGACTCAAGCTATTGCCCGTATTTTTGATAAACAATACAATAAATTATTAGAAACACAGGTGACTGATAAAAGCGGACGGTATGCTTTTTTAGTCGGCCGCAATGAATATTATGTTACTTATGAGAAAAACGGTTATGAGAAGAAGCAAAGCGCGATAATTGATTTAAAAGATAATCCTGAACTAGCAGCGTCAGTAGGGATAGATACCGGCTTAAAGCCGGTTGAGTTAGATTTGGGGTCGGTTGGTGACAAAAACGAAGAAGAAGTTACCTGAAACAGTGATTTGTGATATAATTATAAATAAGAATGAGGAGGGAGAAATCAGTCATTATCATGACTGAAAAAGCTGAAAGAACAATAGAGAAAAAGTGGTTAAACAAAGCCGCTAATTTGGCGTTAGGGGTATTTTTCGTGTTTTTATTTTTCTTAATAAACGCAACGCCGGCTGACGCGGGCAATCAGCAGATTACCTTTCAGGGCAAATTAACTAATGCCAGCGGCAATACGGTCAGTGACGGTACTTATTATTTAAAATTGACAATTTACGACGCGGCCAGCGGTGGCACTTGCCAATACACCGCCTCTTCCACTTGTTCTGCTGTTACCAGTACTGCCGTTACAGTCACTAATGGCATTTTTTCCATAAATTTGGGTGACACCTCGGCCAGTTTGGCCGCCATTTCTCCCACCTTGTTCAACAGCAGTGAATTGTATCTGGGCATCACTGTCTGTTCTGGCGCTGGCACTGGTTGCGATAGCGAGATGACCCCGCGCAAACGGCTTACAGCCAGCCCTTATGCCTTTAATGCCGATTATTTATCTGGTTTGGCTACCTCCACGATTGGCGGCGCTGGTTCTTATGTGCCGGTAACCGATTCCAGCGGCAATTTAAAAATTACCAACAGTTTATTGATAGCCACTACCACTGCCGGACAGTTTGGCGTTGGCACCACCACTGTGCCGTCCGGCGTGAAGAGCTATGTTGAAGGCACTACCGCGAGCAATAAATTGTTAGTGTTGCGGGGCGCCGGTAGCCAGAGCGGTAATTTGCAAGAATGGCAGAATAGCGCCGGCACGGCTCTGGCCTTGATTGACTCATCCGGTAATTTTTCTGCTTCCGGCACGCTCGCCACCTTTGGTAACGCCACTGTCGGCGGCCATCTTTATCCGTCTTCAGACAACCTTTATGACCTTGGCGCTTCTTCAACCCAATGGCGATATGGTAATTTTCAAGGAGGCCTACTGGTGGCCAATAGTATTAATACTTCGACTTTGTCTCATAACTCTCTTATTATTGGGCAAAGAATAAATACATATGGGGTTGGTTATTTCTATGTTGATTCTTCCGGCAATGTGTCCGCTTCCGGCACGCTCGCGGCTTTTGGCAATACCACGCTGTCCGGCAGTTTGAGCGTTACCAGTAATACCAGCTCTTTGCGCAGTCTTTATTTATCTAGTCTGACTGCCGCGCCAAATGTTGCCGCCGGCACGCTGTATTTCAACAGCGCTGATGCCAAGTTTTATGGTTATACTGCCAATGGCACGGCAGTGGATTTAGGGACAAGTGGTGTTAATGATTGGGGCAGGTTTTCTTCCACTTATGGCGCTTTGGCCATGATGACCTCTTCCACTTATCCTGTTTGGTTTGATGGCGCGGTCTATGCTTCTTCCACTTTGACAGTAAGTGGATCCACTAATGCCAGTTCTTCGGCGTTGACCGGCACCACTTTCGTAATTGGCAAAGGCAATAGTTGGGGTAATGGTGTATTTAGCGTGGATGCGAATGGCGGAGTTTCTGTTTCAAGCACGCTTAATGTGGCTGGCGGGCCGGATCCGGTGGGTAGTGTTTGGCACCCAACGCATAAGAGCGCTCTTACTGACGCGGCCAGTTATAATCTTAAAGGCGCGAGATCAGTTTTTGTTTCCGGCAATTACGCTTATATTGCCGCTTGGACAGAAGACGCTTTGACCATTGTTGATGTGTCCAATCCGGCTAGTACTACTTATAAGGGATCATACAGTAACGCCACATTATTGGATGGCGCCAAATCAGTTTTTGTTTCCGGCAATTATGCTTATGTGATCGGAGAAACAGCAGACACTTTGGCGGTAATTGATATCTCCAATCCGATTAATCCGACTTTAAAAGGCTCCATTACCGACTCAGTTAATCTCGGTACCGCAAATTCAGTTTTTGTTTCCGGAAATTATGCTTACGTAGCTTCTGATTATTCAACGACAGGGATTTTATCTATTGTTGACGTCTCCAATCCGGCTAATCCGGTTCTTGTGTCATCTCTTACTGATGGCACTAATTTAGACGGCGCCGAATCGGTTTTCGTTTCCGGAAAATACGCATATGTGGCGGCTCATGATTCTAACATATTGGGAATTGTGGATATTTCTAATCCGCGCCAGCCAATGGTTGTCGGTTCTCTTACCGATAGCGCAGGTACTTCGTTCGCGGCTCCTAATAGTGTTTTTGTCTCGGGTAATTATGCTTATTTAGTTGGGATAACCGATGATGCTTTAGAAATAATAGATATTTCCAATCCGGCAAATCCCGTTCACAAGGGCTCCCTAACCAATGGTACCGGCGGGGCGCTATTGAATGACCCTATTTCTATTTTCGTTTCCGGCAACTACGCGTATGTTGGTGCTGATTCTAGCAGCGCCTTAGAAATAATAGATATTTCCAATCCGGCAAATCCCGTTCACAAGGGCTCCATAGTTAATGGCGACGGCGGAGCTAGATTGTTGAGCGTTTATTCCATTTTCGTTTCCGGAAATTATGTTTACGTAGCCGAGTATGCGAGCGGCACGAGTGGGTCTTTGGAAATTATAGATATTTCCGGCGCCATAATTTCCAACGCTCAGATCGGCGCCTTGAGAGTGGATACTTTGCAGATAAATAGTTTTGCGCAATTTGATCAGCACCTGGCGGTGCGCGGTGGTTTGAATGTCGGCGGAAGCGCTCAATTATTCGGCGATGTTTCCATCGGCGGCGGCCGCGCCACTTCCACCAATATGGGCGGCGGCGGGATTACTATTTTTACGAATCAGGCTTCTTCCACTTTTACTTCCCGCGTATTGGACGTCAGCGGCAACAGCGGATTTGTTTTTAACGCCGGCACTTCCACTTGGACCGGCAGTGATCGCACTTTAGTTTCTTTTCAGACCGGCGGGACAGATAAATTTTTGTTCGCGGCTGACGGCAGTGTAATATTTAACAAAGCTGCAAGTTATAATTCCGGATATTTTAATATTGGTTCAACCGGTAACACTTCCGTTTCCGGCACTTTGCAGGTTTTTGGCGGCGCTTCCACCGGCGGTTTGAAAGTTAGCGCCAGTAACACCACCACCACCCTGACCTCGCTTGCCTCCGGCGCTGGCGCGGGCGCGTTTGTCTTTGATACCAACACAACTTTAAATCATGCTTCATCCAGTGTCCTGTTTTCCGTGCGTAATAACGGGTCAAAAGTTTTTAGTATTGACGCCACCGGTTATGTTACGGCTACTGGCACCATTCAAGCTAACAATACCAGCCCTGGGCCTGGTGATGTGGCTGAATATGTGAATTTAGTCCCGGGCGAAACAGCCGAGGCCGGTGATGTCTTGATTGTAGATGAAAATGGTTTAAACCAATACCGCAAATCAGACACGATGAACGCGCGCAATGTCGCCGGCGTGATTTCCGGCACCGGAGCGTTTTTAATCGGCGCGTCAGGCGCTAATCGCGCTCCTTTAGCCTTGGTCGGTTTGGTTAAAGTCAAAGTAACTGATGAAAACGGTCCTATTCAGGTTGGCGATTATTTAGTCACCGCTTCGAAACCAGGTTATGCCATGAAATATGATACCGCTTTAGGACAATCAGCCGGTTTAGTGGGTATGGCCTTGCAATCATTTGCTCAAGACGAAGGCAAGATTTTGATTTTGATCAATAAAGGATTGGTGAACGGAACATCGGGCAATTCAGCGGTTTTGAATGTGTCGGCGAATGAAGGCGGCCAGCTTACCAATAATGTGGATTTGGATATGATTGGTCAAAGTATTTTGAATTTGTCAGCTATTAAAGGAAAGGATGATAAATGGACAATTAACGAAGATGGATTTTTGATAGTGAAAGTGAAAACCAAACAAGGTGAAAAAGAGCTGTATGGTTTGCAGTCCGGACAAGACAAAGAATTAGTTTTGTCCGGCTCGGCGCAGTTGGAAAATGGTGTTCAAAAAATTGAGTTTTCTCTGTTAAACCAAGAAGTGATTGACCCGGACGCGTCAATTAAAGTCTCTGTTACTTTGACCGGTGAGGCTAAAGGCGTGTTTGTAAGCGAGAAAAATTATCAAGGATTCACTGTCAAAGAATTGGGCGGCGGCACAAGCAATGCCACTTTTGATTGGCTGGTGATTGCCAAGCGTCGGTCGGTTGATTATCAGGAGTCGGAATCGGCGCCAGCAGAAACATCCGCGCCAGTTGCGCCGGAAACTACTTCTTCCACCTTTATTATTGAAACATCGCCAACGCCGGCATTTGTCTTAACAGAAACACCGGCTAATTCCGCCGAATCGGTTAGTTCGTCGGTTGAGGTATCATCTTCCACGCCGGTTGTTTCTCCGACTGAATAAACAAGAAGTCGCTAGGGTTATTAGTGGCGTCTCTTGTATTTTTTAGAAAGAGATGATAAAATAAAAAAATTGAAATTTTGGTGGGCCTATGGTCTACCGGTATGACGGATCCATGGCATGGATCAAGACGGGGTTCGACTCCCCGTAGGTCCACCAAGATTTGAATTTATGTCTTTATCAATAGGCATTGTCGGCTTGCCCAATGTGGGCAAGTCAACTTTATTTAAAGCCCTAACCAAAAAGCAGGCTCTGATTGCCAATTATCCTTTTGCCACCATTGACCCGAATGTCGGCATAGTGGAGGTGCCGGACAATCGTCTGGCCAAATTGGCCGAAGTTTCCAAGTCGGATAAAATCGTGCCGACTGTTATTGAGTTTACCGACATTGCCGGATTGGTCAAAGGAGCTAGTCAGGGTGAGGGTTTGGGTAATAAATTTTTATCGCACATTCGCGAAGTGGCGGCCATTGTGCAGGTGGTGCGCGCGTTTTCTGATCCGGATGTGATTCACGTGGGCGGCCGCGTCAATCCGCAGGAGGATTTGGAAATTATTGGCGTGGAATTGGCTCTGGCTGATTTGGAATCGGCAAAAAAATATTTGAGCAATTTGAAAAGTAAAGCAAAATCCGGGTCAACTGTTGCGTTGGAACAAGAAATGAAACTATTTGAGAGAGTTATTGACTCGTTGAGTAAAGGGCAGGCTATTAGAGACCTGTCTTTGAGCGATGATGAAAAAAAATTGATTAAAACATTTAATTTTTTAACCGCCAAACCAATGATGGCGGTGTTAAATGTTGACGAGGCCGGTGGCGCCAAACAGCCGGTCCCTCAATTGAATTTTAATGGTCCGATTATTGAAATTTCTGCCAAAATTGAGGCGGAATTGGCAGATTTAAGTCCGGAGGAGGCTAAAGAATTTTTAACTTCCATCGGCCAAAGTCAGACCGGTTTGGATAAATTAATTTTGGCCGGTTATAGATTATTGGATTTGATTACTTTTTTAACTTCCGGGCCGATGGAATCGCGCGCTTGGACTGTGGAGAGCGGCGCTAAAGCGCCGCAAGCCGCCGGCGTGATTCATTCTGATTTTGAAAAAGGTTTTATCCGCGCCGAAGTTTGCGATTATGATAATTTTGTGAATTTCAGCGGTTGGGCCAAAATTAAAGAAACTGGCAAAATGCGTTTAGAAGGCAAAGATTACGTGATGCGCGATGGAGATGTGGTGTTTTTTCATGTGGGTAGTTAAAAAGAGCGGCTTAGCCGCTCTTTTTTAGTTTCACGATCTCTCTCCCCACTTTTTGATCCGGTCGGGCATAAATAAGCGTACCGCGTGATGTTTGAAATTGACGGAAAATCGGAGAGAAAAAAGGTTCAATGCGCAAATTTAGCGCAGCCAATTTTTCCGGCAAAGGTAAAAAAAATCTTTGTTGCAATATCGGCCAAATCATTATTATTACCCCGTTTGGTTTTAAAATTTTGATAAATTCGCGCAAACTAGCCGTGTATAGTTGAGTCAGTTCATCAACTGTTTTTTGCAGCCGCTCTTTTGTTTCACGGCCTCTCAAAGGCGGGCCGAGAAATGGTTCGGTCACAATGGCATCGGTGGAATTGGCGGAAAAGCATTTTGAAAGCAATATGGCATTGCATTTGTGAATTGGCGCGGTTTTTAATTTTAGCCAATCAATATTTTTTCGCGCGTCGGCAATAGCTTTGTCACTCACGTCGCTTCCCAGCACATTTTTATATTCCATAAGCATGGCTTCGGTCAAAATTGTGCCCGAGCCGCAAAAAGGGTCTAAAATCACCGCTTCGGTGCCTTTTTCCGCCAGATTTATCATTATTTTGGCTAATTTCGGCGGCAACATGCCGGAAAATTTGTCCCGCCCGGGCCGGCCGTAATCGCGTTCGCTAAATTCCGCAAACGGCTGTATAGCCAAAGTTTCCCCCAACCAGATTTGATTTTTATCCCCGGCAATGATTATTTCCAATCCGTTGGCGTTTAGGAGTTTGTTTGTTTTGATAACCACAGAGGACAAGACTTTTTCTCGCGAGCTGACAAACCGCGCTTTGGCGCCACCGTTTACCAATTCTTTTTTAATTTCCAATCCCAATGTCGGAAATTTGCCAATGTAGGCGCTGATGCCGAAAAAGATTTTTTTATCCGTCGTTTTTTTCGCGATTAAATCCAATATGTTTTTTTTAAAATCAATTGATTCAATTTTTCCCAGTTGTTTTTTTACTTCGGCTATTTTTATAGTGCCGCCCAGTTGATTCATTATTTTTCCCGCATTAATTTTCGGGGCGATATCCAAAATCAGTGTTTCTTTTTGCCAAAAAGAAACTAGATAATCAATTTTTAATCTGCCGAACAAAGAAAAAATTTCAGCCGCTGACAATTCCTGTTCGCGGCCAAGAATGAAAATATATTGCATAGAGCCGGCGCGGCTTATTTAACCGGCGCCGTGGGAAAGGGATTGCGCAGTTCCCGCCAGTTGATAATGGGCGCGTTTTTACGGTTTTCCGCGGAGTTTTTTATTTTTTGATACAAATCAACATCCAACACGTCGACTGCTAACTGCGATTTGAGGATGACAATTTCTTCCGCTTGGATTAAAGTTAGGTAAAAACGCTGGTAAAGAAAAAAAAGAAAAATTATAAAAGAAGAACTGATTAAAAGCAGGATACCATAAAAAGTCAGTCTAATGGCCAGCTCAACTTTAGATACGTTTTTTTTGAAATATTTTGTCAAATCAATTTTGAACATAAACTTCCGCTTTTAAAGTCATATTGATTGAGTAAGAGGCGTCGCGACTTAAGTTGATTTCTAAAATGGATATAAGGTAGTCGCTGCGCTCCAGGGCGTCCAAATATGACAACAAATTGACAAATTCTCCCTGCGCGTCAATTTGCAGGTCAATTTTATCAGCGTCCACGCCTTTCATCTTATTGGCGCGCGAGATATTTATTTTTTGGCTAATGGAAAATTTATCCGCTAGATTTTCCAAATAGGAAATGAATTTTATTTCTTCTCCGTTTTTTATAAACAGCAATTTTAATTCTTCGGTCGTTTGCTTGGCCAAAGCCAGAATATTTTGCGATTTATGAAGATAACGAGTTTTTTCGTATTTGGCCTCCAAAGAAGTGCGTAATTCCAAAATTTGTCGGTTCATTTGTTGGATACTGCGATATTGCGGGAAGATGATCAATCCGCTGATCAAGAAAAAAAATACCAAAATGCCGCCGGTAATGTAAATCAATTTTTTTTCATGGCTTTGGAACATATTATGGCTGGTTCAGTTCTATATTAATTATAAAGTTGATATTTTCTTTGGCGGTTAAGGCCGAAGCGGGCAAATCAAGGTTTTTAATCCAAGAAAATTTGGCCAAATTGTCTTTCAACGCCAGTAAATCAACGCGATTTTTTGCCAAGCCCTGAATAATTAAATCCTTGTTTTGTTTATTAAAATCAAGGCCGTTAAGGGAAATACCCGCAGGCATATTTTTAAACAGATCGGCCAGATATGGCGTCCAGAAAGAAAAATGACTTTGCGCTTCGTTGATATTTTTTAATTCTTTATTTACCTTTTTAATTTCTCGGTTTATTTGATTATATACCGGTTCTAAATTAGCCGTGCGCAATTGAATGGAATCAAGACTGGAAAGTAAAATTTGATTGGCGACAACCAAAGAGATGGCCACGATTAATCCGTAAAATAGAATTATTTCAATTAAAAAACGCGAATACAGAACAAAATAAATATGGCCGATCAGTTTCTTCTTTACCGGCGGCATTAAATTGATAAGAATTTCCATATACCTAAAATTTGATTGGCGATTCATCTGCCCGAATGGCCAGCCCTATGGCCGTGGCATAAAGAAGCGAGCGTTCTTCGGTCATTGGCGGCTGATTTGTCGGGAAAAGATTGACCCAAGGATTGGCTTTTCTAATTTTTAATTTTAATTTGGCGGATAAATAATTTTCTAGCGCCGGCAAGTTCGCCCCGCCGCCGCACAGCCGGATGCCGGTTAAAGGATTTTTTTCCGGAAAATGCAGCTTATAAAATTGAATGGCTTGCGTGATTTTGTCGGCTAAATCATTCAAGCTGTTTTCCAGAACTGATTTTAAATTGCCTTTGCATTTTTTTGGGTCAATGCCGCATTCTTTTTTTATTTTTTCAGCTTCGGCCAAGTCTAGATTTAGGGCGTTAGAAATTTTTTCCGTTACTTCTTGTCCGGCAAAAGCCAAAGAAAGTGAAAATTGAATGACTCCGTGATCGTAAATAACAAAACTGGAACGAGAAGCGCCCAGATCCAGGATGCCGCGCGCTTCGCGGGTCAAGTCTTTTTGGCGGTTGATAATAGCGCGAGTTATGGCGGTGGCTTCAACCTCCATGGCCAAAGGCGTCAAACCGGCGATATTTAAAAGATAGGTGTATGAGTCGGCTATTTTTTTGGGCACCGCCGCTAGCAACACAGACGCGTGATTGGCGTTTTGCTCAATAATCTGCCAGTCCAAATAAATATCATCCAATTCATAAGGCAGGTATGAAGGAGCAACTTCACGGACGATTTCTTCACTGATTTGTTCGCCATTTGTTTTTAATTGGATTAATTGAATGTAGGTTTTAGTTTCAGGTAGAGATATTGCCACCCAAGGAGAAATAGCCAACCCATCTTTTTGTTTGGCGATATGGTTTTTTAATGCTTGGACTATTTCTTCCGGTTTTTGCAGTTCCCCGTCCACAATCCAACCAATCGGCAATGGAATTTGGGAAAAATGAGTCAAACGATGACAATATTTGAAGACGCCGCAACGGACGCGCTGCAACTGAACCAGTTTGATAGAACGATCGCCGATATCCATTCCGAAAGAGTGGTAAAAAGGATTAAGAAACATATTAAAATGCCTGTGAAAGAGAATACATCGGCATGATTACGGAAATTGCCAATCCCGCCACCACAATGCCTAGGAAAATAATCAGCACAGGTTCAATGATGGTGGAGATATTTTTGAGTATTTGATCGATTTCTTCGTTATAATAAATTGATAATTCGTTTAATAAATCATCGGTGGTGCCGGAACGTTCTCCCACCATAATCATTTGCGTGGCCAGAGGCGGAAACAGTTTGGGGTAAAATTCCAAAGAATCGGAAATGGTAACACCGGTTTTGACATTTTTGGAAGCCTCCAATACAGCATTTTTGTAATGAACATTACTCAACACGTCAGCCGTAATTTCCAGCGCCTCAATAATGGGTATGGCGCTTTTGGAAAGAGAGCTTAAAGTCAAAGTAAATCGCGCTAAATTCAATTGACGGGAAATTTTGCCAAAAATCGGGAGCTGCAGAATAAAGGCGTCCAAAGCCGAGCGTACTTTCGGCTTTTTTTTAAAATATATAAAAGCAATAATCATGGCGATCAAAAATATTACTACCCAAATTCCGTAATCAATCAAGAAAGCGCTGGTGGTCATGAGAATGCGCGTGGGTAATGGCAAGGGAACGTTCATTTCTTTGAACAGATCCAAAAGTTTTGGCAGAACAAACACCACCATTTCCACGCCAACGCCGGCCACAGCGACCAAAACCACGATCGGATAAATCATGGCGCCGCGCACCTTGGAATTCAGTTCTTTATTTTTTTTCATTTGTTTAACAATCTCTGATAAACTTTCGTCCAATTTGCCCGATATTTCGCCCGAGGCTAACATTTTTACGTAAATTGTTGGCATTAACTCCGGAAATTTGGTTAGAGTGTCGGCGAGAGTCGTGCCTTTTTCCACTTCCCGCCCCACGGCTTCAATTATTTCTTTCAATTTGCGGCTGGGCGTTTGCGCGGCCAAAATGTGAAAGGCCTCGGTGATGGAAAGTCCGGCTTTAAGCATTACGCGCAAATTATCCATTAAAAAAATTTTTTGCGCCACGCTGATACGCTCAATTTTTTCAGAGATTTTTTGCCAAAGATTTTTGTTTTCTTTTTTGGGCATATATTTTAGTCGCGAGTGGCTTCAAGCACTTCTTCTAAAGAAGTCAAGCCGAGTTTGGCTTTAATTATGCCGTCTTGAAGCATGGTGGTGAAGCCATTTTTAATGGCGCCTTGCCGCAATTCTTCCACGCTGGCTTTTTTATTGATTAATTCGGCGATGGTTTTATTAACTTCCAGAGTTTCATAAATTCCCAGCCGGCCTTTGTAGCCTTCGCGGTTGCATTTTTGGCAGCCTTCCCCGCGATAAAATGTCCAGGATTTTAGAGTTGTGTCCCCGCTTTTTAAGCAATCATGTTTTTTAAATAATTCAATCATTTTTTTGGCATCCACTATTTTTTCCAAATCTGTGATGTTTTCAGCTGTTAATTTGTATTCTTTTTTGCAAAATGGGCAGATTTTACGCACCAGACGTTGAGCCATAATCAGATTGGCGGTAAAAGCTACGAGAAACGACGGCACGCCCATGTCGAGCAATCGCGGCAGGGCCGTGGGAGCGTCATTAGTGTGCAGAGTCGAGAGCACCAAATGGCCGGTCAAGGCTGCGTGGGCTGAAATTTCAGCTGTTTCCGCATCGCGGATTTCGCCTACCATGATAATGTCCGGATCCTGCCTCAAAAAGGCGCGGAGTCCTGTGGCAAAAGTATAACCCACTCGCGGTTGAATCTGGCTTTGGTTTATGCGCGGCATGTGATATTCAATCGGGTCTTCAATCGTAACAATGTTGACTCCCGGTTGGTTTAAAATATTTAAAACCGAATAGAGCGTGGTAGTTTTACCGGAGCCGGTTGGTCCGGTTACCAAAACCATGCCGTGCGGTTTGTTAATGGCGTCTTCAATTCTTTTTTTGTCATCAGGCAAAAATCCTAATTGATCCAAAGTCAGGGGCTTGGTGCTTTCCGGCAATAGACGCATGACTATTTTTTCACCGTCATAGACTGGCAAAATGGACACGCGCAAGGAAAGTTTTTCGTCTTGAATTTCAATTTTGATGCGGCCGTCCTGCGGCTGTTGGTGCTCGTCCAGTTTAAGATTGGCCAGAATTTTTATGCGGGCGATTATGCCGGCTTGCACGGCTTTGGGCAAGGTCATGACCTGTCGCAAGACCCCATCAATGCGATACCTAACGATCATTTCTTTTTCCATTGGTTCAATATGAATATCCGACGCTTTCTCAAACACCGCGTGCTCCAGGATGCTATTGACGATATTGATAATTGGCAAATCCTCGGCAATTTTTTTTAATTGTTTTTCATCGCCCGCTTCCTCTGATTTAATAATTTGCAATTCCGACTCCAGAGAGGCGTGGTATTTCCGTAAGACCTCTTTCAAAGAGCCGGGCGTTGTCAAATGCGCTTTTACCGCGAGTCCGGTTTTGCGTTTGATAAATTCCATGGTTTGCAGATCCAGAGGGTCTAAAACCGCGGCTTTTAATTCCTTGCCATCTTTCGCAAAAATAACCACTTGGCGGGCCACAGCCAAAGGGCTCGGAATAAGGGAAATTACTTCTTGCTTGATTTCACGGTTTTTCAGGTCAATAAAAGGCAAATCAAAATGATTGGCAATGGCTTGATACAGTGTTGTTTCATCAACGATATTTTTGCTGATTAGGTATGATTCCAACGGCAAATGGGCTTTTTCCGCGGTTTTTATAGCAACACGCAATCCGGCTTCGTCTAGGATTTTTTTGTTTTTAATGATTTTTTTTAGGATATCAACATTAATCATAATGGCTACATTATATCATAATAGTGAATATAATAGTAATTTTTAAAAAAGGCCTCCAACAGTTGCTGAAGGCCGAGACGTCTCCTTTCGGGTTAGTCGGCAAAGACCCAGACGTGGCCGGGTTCAGAGTACTGGCCAGTCGGGTCATCGTAGTCAAGGTCGTTGCGGCCGGCTCTGGTCAGCGACTCCTTGGATAGATCAATGATTACTGGCCCACCGCTATTGTCCATGGCCACAATCCAGGTGTAGCCAATGCCATCGGGCAATTGTTTGCCGCAAGCCCTGGCAACTACACCGCACTCTTTCAGCAAGATGAAAAGCAGGGCGTGGTAGTAGCGGCAGCAGGCAATTCCCCAGGCCAGCGCGTAAGACAAATTTCTCTGTGCCTCGGTAGGTTTGTGGACAAAGGCACGACAGTAATCCAGTTCTTGTTGGGTCTCGGCAGTGCTTTTGAGCAGTACGGCATTTCTGAACAAGGATGCCAGTACTTGTTCTTTGGCGACCGCGATGCGATCATTCAAATGGGGCATACTACGCCATTCTCCGGCGCGTCGGCAAAGATCCCGCAGAGCTTGGCCGTCATCAAGAAACACTCCGCAGATATTGGCTTCGCGCCAGTCCCTATTTACTGTGTGCGTTACGAATCCCACGGCCTTCTCCTTCTGTTGAATTCGCTCTTTTCAGAGCGAGGTTGAGTAGATTATAGATGAATTAATAATTTTGTCAATCCGTACCCCCTTCCGCGCCTCCCTCTTGCCAAAATTTTAAGTCCGTGATATAGTAGTTTCACTGGATTATTTATTTTATTATCTTATGCGAAAATACGATTGTTTATTCCTTTTGCCCGGCACTTTTTCCGACAGCGAAATACCAGGCATCCTGGAAAATGTTAAGAGTATTTTGGCTGAATTTGGTGCGGAGAATCCGCAATTTGAGAATTTGGGTCGACAAAAATTGGCTTATCCGATCAAAGGCGGCCATTTTGCCCATATTGTCAATTCTTCTTTTTCTTTAGCTCCGGGGAAAGTGTCCGCTTTAAAAAGCAAAATGATTTTGGAGCCGTTTGTTTGGCGTTTTTTGCTTTCTGATTATCAGGCCAAAGAGGTTATCAGACGCCGTCCGACCCAACCGATGTCTGACAAGACTCCCGCCGTTTCGTCCAAAGAACCAAACAAAGGAGTTGATCTGAAAGCGATTGATAAAAAAATTGAGGAAATTTTGCAGCAGGACAATTTGGTGGTATAGTAAAGTTAAGTGAAAATAATATTTTTTTGAAAAAATATGAATCTAAATCGCGCCATGATTATCGGCAACCTTACTCGCGATCCCGAGGCCCGCACCACTCCCACCGGTAAATCAGTCGTTTCCTTTGATGTGGCCACCAATCACTCTTGGACCAACAGCGCCGGCGTCAAGCAGGATGAAGTTGAATATCATCATATAGTGGCTTGGGCCAAATTGGCTGACATTTGCCGCCAATATTTGGGCAAGGGTCGCAAGGTTTATGTGGAGGGCCGTTTAAAAACTCGCGAATGGGTGGGTCAGGATGGAATCAAACGCACCCGCACGGAAATCATCGCTGATAATATGATAATGTTGGATCGGGGTCCCAGCGCCGGAGGAGCGACCCCGTCTTTTGCACCTGTTTCGGCAGTTAGCGCCGAAGTTGCGCCCGCAGTCCAGCCGGCTAATGAAGAAGAAATTAAAGTTGAAGATATTCCATTTTAAAAATAACCTATGATAAGAGGCAGAAAAAAAAGAACAGTTCCGAAAATTTGCTATTTTTGCGTTAATAATCTGAATAAGGCGGATTATAAAGATATTGCGTTGTTGCGCCGGTTTGTTTCTTCTTTTATGAAGATCGCTCCCAAGCGCCGCAGCGGTTTGTGCTCTATGCACCAGCGCAAAGTAGCCACGGCCATCAAGCGCGCGCGCGAAATGTCTCTGTTGCCGTATTTGCCGAGTTAAATAAAAAATTAGTGGAAGTTTTTATGTTGTCATTCCCGCGAAAACGGGAATCCAGAATTAATCGCTGGATTCCCATTGTCATGGGAATGACATTTTGATTTTATGCGCTGGCAAGAATTGAAAAATAATGAAGTCGCCAAAGAAAAATTGCGTCAGCGCGGGATGATTTTAAAATCAATCCGCGAATTTTTTTGGCAAAACGGATTTTTAGAGGTGGAGACCCCTCTTTTGGTAAAAGACGGCAATTTGGAGCCGAATCTGGATTTATTCAAGACTGAATTGAAAGAAGTCGGTGGGGTAAAACATAACGCATATTTAGTGACTTCGCCGGAGTATGGTTTAAAGAAACTTTTGGCCGCTGGTTTTCCCAAAATTTTTCAATTGGGCAAATGCTTTCGCAATAGCGAACCCTGGGGCGGGGCGCATAATCCGGAATTTACCATGTTGGAATGGTATGAAGCCGGTGAGAATTATTTTGGATTGATGGACCGGGTGGAAGAATTGTTCGCGTTTGTGATTGAGAAATGCGGTTTTAACAGTCATCCTGAATTTATTTCAGGATCCCCTTGGCTCCGTCTTTCCATGCGCGAGGCCTGGCAAAAATACGCCGGCGCGGACTTGAACAATTTTTTAACTTATGATACAATGTTCGCGCTGGCAAAAGAGAAAAAGTGCACCGTTTCCGCTAGCGACGCCTGGGACGACTTGTTTTTTAAAATTTTTTTGAGCGAAGTTGAGCCGCAAATCACGGTCGCAAACCAGCTGGTTTTTCTTTATGATTATCCAGTCCAGCTGGCCGCGCTATCTCGTGTTAAAAAAGACGACCCGCGCTATGCCGAACGGTTTGAACTCTACATCGGTGGCTTGGAGCTGGCCAATGCCTATTCGGAGTTGATTGACTGGCAAGAACAGGAAAAACGATTTCAAGATGATGTGCTGTTGCGGCAAAAATTAGACAAAGAAAAGATTGATTATGACCGCGATTTGATTGCCGCGTTAAAATCCGGTTTGCCCGAATGCGCCGGAATTTCCGTGGGAGTCGATCGGTTGATAATGTTTTTAACCAATTCAAAAGATATGGAAGAGATAATGCCGTTCACGGCAAGTGAACTGTTTAAAAAATATGGCCTCGGTGAATGAAATTTCCAAAGAATCAATTTTGCGCCTGAATGGCGAAATTTATCTAGTGATGGATTCCCAGCATGTGAACCCGGGCAAGGGCGCGGCTTTTGTGCGCACCAAATTGAAAAACATCAAAAGTAATAAAACCATTGAAATGACTTTTAAATCCAACGAGTCGGTGGAAATGGTGGAGGTGGAACGCCGCCGGATGCAGTATTTGTATAATAACAATGAGATGTATTCTTTCATGGACAATGAAAGCTATGAGCAGATTGAAATCAATGCTAGTTTGCTGGAAGACAAAAAGGAATTTTTAAAAGAGGGCTTGGAGGTGATGGTAATTAAATTTGCAGGTGTGCCCTTGAGCGTGAGCTTGCCGATGAAGGTGACTTTTAAAATAGTAGAGGCCGAGCCGGGCGTGAAAGGCGATACGGCTTCGGGCAATGTTACTAAAGAAGCGACTATGGAAAATGGCACTAAAATCCGTGTTCCATTGTTTATCAAAGAAGGTGAGAATATTATCGTGAACACGGAAATTGGCGAATATGTGGAGAGGGCTTGACACACTCTGCTAAAAGTGATAAAAAATAATCAACACAAAGCTGGGAATTGGTTCCAGCCTACAACCAACTAGGAGGAATATCATGTTTCGCCGATGGTTCATTTGGTGCTTGGCGCTGGTGGTTCTGGGTGGCGCGACAATTACTTGTGCTGACTATGGCGCGGAAAAAAACCAATCCAAGGTCAAAATCCAAAGCGAGATTATCGCCGCCAAGTACGATTACGCGGTGGTGGAGGATGTCACCCCCTCCAAGCGCCAGATCAGTGATCTGGAAATTGTTTCCTTCTTGAATGATGACGAAAGTTACATCAATGGCACGGTGATGCGCGTCCGCGCCGTCATCCTCAAGGCCAACCTTGGCCTTGTTGACGCCAAACGCCTGCTGGACAACCAGGAGGAAATTCCGGTTGAATTCAGAAGCAAAGTGCTCGTCTTTACCGGCACACTCCTCCGCGATTCCGGCGGCCGCCTGCATGTCGCCTGCCTCTACTGGGGTGGCGGCCGTTGGTGCTTGCGCTTCGACTGGATTGACGGCGGCTTCTTCGGCGCCTGCCGTCTCCTCCGCGGTAAGTAGTCACTCGGTCCCTAGGCGCTTCCACACCGAAGCCCTAGGTCGCTCGGCAACTCTGACTCTCAACCCCCCTTCTTGATGTTCCATCAAGAAGGGGGGTTTATTTTTTTCTTGACTTTTTGTCAAAATTGTGGTAAAATTGAAGTATAAAAGGTGAATCCTATGAAATTTCGTCCAGCTTTGTTTTGGGATGTTGACCCCAAAAAACACGCTTAATACATTATTGAGCGGGTTTTGGATTTTGGCAATGATAAAGAGATAAGGTGGGCATTGAAGACATATTCCATAAGACTAATAAAAAGTGTTGTGAAAAATACACGAGCAATGCTTGCAAGTCGAAAAAAATTCTGGGCAAAATTTTTAGGAATAAAAAATATAAAGATTTCAAACCATTTCCCGAATCCTAACTGATTTATTTTGTTGACGCTGAAAATGACCCTATACCCAAAAATTTTTTCAAAGCAAATTGGAAAGATGTAAAAAAATTTTTTCAAAAAGAAGCGGTGGCTTTGAGTAGACATCTGGTCGGTTTATCATGACTTTTTTATTGTTAATCTAAGATATTAAAAATCCCGATCAATTTGATCGGGATTTTTTGTTATTCTTCCATTGGCGGCGGTTCGTCATCTGGCGGCGAGGTATCCACGATTTCCACAGTTTCTTTTTTCTTTACTTCCTCCATTATTCTTTCGCGGATTTCTTTCATCAATTCCGGATTGGATCGTAAAAAGGCTTTGGCGGTTTCGCGGCCCACGCCCAATTTGATGTCGCCATAGGTATAGGAATTGCCGGATTTGGTAATGACTTTTTCCGCGACCCCGATATCGGTCAAATCACCGGAAATGGAGATGCCTTCATTATACATAATGTCAAACTCGCAGGTGCGGAAAGGCGCGGCCACTTTGTTTTTCACTATCTTGGCTTTGACGCGGTTGCCAATAATTTTGTCTCCCATCTTGATCTGCGCCGCGCGCCTGACCTCAATGCGCACCGAGCAATAAAATTTTAAAGCATTGCCGCCGGTGGTTGTTTCCGGATTGCCGAAAAACACGCCGATTTTGTGCCGAATTTGATTGATAAAAATTACCACTGTGTTGGATTTGCTGATAATGGCCGTGAGTTTTCGGAGCGCCTGCGACATCAAACGCGCTTGCAGACCCATGTGCGAATCGCCCATGTCCCCCTCAATTTCCGCTTTGGGGGTCAAAGCCGCCACTGAGTCCACCACAATCACATCCACGCCATTGGAGCGCACCAAAGTTTCCACAATATCTAGGGCCTGTTCGCCGGTGTCCGGTTGGGAAATGAGCAATTCTTTGCATTTGACGCCGATTTTCGCGGCATAATCGGGATCCAGCGCATGCTCCGCGTCCACGAAAGCGGCAATGCCTCCGGCTTTTTGCAGTTCTGCTACAATATGCAAAGCCAGGGTGGTTTTGCCAGAAGCCTCCGGCCCAAAAATTTCCACGATTCTGCCTTTGGGCACTCCGCCAACGCCCAGGGCCAGATCCAAAGAAAGACAGCCTGTTGGCACTGTCTCCACTTGCATTTTTTTCGCTTCTCCCAGACGCATGATTGAGCCCTCGCCAAATCGTTCTTTAATTTGATTAATGGCCTCCTCCGCCGCCGCCATTCTTTCGTCAGTCGCTTTTTTTGCCATAGTGTTATTTCAAAGAAATATCTTTTTGTTCTTTAAGAATTACATTGCGAATTAAAGTTGTTGACTGGCCATATTTTTTGATCGCTTTTACCACTATCACATTCAGGCCGGGATTTAAAACAATCGGTTCTTCAAAAAATCCTTGGATATTGCTGATAACTTCGTGTCCATTGACTTGCACTCGCGTTTCCGGATTGGTAAGCCCTTTGACCAAAAGATTTGGAGCCGCGCTTACAGAATTATCAATTGGTGTTTCCACATCCAACGGAGGAGTGCTAAAAGTTCCACGCAGGTTAATACCTAAATATATTAGCAAACCTGCCACAACAGTCAAGGCGGCTACGCGACGCAAAATACCGGGTATGTCTTTTTGCAAAACCCAAGGTGCCATGTTAAATTTCTACATTGTTGTTTTCCTCGTTTATTTCCTCCTCCTGAATTATATCCCCGCCTGTTCCTTTTATCAATAGCTCGCGTGGCTTGGCGCCGTCAGCCGGGCCGATAAATCCGATTTTTTCCAATAAATCCAACAGCCGCGCCGCTCTGGCATAGCCGACTTTCAGCCGCCTTTGCAAAAGAGAGGCTGAACCCTTGCCAGCTTGTATGAGCACTTCTTTAGCTTCATCCAGCAATGGGTCGTCGTCTTCAGAAGGAACATTGGCACTATTAAATTCAAAGGTTCGTTGCTGTTTGGCGGTTATTTCATCATTGTATTGTGGTAACTCGTCGCCTTTTAAAAACTCCACCACTTTTTTAATTTCTTCTTCTCCGACATACGCTCCTTGTAAGCGTCTGGGTTTGGATAATTCCGGCGGGCTCCACAAACAATCGCCACGGCCCAAAAGTTTTTCCGCTCCGCTGGCATCCAAAATAGTTCGTGAGTCCATTAATGAAGCTACGGAAAAAGCCAAACGCGCCGGCATGTTCGCTTTAATAAGTCCGGTAATAACATTTACTGAAGGCCTTTGAGTTGCCAACACCAAATGAATGCCGACAGCGCGCGCCATTTGCGCCAATCTGACTATCGCCGCCTCCAACTCGGATCCGACCGAAGAAGTCATCAATTCCGCCAGTTCATCAATCACAAACACTATATGCGGCAATTTTTGATCCATTACTTTATTGTAAGAAGCAATATCACGTCGTCCTGCTTTGGATAATAATTCAAAACGACGCTCCATTTCGCCAATTGTCCAGCGCAAAGCATTCACCGTTTTTTGTCCGTCAGTAATTATCGGCGTTAATAAATGCGGAATGCCATTATAATTGGGCAATTCCACTCTTTTGGGATCGACCAAAATCAAACGCAAGGTTTCCGGCGTGTGTTGCAAAAGCAAGCTCAAAAGAATTTCGTTGATGCAAACTGTTTTGCCCGAACCGGTAGTGCCGGCAATCAATAAATGTGGCAATACAGCTAAATCAGCAAACCATGGTTTGCCGGAAACATCTTTGCCAAGAGCCACAATCAAATTACCGCGCTGTTCGCGCGCTTCGGGCGATTCCAACAGTTCTCGCAAAGAAACTAAAGCCGCTTTTTGATTGGGCACTTCAATTCCCACCAGCGACTTGCCTGGGATAGGCGCCTCAATGCGGATTGGATGAGCTGCCAAAGCCATGGCCAAATCATTTTGCAAAGCAGTCAAACGCGACAGCTTTACGCCATCAGCCGGTTTTAAAGTGTATTGGGTGACAGTCGGGCCAACCTGCACCGCGCCCATTTCCACCACAATGCCGAAATTTTCCAGTGTCTTTTGGATTGTAAAAAGATTGGCTTTGATGTCGCCTGAAGTTGGTTTGGAACGCATTGAAGATAGCAAATCAAGCGATGGAAGTCCGCGAGTATATTTGAAAGCCGGAATGGCGTCATCAATCGTTGGTGTTGGTTTCTCATCTGTTCCCTGTGCCGTGGCAACCGGAGCAACACTTTCCTCTTCTTTTTTCAAAGCGCGAGTTTGAAAATCAAAAGCCGGAGCGGAAGATTCTTCTTCGCTATAATCAGCCACCTCCGGTGTTTTTTTAATGAATAATGAAATCACGCCGATAATAATTTTGCCAAAAGTTCCCAGTTGCAACAACATCATTTTTTGGGCGTTGATAATACGAGCGAGAGAAGTGTTGAAAAGTAAAAGTAGCGATGCCAAAATCAGAGCTCCCAAAATTACCAAGGCCGTCAAAAAACCAAACAGATATGACAGCGGATACCCGGCGCCAAAACCCATGAGTCCGCCGGCTTGGCCGGTCAAGGCGATTTTAAAAGCGCCGGAAGTCGGCTCGTGAAAACGAATCAAATGAATTACGCCATTAACTCCAAAAAGCAAAAGAAAAAATCCCAGAAAATGACGGACATCGTGCGGATAATCCTGTTCCATTTCAATCAAAATGCCAATGAGCACGAGCAGAATTGGCGCCAAAAGTCGGCTTTCGCCAAAAGCCACTGCCAAAAGATAATCAATAATTGAGCCGGCCTGTCCGCCGATTCCCAGATAGCTCAAAATTAAAATTCCGGCAATTAAAAAAAGCGCAATTACCATAAGTCCGCGTTTGATTTCAGGATTAAGGCCGATTGATTCTTTGTGTCGCGGTTTGCGCTTTTCCACCTCTTTTTTTACATGTGGCATAAATACCAGTTTGAATGTCCACACTATTATATCACATTTTGCCTCAAAACCAAAAAGCGGCGAATTGGCTATCACGCTTTTGAACCGACTGGGGGCTAAAGTCCCTATCTAAATGTTTGTGTTTTTAGATAGTGCGTTATCGCTAACGATATTTAGTCGCTGGACAATCGCGTTTATGACTTTAGTATAACCGATTCATCGTATAACTATTCGCCGCTTTCTGAGTCCTTTATTAGGGATAAAGGGCCTAAATAATCATAGCTTTTTGGCGGAATTTTGTCAAAATTATTTTTTTTGGTTTTTTTAAATGACTTTAATTATGTCTAACAATTGATTTGGATTAGATTTGAGATTTACGATTATAAGTTTATCTAGCGCAAGGTGCTCTTCTAAAATATTTTTTTCCGTGTCAAAAGCATAATCGTCGAGCCAAAGAAAATTCTGTGAAAAATTTATCCCTTCCGTTTTCCAAAGGTTCCAATTGGTAGTTTTTATTTTCTTCAAAAAAGGAATTGCTTCGGGTTGGACACCACCAATTAAATGGAAAATAGCGCTAGCCGCGTCACCTTTACAGTGAGTCGTAAGCCAGTAACAGTCAAAGTTGTTTGTCGCGAAATTGAGAAAGTCGACAAGGTGCAGAGCCATATCGCCGTGTTTTGTAAGAAGCACTCCGTCAATGTCTAAATAGAGATTTTTCATTTATTCTCCAGCCTATTTTTAATAAATTTTAATAAATATGTTGCTCCTCCGACTTGGGAGAGAAAATTTTTTTTTACCTTTGATTATATAAATGAGAAAATTTTTGGAACCAGATATTTGGTGTTGTGTGATGTACACAGAAAATTAATAAATTAGAGGGAAATTTTGTTATTCTTTCCTATTAAACTAAATCAATTTTTTCATATTCTTTGATGAGATTCTGCCAAGCATTATAAAGTCCCGTTAATTCATTCTGGATTTCTGGAAAAGAGGATAAATTCCGCAAGTCTCTTTCCATTTTAGCATAAACCATGAAGTTCTCCTTTTTATCCTTATCATCTTTGGCCATATCAAAATACGTTGAATTGGTCATGTGGCTGGCAGAATCTACAAAAGCCATAATTTTTGCCTCTAATGATTTTGGCATCACATCTCGGCATCTGTGAGAACGAACGCAATGCAACACCTCGTTCATTTTTTCTGACCCACAATTTTCATGTTCCAGAAATTCTTTGGCACGCTCCTCGCTACGAACCGCATGATCAATGTCTGTCGGGATAGGATAATGCCCAAGATCGTGCAACCAAACCGCCAGCAAAACAATTTCTTCGTTTGCTTGCGGATATTTATTCAACATAAATCTAGCCCATTTTTCCGCTTCTGGAACATGAGGTAAAAGATGATATGGGTCTGAGCCAAAATCACTCACCATTTCCAAAAATTTGGCTTTTGCTTTTTCAATAATTGACTCCATATCTTATGAAAAAATTGATTATAAAATAGTGAATAACAAAATTTTTCTTCCTTATAAAAAATAAATTTTCTGTGTTTTTTGCACAATGGGCGGCGGATATGCGACGTCCCGTCCGGACGAAAACAGAGTTTTCGGACGGGCGGGATGTAGCGAAGCGACGCATATCCGACAGTTCGGCGATGTCGCGAAGCGTAGCGAGCGACAGAGCAAGAACTGGCGGGCACCGCCGCCCATTCGGCAAAACGAGGAGGAGTCCGCGAGGACTCCGACGAGAGCGAGCGGAGCGAGCGATTTTGGCCAACGTATCCGAGTATGCGAAGCCGCGCCGTTGTTTTCAACACAAACTTTCGCTTTCAGATGATTGTATTTTATCATTTTAAGCCCTCAATTTCAATAGCGCGGTTTGGGTGAAGAAAATAGCGATACCTTATTAAAAGTTAAAAATTTATCGCTATTTTCTGAACCGCATACTCGGTGTTATCGGATGTAAATTATTTTCATTTTCGATTTTCGTCATTTATTAAAAGGCAAATTTTGATTCCACTTGGCGGGGGCGCAAGAGGGGAATAAAAGGGGTGAATTGCGCCCCCGCCAATCCGTTTATACAAAATGAAGAAGGCCAGCGGTACTTTTCCGATTTCTCGGAATTTCCCGCTGGCCCATGTGAGTTGGCCTGCTTCAGAGTTGAACCTCCTCCGCAGGCACGAATGCGGCGCTGTCGACATGCCCGCATGTCCAGTGTCCAGTCTGGATGAAGCCGACAAGCACGTACTTCCTTCCCCGGAATTCCATGACTTCGCCCAGCTCTCGCGGCATGTGCCATCGGCCGCGTTCCTCCGGCGGAAGAAAACCGCGACTGTCAGCCCTCGGCCACGAGCGAGTCTTCTCCTCGTTGAGGAGCCACGCCCGAATCTCCGGCGGCTGAACCGGTTCCTCCTCTCCGTAGTAGATGGAAACCGTCAGTCCCAGGGCTTTGGCCCCCGGAACCCACCACCACTCGATGGTGGAAGTGAAATCGAGCGGATCCCGAGCGTCTTTGTCCTCGACCACTGCCCTCCGCGCAATGTCGAGGAGCGTCGGTTTCTTGGCCGCCGTGCTTTTTTCCTCCATAGGTTTCTCCTCTGTTGGCTGGTGCGGAGGATTTTGCTGGCACATGCATGTCGGCGCCTGCACGGGCATCGTGGCCCTGCATCTCCCCATGTGCTCCTCATACTGACGTCGTTTCTTCGGATACTTGTCTGCGCCTGCCGACAGTACGGACTCCTCATACCATGGCCGCGACATTTTTGCCTCCTTCCTTGTTTTGTTAGTCACCCTCGACAAGCACGCTGTATCCACCCCATTTTTCCACGGCCGCTTTCAACTCGACGTTCTGCTCGCGGCTGAAGATATCTCGGCCTTCGGCGCCCTGAATGGTGCAAGTGATGCATCCGAGCATGCCGAGTTTCACCCACACCATGTGGATATCGATCCTGTCGATCGCCCACAGCCTGGCGTAGATTTCCTGCTCTCGGTATCCCGGGCAGTACTCTACTATGCAGTGAGAGCTTTCCAAGCAACCGGCATACGGAGCGGCACTCCGGTATTTCTTGCAGTTCTTTGCCGGTCGGAATACCCACAAACCATTCTCGTTCATGTCGAGGTGAAAGGATTCCCCAATTCTGTCGTTTGGCCAGTCAGCGCACCGGACCGTGACGAAGGCATGCCGCCAATCGTCACCGTTGCGTTCTTTTCCGCTGCTTTCTTCTGCTTGCACCACATACCCCGCGGCTTCAAACTCCTTCTTGACTTTCTCCGGTTGTTGCGCCGCGTAGGTCGTGTGAAAACGGTAGCAGATGTCCATGCCCATTTTTTGTCTCCTTCCTTGTTTGTTAAAGAGCCCCGTCTTCCTCCGCACCCATTACGGAGTTTAGACAAGTCAATGTACCAAATAAACCAGATTTGTAAATACTATGCGTCAGAGAAAATGGTGAAATATGCGCGAATAAGCCAAAATAATAAAATAAAATATAAATTGTAAGTAATCATTGACACAATGTAGCCTTTGTGATATGATGGAAATGTATAAATTAGCATTTTAAACACAAACATATGGCAAACCTAATCGACGATCTCGGTTTAGACGAAAACGAAGCAAAAGTATATCAAGCACTTTTAGAGATTGGGCCTTCTACGGTTAGCCAAATAACAAAAAAAGCGGGTATCACCCGCACCTTTGGTTATCAGATTTTGGAAAAATTGAGTATTTACGGATTGGTCAATCGTGTTTCTGGCGAAAGGGTAAAAATTCGCTATGCTGCGGAACATCCGCGCCATTTGGTGCAATTTATCCAAAACCGCAAAAACCAATGGGAGAGGCGGCTTAAAGATGTTGAACAACGTCTGCCGGATTTAGTTTCACTTTTCAAAGTCGCGGAAAAACCAATCATAAAATATCAAGAAGGAATTGAAGGTGTAAAAACTATTTACAGCCAAACCCTTGAATCAAAAGAAGAAATTTTATCTATTTTGGATATTGAAGGTTGGGATGTGCCGGAATTTCGGCAATGGGGAAGAGAATATAATCGACAACGCAGTGAAAAGAAAATCAAAGAGCGGATACTTATGCTTGATACTCCGCAAGGCCGTGACTGGATGAAAAATTATCGCGGGTCTTTCAAATACACGTATTGTCGCTGGATAAAATCAGAACAGTTGCCTGGAATTAAAGAGTTTGGCGGCGAAATAAACATTTATGAAAACAAAGTTGTGATTGCGCTTTTGAAAAAGACTAATTTGATGGGAGTAATGATTGAAAGCACGGCCTTGGCAAACATTTTGAAAGGATTGTTTGAGTTGGCGTGGACGCAAGGGGTGGAAGCAAGAAAAAGTAAAAAATAAAAAAAGCGTCCCGCCCGAATATACGGGCGGGACACCATATTTCCCCTAATCAAAAAATATCAAAATTCGCCTTTCCTTATTCAAATAAAAATCGAAAATGAAAATAATTTATTTCCGATAAACTACTTATATACCAACTCACCTGTTTTTTCTCTAAAACATGCCAAAATGTCAACGGATAGTTGCTTATAGGAAGGGTTGTGTAAGGCATTTTTATTCTAACACCATTTAAGGCAGGCGGCAACACACCTCCCCAATAAAAAGCTCTCCGCTATTTTAAGGCTGAGTTGGTCATCATTTATCCACACCCCCATTCTTTACTGTTTTTGAAATAATAGGTATAATTTGTATATACGTTTCTATTTTTTATCATTTTTAATAAAGAAATGAAATATCTTAACATAGAAAATAGCCTGATTAAGCTTAAACCCATTTTTTCAGCCAAAGATATAGAATTGGCCGGTTTTAAGGTATTCCCCTATCAATTGTCCAAATGGGCTAAAGACGGCCATATCAAGCATTTGGGAGCGGGTTTATATCTGTTTTCCAAGGCAGAAGTTGCGATGGAATTTATAGCAAATCATCTGCGTCAACCGTCTTACATTTCTTTGGAATACGCTTTGTATTATTATAATCTTACCGTGGACATCTCTTTTCACATTACTTCTGTCACCACCAAGGGCACAAAGAATATTACTGTCGGCGATAGAACTTTTTTTTATCATCATGTTAAAACAACTATATTTGATGGTTTTGTAATGAAGCGCGCTGGCAATAAAGAGGATGTGGGAAGCAGATTTTATATCGCCACGCCCGAAAAGGCTCTGGTGGATTTGTTTTATTTAAAACCAAACGCGTTCAAGAGCGTTGATGATTTTCAAGAAGCGCGTTTTCACGAAGAAGAATTGAGAGATAAATTTGATTGGCGCGGAGTTTTTAATTTGGCCCAGTTGTATAAAAATAAAAGTTTAGAAAAGCGTTTGCGAAACTTTAAGGATTACATCTTTTCCAATTGATATGCTTAATTTGGAACAAATTTTAAATTTCGCGAGAGAAAAGGGCTTTGCGACAGGACGCGAGAAGCAGGCAATGGCGGAATATCTGCAGTGCTTGATTTTGCAATCTTTTTTTCGCCATGCTCCAGTTGGCAAAATTAGCTTTATCGGCGGCACTTGTCTTAGGTTTTTTTATGATTTATCGCGTTTTTCCGAGGACTTGGATTTTGATAATTTTGGTCTGGGTGTCAGCGAATTTGAAGAAGTTGTAAAACAAGTGATAAAGGATTTGGAAGCCCAAGGTTTTATGGTCGACTCATTGATAAAAATTAAGGGCGCTTTTCACTGCTATATCAGATTTAATAATCTTTTGTTTGCCAATAAATTGTCTCCTTATACCAATGAGAAGATATTAGTAAAAATAGATACCGCTGCTCAAAATTTTATTTTTGTTCCGGAGAAAAAATTTTTTGACCGTTATGGCATTGTGGAGGAAATTTTGGTAAATCCAAAGGATATTTTAATGGCGCAAAAAACCATTGCCCTGCTGGAAAGAAAAACCGCCAAGGGCAGGGATTTTTTTGATTATACTTTTTTGCATGCTTTTACCAAACCCAATCTTGAGTATTTAAAACAAAAAGCCGGCATTGCCAGTTTGCCGGAATTGAAAGAAAAACTCTTGGCGCGATGCGCGGAAGTGAATTTTGAGGAAATGGTCAAAGATGTGGCTCCATTTTTATTCAATGCCAACGACGCCATTCGCATCACCAAGTTCAAGCAGTATATTGAACAGTGGAGTGTTTAATTTTTCTCGTAACAAAAAATCCCGCGTTTATACACGCGGGATTTTAATTATCCTTACAAAAATTAAATCGTGTATTCCCATCCCGGCTTCCATGACTTAGTATGCCGCCAATCCTCGGCAATTGCTTGTTCCCATGTTTTTCCTTTCAATAATACTTCCAGCGCAAGCTGTGGGGCTTGGTGAGCCACAATAGCAATATGCTCTCTATTGTATTTTTGTTTGATCTCTTTTATAAAATTGGCGATGCGTTTTTCAACTTCTTTGTAACTCTCTCCATTTGGGAAAGGCGTGTCTATATATTTAGTCAGATTATTTTTAAATTCCGTTTCAGGTTTTTGCGTGAAGTCGCCATAATTTGCCTCGCGGAGTCGATTATCCGTTATAATTTCATACTTGCCGCCAAAAGTCAGGCAAGCGGAATCTATCGCCCGTTTTAAATCAGAGCAAAAAATTGCGGAAAAATTTTGATCTGCCGCGAGTTTTTCTAAATCTTTTGATTGTTGTATTCCCAATTCAGACAATTCACCCGGTGCCCAACCAGTGGCAAGATTTTTTTCATTGTCAGTTGTTGTGCCGTGGACAAAGTATGTTATTTGCATTTTTTTGGTTTTTTTATTATAGACATTTTTTTAAATCTATTATTCTTCAAAAAAATCTTCTTCTTTTAGTCCCGTTTGAAGTAAAATGGATCTGAATGTGCCATAAGGAATTTCTTTATAACTCATTTTAACAGTGACATTGCGAGTAGGATTGCTGATTTTTCGGAAACGCGCGTGCGAACCTTTTTGACGAACAAAAAAGAAGCCCTTATCTTTAAGGACTTTCAATATTATATTCAATAACACCGGTTTAGGCATAACTCAAAGCCATCGGCACTAAATTTGGACGATCCACTTTATACATTTTGGAAATGGGAGAATCCTCAAAGTGCAGTTCCAACGCTTCCTGCAAGCTGGCTAGCGCTTCTTTTTTTGTTTTACCAAAGCTGGAAACATCTGTGTTGATATTCCAAGCTACATAATATTTGTCCTCTTTCCAGACCACATTTTTTAGGTTGATTTTGCGCATAAATCAATGATTATGTCTGTATAATACCACTGAAAAAGAAGTATGTCAAATCTTGTTAATAAGTTGGGTAATGTGTTTCACTTCAATATCTGTTTCCGTTTTTTATCATTTTTAATAAAAAAATGAAATGAATCAAGTTTAAGTAGCGTATAGAGCAGCTGAACTGTCGTAGGTGGAAATACAAAAACTCCGCCTCCCATCCCGGCTTCCACGATTTAGTATGACGCCAATCCTCGGAGATTGTCATTTTTACATCTTTAACCACCATTTTTTAAAAAGTGGAGTTAATGTGGACAGAACGAAGGCCGCGGCAGGAACAATAGCGTTGATAATTTGTTACACTTTTCGTTGTCTTGTCCGGTTTTTCAAGTATCTTTCAATTGCTTCTTTGGTAGTTAACCAGTTACGTCTTTCTTTGTATGCTTCTAGTTTTCCTTGTCTCGCAAGCAAGTTTAAATATTTGGCAGAGAAGGGAGTATTTTTAGCTATGTTTGCGAGCGTCAAAAATTTTTCCTGTTTGGTGGTTGCAGGAGTTAAAGTTTTGAGATAAATATCCAAAGAACGCTCTATGGATTGAACAATAAATTTGATCAGCGGTTCATATTCACCTTTATCCGCTTTATCAAGTACATCATAATATTTTTTTCGGTCGGTTTTCATAATTACGACCAATGGGTACCCCGCTTGCATTAAAAATAAATTCATTGTCAAGCGTGCTGTCCGGCCGTTGCCGTCAAAAAATGGGTGAATGTAAACTAATTTATGATGCAGTAAAGCAGAAAGTTCAACAATATTCAGCTTGTTTTTTTGTGAATTTAGCCAAACAATCAGATCTCTCATCATATTTGGTACTTGTAGTGCATCTGGTGGAGTATGGTCTGCGCCGCCAATAGTAACACGGGCATTTCTGTATCGTCCGGCCCATTCTTTATCGGTTTCCTGCAAAATAATTTGGTGCAAGTTTCGTATGAGTATTTCAGAAACAGTGTGCTTTTTGTCTTTGTCTATTAAATCATACAGATATTCCAGCGCGGCGTGGTGATCTTTTGCTTCCAAATGGTCCTTTAGCGGCTTTCCTTTTACTGTCAGACCTTCGTTTATAACCAAAAAGGTCTCTTTTAATGTCAAAGAATTGCCTTCAATTGCGTTGGAGTTGTAGGTCATCTCAATTTGAAATTTTTCCCGCAGTTTTTGCACAGCAGATTTTGGTAGTGGACGGAGTTTGTTGAGTTTTTTTAGTTTCTCTTCCAAACGAGCTTTGACAATAGGGGGTAGGTAAATCATATAAAATGCTTAATATGGTTTAGTTAATTATTTATAGTATACCATATTAAGGAAATAATGTAAATATCGGTTGTGTGTAACTTACTTGTCAAAAGCGGTCGGGGGTGGGTATTAAGTGTTTGTTTCAAGAATCTAACCCACAACCTTTCGTCTAAGTAGATGTTCAGTAGAAATTATTTTAACCACCATTTTTTGAAAAGAGGAACCGTTAATGTGGACAGAACAAAAGCAATAGCCGGAACAATGGCGTTGATAAACGGTTTAGGTAATTGCGCGAAAAAGAAAAATACAACGATTACGATGTATGTTAAAAGCAAAATGATGATTTTTCTAGCCCAGCTTGTTTCCCATGCTTTATCTGCTTCCACTCGCTGATTTCGTTTTTTAATCGCTTCAATTTCAAGTTGTAATTCTTCGATGGATGTCATAGTGATTTATATTAAAGGCAAAAGAGCGAAGCAATTTTGCGGAATGTACGCCGATATTCGATGTTTTGCATGTCCCTTAAATTATTTAATGTGTGCGAAATATGGGTGAGCAATCAAATAAAATCATTTTTCATTGTTGATTTTATGTAACAAGAAATTAGTGATTGAAAAAAATATAACCAATATAAAAGGTACTCCAGCAAGAATATATAGCCCTAGAAATATACTCGGTATATTATCAGCGAGTAACCATATTGAGTATAATGATGCAATTACAAAAATACTATCTATGATGTAAATGATATAGATGAGAATTTTTTTCATACTTTAAAAATAATTTTATTTAGTTGTGAACCAGATATAATTAGTTAAATGATGTATTTTTTTGCCTTTTTAAGAAAATAAACTTTTAAGGATTTGCAAAAAGAAGTCCCACTTTTTTTCTAGTACTAAGCCTATTACACCTATAACGACACTAATAACAATGAGACCAAACAGCCTTTCATACCATGGTTTGGTCAAACCCGAAAGTAAGGAAATACCTTTTGTTGATAATGTAATCATGTGTTTATTATTCTGATCATCATAAACAGAATTAACCAAACCATCTTCACGGAAAGTTTGAGCATACCAAGTGCTATCCAGGCCGAATTTTTTTATTAAATTCAGCTCGGGAATACTTGTTTTACTTTTGGATAACCATGTGAGGACTTCTGTTAATTGTTTGTCAGGACTCCTTTTCATAAAAAGGCGAAAAATATTTCACTTAATTGTAATTAGTATACCTTACGAGTATACTAATTGTTAATAGTGCTATTTTTATCGTATATTAGCCAAAAAATCAATACAATTTTAGAATAAGTATTTACAGACGGCTTCTATAAACACCAGCTTTATCTTATCCCATTTTGTGATAAAAGGCAACAAAAACTCCGCCTATTTAAGGCGGAGTTTGAAGTGGGGGGCGATTGTCCGTACAAATTAGGAGGTGAGAAGGACAAAGCTATTTTCCAGCTAAGCCGGAAACATTCTAAGTCAAGGATCCTAATCCGGGCTTAAGAGAGTCAGACCCTCCTTTATAAACCCGAGACTAAGTTCCGTCGGCTACCTCGGTTTTAAGGCCTACTTAGCCGATTTTTCTCGCCCCTCCTTATTTTTAAAGACAATTTCGCTAGATTTAGCTAAAATTTGAATTTTTAAGTCACTTTTTCACGGTCAACATACTAGTATAGCATACTTTTCCACAGTTGTCAAGAGACATAACACTTGACAACGGATTTTAACCAGTGTATACTTAATTTAATCTTTCAATGGTCTCAATATCTTGCCTAAGCAAGAATTGGCACTGTTGGCAAGGCCAATCATACCACATGACCCTTGCGACACTCTCAAAAAATTTATAAATTAAGCAAAACCTCCAGTGGTAAATATACCCTCGGGGGAATTTTCTTTTTGTCTTATGATTTTTAAACGCCAACCCTTGCGCGAAGTCAAGCGCCAATTTTTTACTTCCCTGAAAGAAACAATGGAGATGCCCGATCTCATTGAGGTGCAGAAAAATTCGTACAAGTGGTTTTTTGACATTGGCATTAAAGAACTTTTTGAAGAATTTTCTCCGGTCACGGATTTTACCGGCCGCGATCTGGAATTAAATTTTTCCGATTACTATTTGGACGCGCCAAAATTTGATGAAGTTGTTTGCCGACAAAAAAATATCACCTACGAAGCGGCTCTGCGCGTGAAAGCCAAACTTTCCAACAAACGCGGAGGTACTTCAAAAGAACAAGAAGTGTATTTGGGTGATTTTCCCGTGATGACCAATCGCGGAACTTTTGTTATCAATGGCATTGAACGCGCGGTAGTTTCACAGGTTATCAGAAGCGCCGGTGTTTTTTTCACCGGCGAAAACACTCGCGGTCGCCGTTACTATGGCGCGAAAATCATTCCCAACCGCGGCGCTTGGATTGAAATTGAAACTGATTTAAACAATGTCATTTGGGTGAAAGTTGATCGCAAGCGAAAAGCGCCCATCACAATGCTTTTGCGCGCTTTTGGCTATTCCACCAACGAGGAGATTTTGGAACTTTTTAAAAAGACCGACATTCATCCGCAGATTCGTTTTATTGAAAATACTTTGGCCAAAGACCCTTCCAAGACCGAAGATGACGGTTTGGCCGGAATTTATCAAAGAATCCGTCCTGGGGATTTGGCCACGATTGACAACGCTCGCTCCCTTATTCATGCCATGTTTTTCAATTTCAGCCGCTATGATTTAGGCACGGTGGGGCGCTACAAATTCCGTGAAAGATTCGGATTAAAAGGCGAAATTGATTTTAAAGATCGCGCGCATCGCATTTTATCCAAAGAAGATTTAGCCATGATTGTGGGCGAGGTGGTGCGGCTCAATGTCACGCAAGAAGAACCGGATGACATTGATCATTTGGGCAATCGCCGCATCCGCGCGGTGGGCGAATTAGTACAGAATCGTTTCCGCGTCGGACTTTCCCGCATGGAGCGCATTATTAAAGACAGGATGAGCACTTTGGAAGTTGAAGTGTTGACACCAAATCGTTTGATAAACGCTCGGCCGGTGATTGGGGTTGTTCGTGAATTTTTTATGTCTTCGCAGTTGTCGCAGTTTATGGATCAGACCAATCCTTTGGCTGAATTGGAACATAAGCGTCGTTTGTCAGCCATGGGTCCGGGCGGACTTTCCCGCGAACGCGCCGGTTTTGACGTGCGCGATGTGCACCCGACTCACTACGGCCGCATTTGTCCCATTGCCACCCCGGAAGGCCCGAACATCGGTTTAGTGGGGCATTTGGCGAGCTATGCCCGCGTGAACGAATACGGTTTTATTGAAACTCCCTATCGCGTGGTGGAAAAAGAAACAGTGGACGGCAAAATCAAACCGCGCGTGACTGGCAAGGCGGTTTATCTTAACGCTTTTGCCGAGGAAAAAGTCATCACTGCCGCGGCTAATACTCCGATTGATGATAATGGATATTTTTTAACAGACAAAGCTGAGGTGCGGCGTTTTGGCGAGCCAACCACTGAACTCGTGGAACACATTGATTATGTTGATGTGTCGCCCAAGCAAATTGTGAGCGTGGCCACAGCCCTGATTCCGTTTTTGGAACACGACGATTCGGTGCGCGCTCTTATGGGCACGAACATGCAACGTCAGGCTGTGCCGTGCGTGCGGCCCGATGCGCCGTTAGTGGGCACGGGCGTGGAAAGAAAAGCCGCTCGCGATTCCGGGCAGATGATTATTGCCGAGGCGGCGGGTACGGTGGCGGAAGTGTCCGGAGCGAAGATTCAAATTTTGGAAGATCAGGGCGGATTGCGGAGCTATGATTTGAGTAAATTCGTCCGCTCCAACGCCTCTACTTGCATTAATCAACATCCTATTGTTGCCAAGGGCGAACGGGTGGAAGCCGGTTCAGGATTGTCTGACGGTCCGGCCATTAGCCGCGGTCAAGAATTGGCTTTGGGTCATAATGTGCTCGTGGCGTTTATGATTTGGGATGGTTACAATTTTGAAGACGCCATTATTCTTTCCGAACGCTTGGTGCAAAAGGACTTCTTCACCTCCATTCATATTGAAAATTACACAGTTGATGTGCGCGAAACAAAACTCGGTCCGGAAGTGATTACTTCCGACATTCCCAATGTCAGTGAAGAAAAATTGAAGAATTTGGACAGTGAAGGAATTATCCGCATTGGCGCCGAAGTAACTTCCGGCGACATTTTGGTTGGCAAAATTACCCCGAAAGGCGAGTCGGAATTATCTGCCGAAGAAAAATTGTTGCGCGCGATTTTCGGCGAAAAAGCTCGCGACGTGCGCGACAGTTCGCTTTATCTGGAACACGGCGAACACGGCAAAGTAGTGGACATTAAAATTTTTTCGGCCGAAAACGGCGATAAATTACAGCCGGGCGTGATTAAATCCATTCAGGTGGCGGTGGCTGATATGCGCAAAATTCAGGTGGGCGATAAATTGGCCGGCCGTCACGGCAACAAAGGCATTATTTCTCGCATTATTCCAGCTGAAGAAATGCCGCATCTGGAAGATGGCACTCCGGTAGACATTATTTTAAGTCCTTTGGGCGTAATTTCCCGCATGAACATCGGCCAGATTTTGGAAACGCATTTGGGATTAGCCGCTAACGCTCTGGGATATCAGGCCGCGAGTCCGGTGCTGAATGGGTTGTCCGAAGAACAAATCAAAACCGAACTGGCCAAAGCCGGTTTGCCCACTGACGGGCAGGTGCAGTTGTATGACGGCCGCACTGGCGAGGCGTTTGATCACAAGGCTACGGTAGGCTACATATATATGTTGAAATTGAATCATATGGTGGAAGACAAAATCCACCAGCGCTCCATTGGTCCGTACTCTTTGATTACGCAACAGCCCTTGGGCGGCAAGGCGCAGTTTGGCGGCCAGAGATTTGGTGAAATGGAGGTCTGGGCGCTGGAGGCCTATGGCGCCGCGGCTATGTTGCAGGAAATTTTAACTATTAAATCCGATGACGTGCCCGGCCGTTCCAAAGCTTATGAATCAATTATTAAGGGCGAACCCATTACCCGTTTGAACATCCCCGAATCATTCAATGTGCTGGTGCGCGAACTTAAAGGTTTGGGGTTGGATATTGAATTATTGCGTAAAAGCGAAACCAAAAAAGGCGATTATGATGTCGTAAAGGTCGACGACAAAAGCCAAGGTGAGCCGGAACGAGATTTCAGATAAAGAGAATAATCAAACAAAAATATGTATCACGAACAACCAAAAACAATAGAATTTGACGCCATGCGCTTTCGTTTGGCTTCGCCGGAAGTAATAAAAGCCTGGTCATTTGGCGAAGTGGCTAAGCCCGAGACCATCAATTACCGCACGCAAAAACCGGAAAAAGGCGGACTTTTCGCCGAAGAGATTTTCGGCCCCACCAAAGATTGGGAGTGTTATTGCGGTAAATACAAAAAGATTCGCTATAAAGGCATTATTTGCGATAAATGCGGGGTGCAGGTGACTCATTCTTTGGTACGCCGCGAGCGCATGGGGCACATTGAATTGGCTTCGCCAGTGTCCCATATTTGGTTTTTGCGCAGTATCCCGTCTAAAATCGGCACAATTCTGGATATTTCCATTCAGAATCTGGAAAAGGTGATATATTTTGCCAATTTCATAATTATTTCAGTTGATGAAAATTTAAAGAATCAGACCTTGGAACAGGTGCGCCAGGAATTTAAATCCAAACGCAAAGCCATTGAAAATGAAATGCAGAAAAAAATGGAAGGCGCCGATGCCAAGTCTTTGGAAAAACTCACGGCCGAACGCGACCGAAAACTGGCCGGGCTGGAAGAAACTTTCGTGGCTACGGAAAAAGAAATTAAAGAAATCAAACCCCTGCAAATTTTGAGCGAGGCGCAATATCAGGAAATGTCTCTGCGTTTCGGCCATATTTTTGAAGCCGGCATTGGCGCCGAAGCGGTGCGATCGCTTTTGGGACAAATGGACTTAGTCAAAGAAATTAAAACTCTGACCGAAGAGCAAATTGAGGCCTCGCCGGCGCGCAAAGAAAAAATTATTCGTCGTTTGAAACTCTTGAAAAGTTTGGACCGCAATACCGTGAAACCAGAATGGATGATTATGACGGTGGTGCCGGTGATTCCGCCGGATTTGCGGCCCATGGTGGCTTTGGACGGCGGCCGTTTTGCCACCTCGGACTTGAATGATTTGTATCGCCGCGTGATCAATCGCAACAATCGTCTGAAAAGATTAATGGAGTTGAACGCGCCGGAAGTCATTTGCCGCAATGAAAAAAGAATGTTGCAAGAAGCCGTGGATGCTTTGATTGATAATAGCGCTCGCCACAGCAAGACCGTGGCCGCTTCCACCGGCCAGCGCAGGCAACTGCGTTCTTTGGCTGATATTTTACGCGGCAAGCAGGGTCGTTTCCGCCAGAATTTGCTCGGCAAGCGCACTGACTATTCCGGCCGTTCAGTGATTGTGGTCGGCCCGCATTTGAAAATTCATCAATGCGGTTTGCCCAAGCGCATGGCTTTGGAATTGTTCAAACCATTTGTGATGAGCCAGATTATTCAACGCGGACTGGTGCACAATGTTAGGAGCGCCTCACGATTTATTGAAACCGACCGACCGGAAGTGTGGGATATTTTGGAAGAAATTATCAAGGACGCGCATGTACTTTTGAATCGCGCTCCGACCCTGCACCGCCTGGGTATCCAGGCCTTTCAGCCGATTTTGATTGAAGGCAAAGCCATTCAAGTTCATCCTTTGGTGTGTACCGCTTTTAACGCCGACTTTGACGGCGACCAAATGGCCGTGCACGTTCCTTTGACCGAGCAGGCCAAATTGGAAGCAAAAGAAATAATGCTCTCGGCTAAAAATTTGTTAAAGCCTGCCACCGGCCAGCCGGTAGTAACTCCCAAACAAGATATTGCTTGGGGCTGTTACTATGCGACTTCGATGATGGAAAAAGAGCGGGCGAAAATTTTTGGATCTTCGGTAGAGGCGGACTTGGCGTACAAAATGCGCATTATCACTTTGCAGGAAAAAATTCAGGTGCGCTTGAAGGATTTATCCAAATTTCCCAAAGGAACCAAGCCGATGGTGGAAACGACTATAGGCCGCTTGTATTTCAACAATGCCCTGCCGCCGGATTTGCCGTTTTACAATGAAGTGGTTGGTTCCAAAAAACTTGGCGAAATCGTAAAATTGTGTCTGGAAATTTGCGGACAGGAAAAAACCGCCGAAGTTTTGGATGTTATTAAAGAACTCGGTTTCAAATACATTACCAAATCCGGTTATTCTTTGGGTATGGATGATTTTCCTCGTTTAGAGGCCAAGGCCGGAATTGTAACCGGGGGAGATGCTCGCGTGGAGGAAATTGAAAACCAATATTCCGAAGGACTTTTGACCGCGCAAGAACGACACAGCAAAGTTATTGAAGTTTGGTCTGATATTAAAGATCAAGTAGTTAAAGCCAGCCGCGGAATTTTAAAACCTTTTGGTCCGGTGTCCACCATTATTGAGTCGGGCGCGCGCGGCAGTTGGGGACAGCTGACGCAGGTTATCGGTATGAAGGGTTTGGTGTCCAATCCGGCCGGCGATATTATTGAATTGCCGGTCAAAGGCAGTTTTAAAGAAGGATTTGATGTTTTGGAATTTTTTATCTCCACGCACGGCACGCGCAAAGGTTTGTCTGACACGGCTTTGCGCACGGCCAATGCCGGTTATTTGACTCGCCGTTTGGTGGATGTGGCGCAAGATATGGTAATTAATACCGAAGATTGCGGAGACGAAGAAGGAATTTTATTGACGAAAGTTGAAAGCGATGAAATGGGCGAAAAATTGTCTGTCCGCGCTTGGGGTAGAACTGTTTTGCAGGACATTGTTGATCCCAAAACAGAGAAAGTTATTGTTAAAGCCAATGAAATTATCACTGACGCGATGGCCAGAGAAATCGCTTTGTTGGATTTGTCAGAAATTCGCGTGCGTTCGGTTTTGAAATGCCGCGTGCCTAAAGGCATTTGTCAAAAATGCTATGGTTTGGATTTAGGCCGAAATGATTTGGTTCACAAGGGCGTGGCCGTGGGTATTATTGCCGCGCAGTCTATTGGCGAGCCGGGCACCCAGTTAACCATGCGCACCTTTCACACCGGCGGCGTGGCCGGTGGCGAAGATATTACGCAAGGTTTGCCTCGCGTGGAAGAATTGTTTGAAGTGCGTCCGCCCAAGCGCCGTGCCTTTATGACTGATGTAGCCGGCACGGTAGAGGTAACGGCTTTGGAGCAAAGGGTGATTGAATCAGCCGAGGGCAAAACAATTTTGGAAGGCCGGTTTGGGCAGAAGATGATTAAAATTAAATATGCGGCGGTGAAAGAAGATGTTTATCCTTTTTCTAAAAATGATGAAGTTAGAGTTGAAGAAGGCGCGACAGCTGTGGAAGGCCAAACAATCATTGTTCGCAAGGCAGGTGAAGAAGTGAAAGCCGTGCATGGCGGCTCGGTGGTGAAAGAAAAAAATAAAGTGAAAATTTTGGCCAATGTGGAGGGCGTGAAAGAGTATGTGATTCCAGCCGGTTATGTGCTGTGGGTGAAAACCGGCGATTTGGTGGCGGCCGGCGGCCAGCTCACCGATGGTAATTTGGATTTAGCCACATTGTATCAATTGCAAGGACGGCAAGCAGTGGAAAAATATATTTTGAGCGAGATTCAACACATCTATTCTTCGCAAGGCCAGAAATTGAATGACAAGCATGTGGAATTGATTATCAAGCAATTATTTTCGCGCGTGTATGTGCATGAAGCCGGCGATACGGAATTGTTGCCCGGCGAAATTATTGAAAAAGCGCAGTTGATTGAGGAAAATGAAAAAGTGAAAAAAGCCAAGGGCAAGCCGGCCGAGGCCGAAGAATTGCTGTTGGGCGTGACGCGCGTGTCTTTGACCACGCAGAGTTTTCTCTCGGCCGCGTCATTTCAAGAAACCGCGCGCGTGTTGATTAACGCGGCGGTGACCGGCAAGATTGATCGGTTGGAGGGCTTGAAAGAAAATGTGATTATTGGTCGGCAGATTCCAGCCGGGACTGGGTTTCATAGTAAGTAGGATGTAGAGAGCGGTTTTATACCGCTCTCTATTTTTATGTCATTGCGAGCGACCTGCCTGCCGGACAGGCAGGAGCGAAGCAATCTCGTAAAATAAAAACCCTGAGCAATCGGGGTTTTTGGCTAATTATTTAATTTCATCAAAAGGCAGAGAACCAATCATTGCCGCGATAGATTCATTATTGATTTTCCTGGAATAATATATTTGATTCATTTCCATTTCTTTTTGCGCGCCAACTATCATCCAGTTATTTTTAATGTTGGCTTTGGTGAGAGGTTTCCGTATTTCTTTTTGTTTGATGTAGCTCACAATTTCGTTCAAATTCAGTTGGTACTTTTTTAAAATAAGAAACAAATCATAAAAATCACGATAGCGGGCGCGGTCATTTGTGGCTCGGATTTTTTCCGCGCAGATTTCTTTGATGTCCATAACTCTCACCTCCAATTTGATGCCCCAAACATTGTTGTATTTCATGGTTTTAGGCGGTAAGAGCACATTCTGCAAAAAATCAATTTCAACTTTTAAAGAGTTTGGCTGAATCAGCGGTCCGGTATATTGCAGTCGTTCGATCTTTATTGTCGCGTCGGAGAGGTAATCTTTTTTAATGCTCAAATAGTATGTGTCAATGAAAATCTTTTGTACCTCTTCCAAAGATATTGTTTTTTGATTGGCGGAAAAATCTAAATCTTCGGAAAAACGGTATTGTTCCAAATAGCAGTGATGTAGAGAGGTACCGCCTTTGAATATTAAGGTGTTCTTGAGGGTGGATTGAGTAATGATTTGGATTACGAGAGCGAGAAAATAGTCCTTCTCGGCAATTTGGAGCGGATACTTTAAGGTTCGGCGATTAATAATTTCCAATTGTTGGCGGGTGATCATAATTTGAATTGATCAAAATATCCGTCGTAATAAAGACGCCATTTAGCATTGAATTTTTTATCACCAGCGAGCATCCAATGAGTGCCCCGTTTATTTTTTATGAGTTCATGCAAGCGAACAGAATCAAGGCCTAAAAAATCAAAGATGAGACCAAAAGTTTTAATGGTAGCGCCGGAAAATTTAGATAAGTATTCGTTGAAGCGATTAAAATCCAAATCCCGTTTATGATTTATAATTTTTTCAATCACCACATCAATCGTCAATTTGCTTTTATGAAAATTCACCATATCAATCAAGGCCTTTTCCGCGGTGGCAATCCGCGCCGTTTTATTATCCATTTGTACTTCGTCAAAACCAAAATACAAGTTCTTTTTAGTTTTAACAAAGCTGTATTCCATATTATTGAGTTTTGTGGCTTTGTACATTTTCAAGCTGACCGAGACGGTTTTATTCATTAATTGGTCAAACATGCTGTGGTATTGAAGAGCGGACTCAAAAGAGACATAGGAATCTTTGACTAACAAATTGGCTGTCAGATAGGGTGATAGAGATAGAAAGCCGCGGTTCGTTAATTCAGAAATGGTGTAGAGTCCGCGTTTAATTCGAATCAGCCAACCGTCCTTGGTAAGTTTAGTAATGATGTTTTTGGTTTGCTTGTAATCCCAACTGCCCTTGCTTGTCTCAATAATTTGCCTCGAAGTAACAATAAGGCCAAATTTGCCGATTAAATTTTCTAATAATTCGCTTTGTTTAACGGAAAGGATAGTTTGTTTCATATATCATAGGTCATAAAGATTGATGACTTTATACATACATAATACACCCAATTTTAAAAATTGTCAAGTGAAATAAGTGGATAACTTTTTTTGTTTCTGCTAAACTGGAATCAGATTCAGGTGAAATTTATTGTCCGTGAATATGTCCAAGCACTCCAAATGGGCAAAAATCAAAAATGACAAGGGCGCGGCTGATGTGAAAAAAGGCGCGGTGTTCACCAAACATTCACGCGCTATTAGCGTGGCAGCGCGTTCGGGCGGCGATCCTGAAAAAAACTTCAAATTGCGCATGGCCATGGACGCGGCGAAAACCGCCGGCGTGCCAAAAGACACGATTGAGCGGGCGGTTGCGCGCGGTTCAGGCGCTGATGGCGAGGAAGAATTAACCGAAATGCTTTATGAAGCAATCGGGCCTGGGAAGGTTGGAATAATGATTGAAGCCGTGACCAATAACAAAAACAGGACGGTGAATGATTTGCGAAGATTGTTGGAAGAACATGGCGGGGTGTTGGCCAATAGCGGAGCTGTGGCTTGGCAATTTCAACGATTGGGAGTGGTGAGGTTGAGCATTTTGTCTAGTCATTGCGAGCCAGAAGCGAAGCAATCCCGCCCCTGTCATTCTGGGGCGAAGCCGAAGAATCCATTGTTAAATGATGAATTGGAATTAAAACTGATTGATTTAGGAGCTGAAGATATTAAAGAAGAAGAAGGCGGGATTACAATTTATACCAAGCAAGAAAATTGGCAAAAATTACTGGATGGTTTGCGCGGCCTGAACATGACTCCGGAATATTCCGGCTTAGAGTGGGTGGCCAAAGAACCAATAGCTGTGGCAGATCCGGCCGCACGGACGCAGTTGGATGAATTGTATGTGGCATTGGATGAAAATGATGATGTACAAAATTATTTTACAAATGAAGCGTAAAAATCTCGAATAAGGATGTGTTCGCCTTATTGTAACAAAAATGTTACAATAACACCATTAAAATGTTACATTACTGGAACTGAAATTATGAAAAATTTATTGCCTTTGGTGCCGAAAAAAATAACAGAAGAAATTGAATATCAAAATGATTCAATCATCAGCAAGGTTTTGTTGCAAAGTGACAAATTAAATCTCACTCTTTTTGCCGTGGCCGCCGGTCAGGAGTTTTCTCCGCACACCACCGCGCGCCAGGCCATTGTCCATATTTTGGAAGGCGAGGGTGAATTTATGCTGGTGGACAAGTGGCATCAATTCAGCGCCGGCGACTATTTTCACATGCCGGAAAAACTTTTGCACGCAATTAAAGCCAAAAGCGGTTTTAAATTTTTATTGTATCTCTACTAATATGGCCAGTGTCAAACGTATTTTAGGCATTGACCCCGGATTTGGCAGAATGGGTTTTGGCATTATTGATGTTACAGGCGGCAAAATGGAACTGGTGGATTATGGGTGTTGGGAAACGCACAAAGGCGAGGAATTTTCCGAACGCATTTTTTGTTTAATCAAACTTTTGCGCGCGGTGCTTAAAAAATACAAACCGACTTCTGTGGCTTTGGAAGAATTATTTTTTTTCAAGAATTTAAAAACAGCCATCAATGTGGCGCAGGCTAGAGGAGCGGTAATGCTCCAAATCAAAGAAAGTAAATTGCCTTTGGTGGAGTTAACTCCATTGCAGGTAAAACAATCAATCACCGGATTTGGCCGCGCTGAAAAAAAACAAATGCAAAAAATGGTGCAAATGATTTTGAAATTAAAAGAGATACCCAAACAGGACGACGCTGCTGATGCTTTGGCTATTGCCATTGCCGCTGTTCCTTATCTAAATCAATGCCGCTAGACCCAGAAGTGTCCAGAAAATGACCGCAAGGTCATTTTTAAAATATGGCACATCCACGATTCCGTGGATGAGAATAATAATCATTGAAGCGATGAGTACGCGCGCCAGTGTAGCGCGATTGAAGATTGTTTTTTTGAAAAAAAGAATTATCAGCCAGATAAAAGCAATCAAACCCAAAAGGCCGGTTTCGCTCCAAAAAGTAATGAATACATTGTGCGGGTAAAGATAAATCTCCGCCCAGCGCAAAATGTGCCAAGGTCGCACAGCTGTTTGATAATTAGCCAACCCAGCTCCTAAAATCGGATTGGTTTTAAGCATTTCTACTGTTTCGCTCCACATATTTAGCCGCAGTTGTCCGGAAATACCTTGGAAAAGAACTTCATTGGCAAACGGTTGTTTTAAGGGTGTGGCAAAAAAGATAATAGCCGCGATAATAAGCGCGCCTAAAGCCCAAAAGCGCGTTTTTTTATTTATCAAGCCGAATAAAATGGCAGTGCTGACCAAAGCAATAATTGCGCCGGTGGATTGGGCAAAAATAATGGCCATGAGTCCCGCCGCGAGTATAATGATGAGTAATATTTTTTGCGCGAGACGGCGGTTCCATAAATATATCGCCAAGGGTATGAGCGGCGCGACATACAGCGCCACGGCGTTGGGGTAACCGAAAAAACTGGTAACGCGGCGCGTGGCTTCGGCTTGCCAAAACGGATTGGGAATAAGCCAGCCGGTGAATTTTTGAGTAATGGCGAAAATCGTTATGGGCAAGGTTCCAAGAAGCAATGCCCAAATGATTTGTTTTTTATCTTGCTCGGTTTTGACAGTGGAGATGAGTACAGAGAAAAATAACAGCGGCTCTACGAAGTAGGCCTTCCAAATTCCCATGGCCGCGCGAGTGTCATCGGACACAAAAACAGAAATGGTGGCGGCGATGAGCAAAAGTATAGTGGCGAGGAGCCATCTGTTAAAAGGCGCTCTTGGCAGTTTGGCCTTGAGAGCAGAGGCGCTAACTTTTTTCCAATCATGGCGATGCTGAATAATCCAGATTAAAGTCGTAATTAAAATTATTCCTTCCAAAACGGTCATCGGGACGCCGGCAATTTGAAAGCGGAGTAAATAGCTGGGTAAAAAAGCAACAATCAAAAACAAGCCGTAGAGAAGGCGGCGGGTCGTGAGCCAAACAAAGAGGATGAAAAAAATTATGAGTAAAATTTCAAACATGTTACTTAATTAATTCTTTTATCATTTGTTTGGTAAATCCTTTTAATAAAAACAATACAAGGCAGTAGGTGAGTATGGCTAAAATAAGTGAATAGATAAAATGCGGCATAGGAATGAAATAAACAGCGGCGAGCATGGCCATGGAGCTGATCAAACTTTTATTGAAAATCGCAAAAGACGGCCACAAACGGATTGTTTTTTCCACCACGAATAAGGTAAAAATCAAAATCAAAATTTCGGAAAAAACCGTCATCCAGCCGGCGCCGATTGCGCCATAACGCGGAATGAAAATAAAATAACCGGCCAAAGTGAGCGCGGCGGTGATGATGTACCCCCAAATCATCAGCCGCTGTTTATTCAAGGCAACAATTGCGTGTCCGCTCAAGGCGCCGAAAAAAATGGCCAAAAGAGCGATAAGCAAGATTTGCAAATATGTTCCGGAAGCGGCGAATTCCGCGCCGGCTAAAAAAGCCATAGCCGGTTTTGCCAGATAAATTCCGCCTAAAACAAAAGGCAGTCCGATAATGCTCATAAAATCAAAAGCGCGGCGGAAATAATGGTTGAATTTTACGCGATCCGCGTGCCAGGCTGCGGTCAGGTGCGGGAGAATTATACCCATGAACATCACCGGCACCGAAGCGGCCACGTCAATCACGCGGTAAGCCGCGCCGTACAGTCCGACTTCGGCTTGCGGCCGCACCAGTGATAAAATAATCGTGTCGGCGCGCAGATAAATCAGATTAAAAACCATGGAAATGGCAATGGGCCAGCTTTTGGTGAATATTTTTTTGTAAATTTCCCACTCAACGAGCCATTTTATTTTGACTATTTTTTTAGCAGACACGAATAAAAATAAAAATTGAGCGCCATTGGCCGCTACGCTAATGGCCAGTATGGGCAGTAGCCCGAGATTAAAATAAACGCACAAAAAATAGCCGATTAAAATAATAAAGCGTCCGCCGGCATCTCCCCAAGCCGCGATGCTCAGTCGCAAATGTTTTTGAAACACGCCCATGAAGATGTTTTGGAGTGTCATGGCGAAAAACGCTCCGGTCAGTGTTAAAACTCCCAATTTAATAATCAGGGGATAAGGGAAAAAGAAAATCGCCACCATGGCCGAACCGAAGAAAAAAGCGGAAAGAAACAGACGAAAGGAAAAAAGATTGGAAACCAGGCGGTCTTCGTCAGCGTTGGGCTCTGCGATCATCTGCGCGCCGATGAGCGTGAGGCCAAAATCAGCGAGCACGGCAAAAAATTGTAAAAAAGTGGCGACAGTAGTGAGCCAGCCGAACTGCTCTTGACCAAGATAACGGGTGATGGCGGCCAAAGCAATCAGGCCGAACAAGGTGGAAAACCCGCGGCCGATGATTTGAATCAGAGTGTTTTTAGCAATAAGAGGAAAGGACATGCGTCTAGTATATATTATTTAAGCGCGATTGACAAAGTGTCTGAATTTGAAATATAATAGAGATGATGTTTAGAAAAATTACGCAAAAGATATTGATTTTAACTGTCACTTTAATTGTGGCCTTTTTTGTTGTAGGGCAGGTGGCTCAAGCCAAAGAGCCGGATTATGCCGCCGAGCAGTATTCTAAAATTAAGGAAATTACCACGCAAGCGGGCGAGCGCCAGAAAATTAAAATTGGTTTTAAAAATATTGGCCGTTACAATTGGCGGGGCACGGGCAAGAATTTTGTTTCCGTTTATACTTTTGAGCCAAAATATCGGAAAAGTGTTTTTGAAGATGACGCTTGGTTAAAAACGAGCCAGCTCGCGAAATTAAAAGACGCTCTGGTGGGGCCTGGTCAGCTGGGTTATTTTGAATTTTATCTGCAAGCGCCGGAAAAAGTCGGCGTTTACACTGAAAAATTTGCCTTGGCCGCGGAAAATAAATTGTGGATTCCGGGCGGGCAGTTTGAGTTGGTGATTACTGTGAAAGAGGAAGCGGCTGACAGCGCTCCGCAGGAGTTACCTGCTGGTCAAGAAACATTGGTAACAGTAATAGTTGAAGAAAGCGCACCTGCGGCATCTAAAATAATTGAAGGTCAAGAGCCAACTGTGCGCATTGGGCTTTTCACCACCGAAGAGCCGATTATTTTCACCTCGCCGTATACTTATGAAATTAAAAATTCCAAAGGCGAGATGTTTTGTACTTTAAATCCCAATGAAGAATCGTCTGTTAGTTATATTGAGGCCAGCGGCGCGTATAACATTAAATGTCCGGCAACTGATTTTGTTTCCACATCGCCGGTTCGCGTTGAACCGATGGAAATTATCAGTTTTGTGGAATTGAAAAATTATGAAAAACGATTACGTTGGCTGCCCAAGGTGAATAATAATAAATTTCGCGGAGTAATTGAAATTAATTTCAGTAAAGACAAGGGCTATCTTTGGGTGATTAATGAAATTTTTTTTGAATACTATATCAAAGGTATTGCTGAATCAGCTGACAATAGACATCCGGAGTTTTTAAAGTCCCTGGCAGTGGCTGTGCGTACTTACGCTTTGAATAATTTAAAAAATCCCGTGAAACATAGCGGCAAGGGATTTGATGTGGACGCTGATATTGATCAGGTCTATCGCGGCTATGCTTTTGAAGAGCAGATGCCGTATTGGAGTAATGCCGTTGATGAAACGCGGGGGATAGTTGTGACTTACAAAAATGAGGTGGTGACAACGCCGTATTTCGCGCGTTCGTCCGGCCGCACGCGCACTTGGCGCGAGGCCTGGGGCGGGGCAGACAAGCCCTGGATTAAATCAGTGAAAACGCCTTATGATCGCGGTTATTCGCGTTTGGGGCATGGAGTGGGCATGTCTTTGCATGATGCTTTGGCTCGCGCCAAGAAAGGCGTTTTGTACGAGGATATTTTAAAGTATTATTACAGCGGAGTAGAAACAAAAGATGTTTATGGATTCACTCCGTGAAATTTTCGATCTTCGTCCGCCAGCTGGATGATGGCTTCGCGGATTTTGTGCGGTTCCGGAACATTGAAAAAAGTAAATCTTTCTTTTTCACCGGCAGTTTGGATGTAGACATTGCCGTAGTCAAAAACCGTGGCAAATAATCCTTTAGTTTCGGAGGTCACGTCTTGCACGCGAAATAAATCTAACTCGGCGATGGTGCGGGCGAACAAGCCATGTTGGTGAATATCAATGATGCGATCGTTGGTGACAATCCAGATATCCAGAAAATAATTGACAAAAGCGGTGTAGAAAAATAGCCAGATGGAAAGGGCGTAGATACTACCCAGAAGGATCAGGATAGCCAGAGAATTATTATTGATAAAAAGAGCGGGGAATAATAGTTTTAAAAGAAAATACAGTCCGTAACCGACGCCGGCTAAAATAATCAGCAGTAAGATGCGCGGGATAAAAGTGATGGTGTCGCGCCGCAAAAGATAAATAATTTTTTCGTAGGGTTTTTGTTTAATGATGTTGCTGTAATGCATATTAAAAAGTTTCCGGATTTGGTGAAAAAGAGATTGATTGAAAAAAAGTTACCGACTCGTTCCAGTCAATCGGCTGGGCGAGCGTCCAAGCCCAAAAAGAAATGTAGACCACGCCGGCGAGGAAAATAAAAGTCATAAAAAAGCTCATGAAATGTACTTCAGCAAAAGAAACTAGGTGATAGATATCCATTAAAATAAAAATGACATACACCAGCGCGAATAATGCGGCTGGGAAGAGGATATAAAAAAGCGGAAAAGACATATTTAGAGAAGATTTTCTTGTTTGGGCGGTTCCATTCCCAAATGTTTGTAAGCCAGAGTCGTGGCTACGCGGCCGCGAGGCGTGCGATTGATAAGTCCGCATTGGAGCAGGAACGGCTCGTAGACGGTTTCAATGGTTTCAATTTCTTCAGCTGTGGCAGCCGAAAGCGTTTGTAGTCCAACCGGTCCGCCATTGAATTTTTCAATCATTACTTTTAAAATCAGGCGGTCAATGTGATCCAGCCCGACCTGATCAATTTCCAAAAGTTTTAACGCTTCTTTGGCTAAGTCCGTTGTAATTATACCATTTCCTTTTACTTGCGCGAAGTCGCGCACCCGTTTAAGCAGGCGATTGGCCACGCGCGGAGTGCGGCGGGCGGAAACGGCAATCAGACGGGCGGCATCATCATGCGTGCCAATATCCAAAATTTTAGAACTGCGTCGCACGATTTGTTCAATTTCCGGCTCTTCATAAAAATTTAAGTGATAAATCGCTCCAAAGCGATCGCGAAGAGGGCCGGAGAGCAAACTCATTTTGGTAGTTGCGCCGATAAGAGTGAAGCGATTCAAATCCACGCGCAGGGTGCGCGCGCCAGGACCTTTGCCAATGATAATATCCAAAGCATAGTCCTCCAAAGCCGGATAGAGCACTTCTTCAATGGTTTTGTTCATTCGATGGATTTCATCCACGAACAAAATATCACCGGTTTCCAAGCTGGTGAGAATGGCGGCCAAGTCGCCTACGCGCTCCAAAGCCGGACCCGAGGTAATTTTGATGTTGGCGCCCATTTCTTTGGCAATGATATTGGCGAGCGTGGTTTTGCCAAGCCCGGGATTGCCATACAATAAAACATGCTCCAATGATTCGGCGCGTTTTTTAGCCGCGTCCAGAAAAATACGCAAATTATTTTTGATTTTTTCTTGGCCGATAAATTCGCCCAGACATTGCGGCCGTAAAGTCAGGTCAAATTTTATTTCGTCGTTTTTGAGTTGAGGGGTGATGACGCGATCCATGAGATTATTTAAATGCTTCCGGGCTGGAAATTAATTCTTCGGCGGATTTTAGAAAAGTTTGGATGGCTTGACCATCGTTTTCTTTTAAAATTCTTTCCAAATCCGCGTTAAATTTATCCACCAATTCATTATATTTGCGAACGGCCTCCGGATTGCTGTGTTTTAAAATTGCTTCAACAAAAGGTGATTTTTTGGCGTAGTCCTCGTAATGTTCAAGCGGAGTGATAAATTCTTTAAAATCTTCTCCTAACATTGTTCCTTGCGCGCTAACTCTTAATCCCTGCCAACGGCTACGAATGTCAGAACACAGGCCGGAGCCGCTGGCAAAATGTCGTTCCACAAATTCCGCTTCTCGGATGGTGAAATCTTTTTCATTTTCCGACATATTATGCGCTATAATTTTTTTTGTTCAATTGCCAACCTATTTTTGAAGGATAATCTTGCTTTATATACGGTCGTTTATTTTTGTTCTTCCATTTTAAAAATTTTTGATATTTACGAGTTAAAAACAGAGATGCTCCTTTTTTATACATGAATTGGAATAATTTTTCGCAATCATCAATATAGAAATAAATAGAGTATGTATTTATGTGTGTTTTTCTTTTATCAATATTTTTGTGAATGGTTTTTGTTGGAATACTTAAATTTTGGCAGAGTTGTTTATTAAACGAAGTGATAAAAGATAGACTGGAACTTATAAACCCCGCTTTGATTTGTGGAGTGTTATTCACTGTATAGATGTAAACTGTGCCGTCGCCATCAAAAAAACCACGAGTAAAATCTGCGAAATATTTTTGAGGGACGCTTATTTGTTTCAAATTATAAGTTTTTCGCGGGTATATTCCTAAACTAATTAAATCTTCAGCTAAAGTCAAATTACGAATTTGTATCTGGAAACCAACACCATTTCTACCGTTTGTTTTTTTACCGATTTTGTGTTTTGATTTTAGTATTTGTCTCAACTTGTATAGATGTTTTTTGTCAATAGAAGTGATGTTGAGAGTAAACGGATTTTTCTTTCTATCCTTGCTAATTGCGATACAGCCGTCAGCGACGATATATCCTAAAAGATAGCTCATTTCTGGTGTCCAAATTTTAAATATTTTGTCATTGAGCATATTTATCAAAATTCCTGAAAGTTTGATATTGGTGCAGTATTCTTGAATTAGTCCGAACGCATTTTTCCGAAAAAATCCCCCCG
>CAYIOJ010000004.1:0-39934 GCA_964365025.1 uncultured Gammaproteobacteria bacterium
TTACCGACGGCATTGCTGGAATATTTGAAGGATATTCTGCTGAAAAATTAAGATTGCAATTGGTTTCAGAAGAAAGGACTATGCTTAAATCGGCTGTTGGAAAAATGGCTGGCTGTCTTTTCGGGGCTGGTGTCGTTTTAGTTATTGCCAATCTCGTAAATTTTTAAAATACGGATTGGAGAAATTTATAATAAGGAGTTTCTTCGCTCCGAAAACGATTTATAAAAAATATTTTTTGGGATACAGTATAATCAACTAACCAAAACTACTATGAAAATAGGAATCATCATCAGCCAAACCAACCCTGAAACCGTGTGGAACGCTTTGCGCTTTGCTAATTTTGCTCTCAAGCAAGACGATGAGGTCAAAATTTTTCTCATTGGAGAAGGGGTAGAGTACGAAGCAAGTACTTCGGAGAAATTCAATATTCAAGAACAAGTGACAGAATTTCTAAAATCGGAGAAGGCAAAAATTTTAGCATGTGGCACATGCTTAAAATCGCGCAATCAAGAGGGCACCAATACTTGTCCGATGAGTACTATGAAAGACTTGTATGAACTTGTCCGAGAATGCGATAAAATTTTAACTTTTTAATAACCCCACATTTATGATGAATTTTGGCTTTGCTCCTTTCGGCTGGACTTTCATGATCCTCTTTTGGGTCTTGATAATCGCCGGAGTCGTAGCTTTGATAAAGTGGATTTCCAATCAAGACAAGACTGAAAGCAGTCACAAATCCGCTTTGGATATTCTCAAGGAGAGATACGCAAAAGGCGAGATCAACAAAAAGGAATTTGAAGAGAAAAAGAAAGATTTATAGTAAGGAGTTTTGGATTTTGGGCATTCACCCCCAGCCCCTCTGCCCCTACGCCAAGACAAAAATAAAATTTGTTCATTATAGAAAAGTGGTTCCGCTGAGGCGGAACAAAAAGAAAAGTATACATCTAACAAGTTGTATCTGGTTACGGCTTTTATACAAAAGACTTCACCCATATTTACCTTCGCTACGCTACGGCAAACATCAGATATGCCGAAACGTTCGGCAAAATTGCAGAGCAATTTTGCTTTTTAATGACAGCGATACCCTATGACAACTAAAAACACATCATCATCTAAAAAAGAAACTTACTATAGATGTATGCGTTGTGGGGATAAAATTTATTGGAATACTCACAAAAATCTTACATTTTGTAAATGTAAGAAAATTGCGATTGATGGCTGCGAATATTATGTCCGAATTATTGGAAACAAAGAGGATTATAAAATCATAAAAAAATAGATGGCGTATGGCTATGAGGCATTCACCCGCTATCTCTCTTGCACCTCTCAAAGAGATATTATTCAAAAATATTCCAAATAAATAATTCTTAACATCAATCTCTATGGCCAAAGGCAATAACGCCCAACAAAGAAACATTAAAAAACCTAAAAAGAATAAAAAGTAATTCACAAAATCTCCCTGTTTTGGGAGATTTTTGTCTCTACCACAAATTGACTTTAAAGCAAATTTCAAGTAGAATATATTTATGAACATCCGATCCGCTAAATTTATAAAAGGTGTGGTAGGCACTGATAAAATTTTTGAGGATGGCACTCCTCAAATTGTTTTTATTGGCCGCTCCAATGTTGGCAAATCCAGCGTTATCAATTCTTTGGCTAATCAAAACTTGGCCAGAGCCGGATCCACTCCCGGACTGACTCAACAGATAAATATATTTTCAATAAACAAAGCATTTTACTTGGTTGATTTGCCCGGATATGGATTTGCCAAAAGATCGGGCGAGGTACGCCAACAAATTCAAAAAATGCTTCATTGGTATTTTTTCAAATCCGGTTATGATTTTAAAAAAGTGATTTTAATCGTGGATGCCAAGGTCGGACCGACCAAAGATGACATGAATGTGTACGACAGTTTACAAAAAGCCAACAAAGACATTATTATTGTGGCGAATAAAGTGGATAAAATCAAAAAGTCAGAATACGCCGAACAATTGCAAAAGATAAAAGATTGTTTTTGCGATCACAAGGTCATCCCGTATTCAGCTGAAAAAAGAATCGGCGTAGGGGAATTAACGCACGAGTTGTTAAAATAATTTGACATTTTTAGCTCATTTAAGTATAATCAACATATTAATCAAGAGATTAGGTCTATTTAATCTCCCGTGGAAATTGAGAAATGCCTTAATTATCCATGGTTAACACAATGCATTATGTTAGACAAAAATTTAAAGGAGAAGATCATTGAGAAATTTAAAACACACGAGAATGACACCGGCTCCACCGAGGTGCAGATTGCCATTCTGACGGAAGAAATCAAACAGCTTTTGGGCCATTTGAAGACCCACAAAAAAGACAATTCTTCCCGCCGCGGTTTGTTGCGCAAAGTTAATGAACGCCGCCGCTTGCTGAAATACTTGGAAAACGAAAATCCAAAAAGCTATTTAAACATCATCGCGGCTCTCAAACTTAAAAAAACCGCCACTATGGCGGCCAAACAGCTTGCCGAAGAAGAGGAGGAAATTGTTATTCCCGCCTCTCCGGTGGCTGAATAATAACTCTATGATAAAACATCCTGAACAACGCGTGGGCATTTTTATTGATGTCCAAAATCTTTATTACAGCGCCAAAAATCTTTTTGACGCCAAAGTAAATTTCGGCGAAATTGTCAAAGCCGGAATTGCCGACCGCAAACTCATTCGCGCCATCGCCTATGTGGTCAAAACCCCGACTGGTGAAGAAAAACCATTTTTTGCCGCTTTGACCAATTTGGGAATTGAAACCAAAGAACGAGATTTGCAAGTTTTTTTCGGCGGAGCAAAAAAAGCCGATTGGGATGTGGGCATTACCATTGACGCGGTGCGTCTTTCTCCAAGTTTGGACGCGATCATTTTGGTCTCGGGCGACGGCGACTATATTCCATTGGTGGAATATCTGCAAAACCAAGGCAAGCAGGTGGAAGTCATGGCTTTTAAAGAAACTTCTTCTTCAAAACTAATGGAGGTAGTTGACGGATACACTGATTTATCAGCTGACAAAAAAAGATTTTTAATTATTGATAAAAGCGCGGAGAGAAAACCGAGATTTAAAAAAGATTAATCAAGAAATTTTACAAAATAAAAAGCGGCCCGCAATAGGTCGCTTTTTTAAAATACTTTTTTTAATTCTTTCCGGCATTGACGATAATCCGGTATTGCTCGCGCCAACAAATCCCAAAATTTACGCGAATGATTAAATTCTTGCAAATGGCACAATTCGTGCGTCACAATGTATTCTGCCAATCGCTCGGTCAAAAAAATAATTTTAAAATTAAAATTCAGATTTTGCTTTTTTGAACAACTGCCCCAACGGGTCTTGTGATTTTTTATAAATATCTTTCCGAATGAAAAATTATATATTTGATTAATCTTTTCAACTTTCATTCGCGCAAATTCGCGCGCCTGCTCACGATATTTTTTATACTCTCTCCGTCCGCCGCCAATCCGCGTAATTTTACTCAAACGCAAAAAATAGTCCAACTTTTTCAAAACCCAATTCGCCTTTTCTTTTAAAAATCTCTCAATTTTATACTCGCCGAAATTAACAGGCACCGTAACCACCACACTCGCGTCGCAATAAATCGCCACGCGCAAATGCCGCGCTCGCGCGCTTTTTTTCACTGTATACTGAACCTCGCGGTCACGTAGCATTGTCTTTCGCGTCATAACAAAACTTCTTACCCTTCCATTTTTTCCCTGTAATCTGTAATCTTTTAAAAGCAATCTTGATTCATAAAAAGCATTGCTTTCTTGCGTGAGATTTAATATATTTAAGTTAAATCGGATATTTATACCTCGTGGGGCTATAACGACATTCCTCAAAAAATTATATCATTTTTTAGCCATTTTTACCACGAGTTGTCCTGGTGATAATTGCTTCAGGGGACATTCACCCTCTGCCCCCTTCACAATACAAAAATTTGCCTTTTCCAGCCAAATCTGCTACAATTCCATCAACTTAATTATTAATTCAGTTGGTCCAAAAACACAGAGACCGCGGAAAACGCACGGTCTTAAGCTTTTGGACCAGCCTAAGTAAAATTTATGGTTCAAAAATTCTCTTGCGAGTGGGGCGGTAAAACCCTCACCGTAGAGGTTGGTAAATTCACCAACCAAACCAATGGTTCCTGCACCGTGCAGTACGGGGACACGGTCGTTTTAGCGTCAACTGTAATGAGCAAAAAGCCGCGCGAAGGCGTGGATTTTTTCCCATTGATGGTGGAGTTTGAAGAAAAACTCTATGCCGCTGGTTTAATCAAGGGCTCTCGCTTTATCAAACGCGAAGGCCGACCAAGCGACGAATCAATTTTATCCGGCCGCATGATTGATCGCGCCATTCGCCCGCTTTTTGATGATACTGTCCGAAATGAGGTGCAGGCAGTGATAGCCGTGCTGTCTTTTGACGGGGAAAACGATCCTGATGTTTTAGGCCTTGTGGCGGCGTCTTGCGCTTTGGCCATTTCTGACATTCCGTGGAAAGGCCCGATAGGCGGCATCCGCATTGGACAAATCAACAATGAATGGGTGATCAATCCGTCTTATGAAGCGCGCCAAAAAAGCGCTTTGGATTTAGTTGTGGCTGGCACTCCTGAAAAAGTAATAATGTTAGAGGCCGGTGCCAATGAAGTTCCGGAGGAAACTGTGCTTGAAGGCATTATTTTTGGCCAAAAACATTTGAAAGAAGTAATGGATTTGATTGCCAAAGTTCAAAAAGCAGTTGGTAAAGAAAAAATTGTCTTAAAACAGGATTTAGATGCTAATGAAGACACTGATGCCGCGAGTGAAAATGAATTACTGGATATTGCCCGCGAATTTATCAAAGCCAATGTGGCCAAATATTTCTTTGATAAAAATCTTACAATTAAAGCAGAGCGTTTTGGCGCTTTTGACGCTTTATCCAAAGAGCTGGAAGCTCATCTGCAAGAAAAAAACATTGGCAAAGACCGCCGCAAACTGGTTTTTTCCAGATACAAACTGATAGTGGAAGAATTTATAACGGAAAAAATCATTAAAGAAAGCAAACGGGTGGATGGCCGCTCTATTAAAGACATCAGGACGCTCTCGGCCGAAGCCGCTGTGCTTCCTCGCACCCATGGTTCCGCCTTATTTTCCCGTGGTGAAACACAAGTTTTAAGCACAATTACTCTGGGCTCCCCTGCCGCTGTGCAAACACTGGAAGGTATTGAAGGCGCGAGCAAAAAACGCTACATGCATCACTATAATTTCCCACCGTACAGCGTGGGCGAGGTTGGCCCGATGCGCGGCCCGGGACGGCGCGATATTGGCCATGGCGCTTTGGCTGAAAAGGCCTTGGTGCCGGTATTGCCATCCAAAGAGGAATTTCCCTATACTATTCGCGTGGTATCAGAGGTGCTTGGCTCCAACGGCTCGTCCTCTATGGCTTCCACTTGCGGCTCGTCTCTCGCTCTCATGGATGCCGGCGTGCCAATTAAATCACCGGTAGCTGGCGTAGCCATTGGTTTAGCTTCCAATTTTAATCAAGGCGGAAATGATTATCAAATATTAACTGACTTGCAGGATTTGGAAGACGGCAAGGGCGGCATGGATTTCAAGGTTGCGGGCACGGTAAATGGAATTACGGCCATACAGCTGGATACCAAAACCGATGGATTGGTGGAAAAAATCGTCGCGGAAACATTACAGCGCGCGCGCGAAGCCCGCTTGCAGGTGTTGGAAATAATGAACAAGGCCATTCTGGCTCCGCGGGCTGAATTATCACAATACGCCCCGCGCATTATCGCTTTCAAAATTGATGTTGATAAAATTCGCGAGGTCATCGGCCCGGGCGGCAAAGTAATTAACGCCATTATTGAAGAAACCGGCGTGGAAATTGATATTGAACAAGATGGCACTGTGTCTATCACCGCTGTGAACAAAGAGGCGCTGGAAAAAGCGGAAAAAATGGTGAGAGATATTGTTAAAGAAGTTGAACCTGGTGAAATTTATGATGGAACCGTAACCCGTTTAATGGATTTTGGCGCGTTTGTGGAGGTATTGCCCGGCAAAGAGGGTTTAGTGCATATTTCAGAAATGGCTTGGGGCAGAACTAATAGTGTTGAAGATGTGGTGCAAGTTGGCGACAAGGTGAAAGTTAAAGTTAAAGAAATTGATGATATGGGCAGAACCAATTTAACCATGAAAGAGCTCTTGCCCAAACCAGAGGGTTATGTGGATCGCCCGCCAATGGAGTGCAGACCGCGCCCAAGCGGAGACAGAGACCGCCGCGGAGGCGGACGAAGACGATTCTAAATTACACCAAAACACCCACTTTTCAGTGGGTGTTTTCATTTCTCTAAAACTTTATTTTTCAACCTCTTCGCCTCATTGATTTTTACTTAAAATTGTTTTTGCGGCCATAAAAGAAAAGAAAGAAACCTCTTCTTGTTTGTGTCAAGATGTAATTTAGACCAATTTGCGCGCAAACTTTTTTTACTTATTTTTTCTTTGCCCAAACCAAAATTTATCAGCTGTTCAAGATGCCAGATGGTATACTGTTTTTTGTGTTTTTTAAGCTGTTTTACATCCACTGACCAGTTATTCATACAAGTTTATTATACTACATTTGAGCGGAAAAAACAAGGGTAATATACAACTGGATACAGAAAGAGTGGGTCGGAGCATAGCCGCGACGGAGTTTGCATATAGATTAAAACAATTTGCTTTTTAATTCACGCGTTCGTTCACGATAATCCGGGATTGCTCGCACCAGTAAATTCCAAAATTTATGCGAATGATTGAATTCTTGCAAATGACATAATTCGTGTGCCACAATATATTCAGCCAATTGTTCGGGCAAAAAAATAATTTTGTAATTAAAATTCAAATTCCTTTTTTTGGAGCAACTGCCCCAACGGGTCTTGTGATTTTTTATAAATATCTTGCCAAATGAAAAATTATATATCCGGTTAATTTTTTCTACTTTCGCCAGCGCAAACTCCCGCGCCCGCTCACGGTATTTTTTGTATTCCCGCCGTCCGCCGCTAATCCGCGTGGTTTTGCCCAATCGTAAAAAATAATCCAACTTGTCCAAAACCCAACTCGCCTTTTCTTTTAAAAATCTCTCAATTTTATACTCGCCAAAATCAATTGGCACAGTAACTACAACGCTCGCGTTACAATACACCGCCACCCGCAAACGACGCGCTCGCGCGCTCTTTTTCACCGTGTATTCAACCTCGCGGTCGTGCAGCACTGTTTTCCTCCTAGTCATAAAATTAAAATTTCTTAATAACAATATCCACCAGCCGATTAAGATATTTATGGAAATCATTCACCTCTATTTTATTACCGTAGTCCTTCAAAAGCAACTCTTGAATGGCGCGCTTAATATCCTTGATAAATTCATCGCGCTTTGATGATTCCTGCCAACCCCTGTCCAAAATAGCATCCAACCGCAAAACCAACTCGCGCAAAAACTCAATAAACACCGATTCTTTAAAATTTTTCACAAATTCTTCAGATATTACATAGAGTCCATATTCGCGTAAATTCAAACTTAAATCTTCCGCTTCATTGCCTTTTTTCTTTATATCATTTAACAATTCATAATAGCGTTTTATTCGCTCTGACAAATCAATCTGGTTTTGCTCAAATTCTTTTTTTATCGCCGATAAGCGTTCACTAAATCGCTTGAATATCGGATCAGTATCAATATTCACCGAAATTTCGCGCTTTAACATTTTTTCCAAATTCAAGGCCTTTTCCTCATCGTCCATTTTTTCCAATTGTTGCAAAGCGTAAATTTCGTTGATTTTTAACTCACGAAAATTTTTGGTAATACCCTCATAATCCACTTTTTCCTGAATCAGCTCTTTTAGCTTTTGACCGTATGCCGACAGTTCGCGCATACTATATTCCTCACCCAAAAATTCTTTGGAAAAAGCCAAATAAAAACTGGTAATCCATTCAAACTTTCGCAGATATTGTTTTAAAAATGGATCGGGTGATAAAATCTCAAAAAACATTTTTAACTTGTTATAGCGGTCAATGAAAAACTGCTGTTTGTCTTCATTATCCACAAATATCTTCAAACAATAACGCAAATTATCCATTGATGGATCCTCTGTATTTACATTTGCGAATAAACGCAAAATTTCATCCAATGTCTCAGTGAAACGCTCTTTAATTTGATCAATATTAAGCATGGCCGTGTCCACGATACTTTCGTCAAAATTCAATGCCTGTTCCAAATTGCGCGTCATTCCATAATAATCAATAATCTTGCCGCAACCTTTATTTGGGTACACGCGATTAGTGCGGGCAATGGCTTGGAGCAAATTATGGTCGCGCAGTAGCTTGTCTAAATACATCATCTGCTCCACCGGCGCGTCAAAGCCGGTTAAAAGCATGTCGCACACCAGTAAAAATTTCAACGGATTGTGCGGATCCTTAAATTCGTCAATAATTCTCTCGCGCTGGCGTTTATTGGTATTGTATTCTTTCAAATCGTCAGTGTCGCTGTTTCTGTCGCCTGGCGAATACACTACCGCCGACCATTCTTTTGGCACTAATTCGTCTAATAATTTTTTGTATTTGGCAGTTGTCTCGCGGTCATAACAAACAATTTGCGCCTTAAAACCATTGGGCAGCACATAAAGCTTATAATGTTCCACAATATCCTGAATAACCGCCCGCATCCGTTTATCCAATTTTACAATCGCTTCTTTTTTGCCGTATTTTTTAGACAATAAATCTTTTTGCTTCGGTTCCAAATCCGCAGTAATTTCCTCAAACTGTTTGTCCACTTGTTCCTCGTCCACAAAAAATTTGGACAAACGCGCTTCGTATGTTACCGGCAAGGTGGCTCCATCATCTATTGCCTGTTGAATTGAATAATAATCCAAATATCGCTCCCCTTCCTCGCCAAAATTACGATGTGTATTCAAAGTAAGTCGGTCAATCGGCGTGCCGGTAAAACCAAAGAAAAAGGCGTTTTTCATGCTGACGCGCAAATTGATAGACGCAAAACCCTCGTTGCCACGATGTCCTTCATCGCACAACACCACAATATTTTCACTTGAATTTTCCACTTTTGCCGGTAAATCATTAAATTTCTGGATGGTGGAAATAAAAATCCCACGTTCGTCGTTCACAATTTTTTTAGCCAAATCACGCTTGGTTTCCACCCGCGCCACATTTAGCCCTCCGCAATTGACAAATGTTTCATAGATTTGATCGTCCAAGTCAATCCTATCTATTAACACAAATATTTTAGGATTTTTTAATTCCGGAGCAAAACGAAGTTTCCAAGCTGTAAAAAACATGGTTAAACTTTTGCCGCTCCCTTGTGTGTGCCAAATAAGGCCGCGTTTTTTATCACCTTCCAAAACTCTTTCAAAAATTTTATTGGTCGCGCGCAACTGTTGGTAACGACCTATTTTTTTAATTGTTCGCTCTTTTGTTTTTTCAAAAACAATAAAATTTTTAATAATATCCAGCAACCGCTCTTTATCCAATAACGCTCCCAAAGTCATCTCCAAATTTTCTTCTTTTTCTCCGCCCGTCTCCTTTTTGTCATTCCCGCGAAGGCGGGAATCAATCGCTTCGTCTTTCCATTCCGCCCAATACTGCTTGGGGCTATAAGTAACGCCGTAAACAGTTTTTAATCCATCAGTCGCGATATTAAAACAATTGGGCAAAAACAACTTCCACGCGTTGCGCTCATAGCGGCCAATTTGATCCACCGCATTTTCGTAATTCACCGACACCGAAGCGGTCGGACTTTTGGCCTCAATATCCACCACCGGTAAACCATTTAAAAACACCAAAATATCCGGCCTGATATTTTCACTGTTGCCCTCAAAATAAAACTGATTAGAAACTACAAATTGGTTATTTCTCAAATTGTCAAAATCCACCATGCGATAATTTATCGTCCGTTGAGTCGCTAAATCCACAATATCAACACCATTTCTAAATAAATTCAAAAAACCCTCATTGGTATCAATTTTTTTAATTTCGCGCACCACATTAAACGCCTCGTCGTCATCAATATCATTGATTCGCTTAATCGCGGCTAACAACAACGGCGTAACAATATATTCGTTTTCAAACTCGCGCAACCGCGCAAACTCTTGCGGCGGAATATACTCATATCCAAGCCCGCCCCTTCTGTCATCCTGAGCGTCAGCGAAGGATCCCTTGCCGCTCAAAAACTCAATAATATGATTTTCTACCGTGTATTGTTCGTTGAATTTCATAAATTTAATTATACATAATTTTCAGCCCCACAATGTGGACACCTTACTTTTTTACTAGAAAAAGCCGCCAAAGTCTCAGGAAATGCGACACCGTCGCCGTCTTTGTATCTGAATCCTAGCCCACAAACCATACAGGTTGTTTGTTTCGTCGACGGTCTGCCAATAGCATCGGAATACCTTCCATAAGGCAACATCCCAGCTGGATCGTACACAGCCTCTGGTAATTCATAATTACCCAGCGAAGCCTTTGCTTTGTTCAGATCGTCAACAACTTTTTCAATCCTTTCTATATCTTTCTTATTATCTTTGTCCAGTTTACCGAGCTTTTCACTGTAAGATTTTATTAAACTATCAAGTGAATCCTCGTATTCCTTGACTCTTTTTTCTCTTTTTTCAGAAAGCTCACTCTCTCTTTCGTTTCTCTCTTTTATTATTTTCTTTTGTTCTTCCACATTTTTCTCAAGTTCTTCAAAAATCTTATTTCTCTGTTTTTTTGCTTCGGCGCCATTTACAAATATCAAGATAGCCACTATTATTGCTCCAAATGTGAACAGTATCGTTAAAGAGGCAATAATTAGTACATACGGATCAAACCAATAATTCATATGCTGATTAGTCTTCTCAACAATAGAAGCATAATTATTCAACATCATTTGATATTGATCTGGTGCCTGTAAAAGTGTGGTTGTGTTCATATCTTGTATTTTGTCAATAGTGTCTTTATCCCATCAGTAAATTTTTTCTTTTCCTCTTTTGTGCGTTTTATTTGATTTACTAAATACACCAAAGAATCTCTTATAATCTCAGCTAATTCCATACATTCTTCATCGGTTTTATCATGTAATCCTACACTCAAAGCACCATAGAGTGCTTTAAGAGGATTAATGCCGGTGGCCTTTAAGGCGTCAGGTAGCAAATCTTTTACTAATTCTATCTTTTTTTCGGCAACTTTTGTTTTCTTTACCTCTTCTAGTGCTTTTTTGTAAGCGTCCTTTTCAGTTTGATCATCTATCAAATCTGGTATTGAATCCAACAATTCTCCAATTATATTCTCGGTAATACGCCTAAAGTAAGCATAAGCACCTATACCATAACTTTGAGATTCACAAACCAGCCCTTTTTTATAATTATCCGCATGTACACCCAACATCTTTTCTAACTCTTGATTCATCTCAATACTCCATGATGGAAATTGACCAACTTTCATGTAAGAAACACATGCATATTCTTCGCCGTTGGTAGAGGTATTTTCCCCCTGAAAAAATTTTATATAAAATTGACGGACAAAACGTTTACAACAGGAACATTGATATTTTGCTCGAACAATTCTATCACCGACAAACTCGTTTGCCAACTGAAAATCAACCTCTGTGTATTGATTAACCATATTAAATGTCTGACATGAGTCACACACATCACAATGTAAATGTATTGCCGGCTTTTCTATCAATGTGATTGAAACATGTGTATTCCATGTGGTTTTAAATTCTTTATAGAGTGGATAGGTTTCTAAAAATTCTTTATTTGGCATACATTTTTAATTTAAAATTTTCTTTCCACCCAACAAATCCCCCATTAATCCCTTTTTAAGTTGAGTGAAATTGTTTTTAATTTTTTTATAAGTTAAAATCTTTTCACCAATTGAAGATATGACGTTTACAATTTCTTGCTGTTCCGATTCTGGTGGAACTTGAACTGGACAGTCCAACACCTCATCTTTTCTCATATTCGTTTGGCTAACACCATCATTAAATCCCAAAAAATATCGATTCCTATTTAGGACATAGTACAAAAATCTATTATTCATCGTTGTGGTTTTTATAGAACAAATTCTTTGATTAAGAGTGTATTTATCGTTTTCATTGACAAGAAAACATTTGGCCAACGCTTTTCCGTCAGGGATATCGCTCATAACCATGGCTATATCCCCATTCTCAACCGGACAAAAATTTTTGTCGGAGCGTTTCATAACTGAGCCGTCGGAAGATATAAATTTAGAATTTATAACTATATATTTTCCTTGTTCACAAATGTCTTTCTCATGCGCCTTTCCATTCGTAAACTTTCCCACATCACGCAATTTCAAGGTTTTCCATTCTATTGGGACTTCTCCCATCTTTGTCTTTTTAAATTTTGTATGTTTAATACCGCAAGTAAAGATTCGCCGCATGAGCTCATCCTTCATTTTTTCAGTCGCGACAATAATATTATCAACTTTCTCAATCTCCTCATCCACTGCCCCCAAAATCTCCGCGATTTTGTTTTGGATGGCGAGAGGTGGAAGTAAAATTTTAAATTTAGGAATTTCTTGCACTTTTAAATGCAGAACAGTGGAACCACTGGAAATATTACGCATGTATTGTCTAACTATGTCTTGCAATAAATAATAATAAATAAATTTTTTGTTGGTCAAATTTTTGTTAATATCCAAAGCTGACACATCCATAGACATTAACATTTTTTTATCTGTAATATTTGGCACAAACAGAGGCGCACCAATTACATCGCCAGCTCTGGTCAAATCTGTATTAGCTATAATCAAGTCGCCACTATTAATCAAATCTTCTTCTGAGTATTTCCCCTTATAATATTTTATTCCTGCTTTATTAAAACCGCCACCCTTCGCTATACATTTTAAATTTATAAAAACAAGACCATCGGTTTCGTCGCCATAATCCGAGCTTTTATAAGTAAGCCCTTTTCTAATCTTTGCCACTTCTCCAAGATTCGTTTCTCTCCACCCTTCTGGAATTTTTGTTTTTTGTCTCAACATAATTACTTTTTAACATCCAATCTATTAATTCCATTGTCTTCCAGTTCCTCTTGCCACTTATCTATAAATTCATAATTTTTAGAAAACCTCTCTTCCCTACTCATTTCTTTTATTTTATCTTCACCATATTCGCGCACAAAATCTCTGTCGCCAAGCCGATGCGGCAACTCCTGCCAAAAGGTCTCGTTGTCATAATCATCCACCAATTTATTAACTTCGGTGTCTTCTTCAAACATTCTGGTCGGATAAAATTTTCCCTTATCCGTCTCTTCGTCGTCAACAAATTCCGGAAAACCAAACTCTTTGGCAAAAGAAAAAATATGATCTTCCACCTTCTCATAATTCTCTAATTTGTCGTCAATGCGGCTGGAATTAGCCACCCAATTACCTAAATATACCAATTTTAACAATGTTTCGTATTGCTCTTTGCTTAATTCAATTTGCATATAAAAAATAATTAATTTTAAGCTTATTTTTTAGTATATTCTACGATTTTATCCACAGGGTATTGACGCTGTCAATTTACTATGGTATAATGATTTTGTAAGCATTTGTGAGGGCTTCGGCTCTCCAGCGGTCAACGCATAAACCGCAGACAAATGTTTACGAAAAATATTTTGAAAAAGCCGTCAACCGTTGGGATGATGGTTTTTTGTTTTAATCTTCTTCCAAATTACCTGAATAAAAAACCTTTTTAATGCCACCGTTGCAATCGGTTTCCTTTTTCCAAGATGGATATAAACTCCAAAAAAATGGCAAACCACCTTCAATCTCTTTTGCGACCACTTTAAAACGAACGCCCAAGGAAACCATAACGGCGATAAATACATAATAACGCACTATCTTAGGCCTTTTTTCCCAACGAGAATTTATTTTTTGCTTAACCATCATCATCCGTTCATCATATTCCTGTAAAGTATGTGAAAGTTTTATTACATCCACTGCTTTTGGCAAGAGTCTTAATCTGATATATTGCTCCATTGTGGACCGCCCACGGTTCCAAGATTTAGATAAAATATGTTCAAAACCATATTTATTAAACTGCACATCTTTTTTAAGATAAGGGCAATGCACCGGGCCTAACCCGTTGTAATATTCTTTGGTTTCCTTTTTAACTTTTTCAAATTTTTCTTCTGCAATTTCCATATCTATTCTGTATAATTTAATTCTTTGATATAATTTTCCACTTTTCTATCTATTTGTTCCCGCTCTTTTTCCAATCGCTTTAATTCCCGCCACACAGCGGCCACATCACTTTTTTCTTCTTCTTCCGAGTTGTCTATATAACGGCGGACATTTAGGTTATATTCATTCTCCTCGGCTATTTCTTTTACACCCACCACACGCGCGTATTTTTCAATATTCTTATATTCATTATGGGCGCTCACAATTTTCTCTATATCTTGCTTGCGCAAAATATTCTGGTTTTTACCTTCCAAATAATCTTTTTCCGCGTCAATAAACAAAATTTTGTTTTTATGATTTTCCGGCTTATTCTTATTAAAGATGAGGATGGCGGCGGGTATGCCGGTGCCATAAAATAATTTTGACGGTAAAGAAATTATTGTTTCAATAATATCATTTTTAATTATTTGCTCGCGAATACGGCCTTCGCTACCGCCGCGGAATAATACACCGTGCGGGCAAACCACGCCGGCGCGCCCATTGGAATTGAGGGATTTAATAATATGCAAAATAAAGGCATAATCGGCATTGCTGGTAGGCGGCATATCATATCCTTCTAGCCGGCCGTATTTATTAGTGGCAAAAATTTCAAACGCCCACTCTTTGCTTGAATAAGGAAAATTTGTCACGCAGATATCAAATTTTTTAAGCGCGCCAAATTCATCCAAAAATTGCGGATTAGATAGAGTGTCCCCGCGACGAATATCGGCGCTATCCAATCCGTGTAAAAACATATTTATTTTGGCAATCGCGAAAGTGCCTATATTTATTTCTTGTCCATAAAGATAAAGCGTCTTGGCTATTTTTTCACCTGCTTTATCTTTAAGATAATTATAGGCCTCTAAAAGAAAACCGCCCGAACCGACACAGGGGTCTGATATGTGATCTTTTTCATGCGGTTTTAAGATGTTCATTATTATTCGCTCTACTTCACGCGGGGTGTAAAATTCGCCACCCTTTTTACCCGCGTCAGCCGCGAATTGCTTGATTAAATACTCATACGCATCGCCAAGCAAATCGGAACTGATGTAGTTGCCGCCAAAATTATATTGTAAAAAATGATTTACAAGCTTCTGAATCGTCTCATTCGGGAATTTATCTTTATTGGCAAAATCCAAGTCATCAAAAATTTTGTCCAATTTTGGACTATTGGCATTAGTTAGTTTGTCAAAAATTTCATTCAATTTTTTACCGATATTTTCCGCCTGTTCCGCAATAACTTGCCAGCGGCAATTTTTTGGCACTTGAAAACGGTGATTATAATCGGCCGCCGCCAAATTTTTGTCATTAAATTTTTCCATCACAGTGTTATATTCTTCATCCCAAATATCACTAATCCGTTTATAAAACAAAAGCCCAAATATGTATTTTTTATAATCCGAACTGTCAATTTTACCGCGTAAAATATCAGCACTCTTCCACAAAAATTTTTCCAACTGAGGCAGGGTGAGCTGACTGCCCATTTTGTGCATAATCACTTCCACATCTTCCGGGCGATAACGGCGATCTTGGCGCTTACCAATACGCAGAGGCACTAAAATACCGTCCTTTTCCCAATTTCGCAATGTGTCTGGATGAACAGCAAACATCTCCGAAACATCTTTGATAGATAAAAATTTTGGCTCGTCATTTTTCTGAGTTTTTTTAGGCATATTTTATGGATAATTTAAGGATATTTATAAAATATCACTGTATGAATATTTTGTCAAGTTATATGATATATTGGCTAAAATAAGCTAAAAATACAGAGACAGACCCATATTTTATTTTCAGATGTTTTCATAGGTTAAAAAATATTCAATTAATTTTTTTAATAATGTTGTTATTTAAAAAATTTGTCTAGTATAGTCTATACAAATACACTATGAAAAGTTTTCCACTTTAAACACAAGCGCCCTGTGGATAACTTGCTCATAACCCATACTTTATCCACAGATTTGTATAGTATAGTGTAGACAAATTTTCTGTTGATAAGTTTATAAAACAATTAAATTACAGCTAAATCTAGATAAAAAAGAAAACTTATACACATCCATGTTGACAAGTACTGTTTTTCATGGTATAATATACATCAGAAGAGTTGTTCTTTTCAGCTTTACTCCATTACTCTATGGTGTCCCAACTGGGACAAATAGGTTTTTAACTGAAACTAGTTAAAAAACCACCAAAGGGTAAAAGGAGAAGTAACAAGTCCTTGAAGAATGTATATTCGCCATTTAACCGTCTGCAGGTTAGTAGACGGTTTACTCCGATTATCTCGGGGTAGACGAGTTCGCTTCTTGGATTAACAAGGGCGACTCGCCATTAAACAACATTATGTTTTGGGCTCAAAAGTCGCCCTTTTAGCGTTTAAAGAGATCTATCGTGGTGAGATTGCCACGCTCCGCTCGCAATGACATTTAAAAAAACCGCCTATTTGAGGCGGCTTTTCTTTTTTAGGACTATTCCTTAATCGGCATTATTATATACAAATACCCGCTACCGGCTTTTGGCACTAATACGCAGGGCGAATTAGGCGAAATCACCTTTAAAATCGCTTCTTCCGAGCTTAAATTCATCAATCCATCTAACAAATAACGGTAATTTAATAAGATGTGATTATCTTCACCCTCAATCTGACACAATTCTTCGCTTGTATAATTGCCTAATTGACCATTGGTTGAGGCAAAGGTCGTCTTTTGCTCGTTACCGCCCTTAAATGTCAACACAATGCCATTTATGCCTACATTAGAGAAGAGGCTCGCGGCTTTTATCCTCTTTATCCATTCAGCCACATTAAACGAGATGCTGGTTTTAGAACTGGCTGGAATAATTTGCCTATAATCAGGATACTGCCCCTCAATTAAACGGGAAACCAACTCCACCATACCATAGGAAAACAAAATCTGGCTGTCAGACACCATTATTTCTACCGGCTGCTCCTCTTCCAAATCCTCATGATAAGTGGAAACAATGCGCAAGATTTCTTGCAGGGAGCGCACCGGCACAATCACCTTGGAAATTTCCCCGCTATACCCCTTACCATGAACATTCTCCAGCATTTTCACCTCTTTTTCAGCCAAACGATAACTATCTGTGGCCGCTGAAACCAAATGCCCGGGCTTGTAATCAGGATTAAAATTAAGCAAAACCCCGCCTAATTCCGGCCTGGCCTCATTTTTAGAGGCGGCAAAAATTACTTTTTGCGCCATTTCTTTAAAATCAGCCACTTTCAAGCCATATACCTTTTTTTTCTCCAACTGCGGCACCAGAGGAAAATCCGCGGCCGCGTTGCCTTTGATCATGGTTTTGTCGCTCGCGCTTTGCACCAACAATTCACTGTCTTTTTGTTCAACATCAACTCTGCCAGACGGGCTAACAGATAAATAGTCAGTCAGCAACCGGCAAGGAACGGTAAATTCGCCGTCCTCGTCCACTTTGGCCCGTAGACGACAACTAATGGCCATTTCCAAATTAGTGGTAACTAATTTTAATTCCTTGTTTTCAATTTTTATTAAAACATTATTTAGTATCGGCAAAGAAATGTTTTTTCCGGCTGCGTGACTTACCACCTGTAATCCTTGTAAGAGATTTTCCTGTGTGCAAGAGAATTTCATATTGGTTATTAATTAATTACTTTATATAACTAGTAATAATAACAAGGGAGTGGATAAAACCAGAAGAATGACAAAGTTGAATTTAAAATCTTGTGGAAAACTATGTGTAAAAGCGGTGGGAAAAGCTGTTAAAGAAATTGGGGATAAAAACAGTTCAAATGAAAATGGAGAAGTTAATAACATTTTAATGCGTTTTTGTTATTGGCTTATCCACTGTTTTTAAACAGCGAATAATTTTTGGCGAACTTGCGTTATTTCTTCTCTAACTTTAGGATCTTTTTCAATTTCTTTTTCAATTTTTTTGCAAGCATGCATGGCGGTGGTGTGATCGCGTCCGCCCAATTCCTGTCCAATAGCCGGAAAAGATGATTTGATTTCCCGTCGCATTAAAAACATGATGATTTGACGGGGGTGAGCTAATCGTTTTTCTCTGCTTTCACCCAAGACGTCCTGAATTCTAATGTCAAAAAACTCGGCCACCGACTGAATAATATATTTGGGAGTAAGCACGCGGCCGGAAGCCGAATTTTCCAAATGTGAAACCAAGGTTTTGACTAGATTTATATCCGGTACGGTTTTTTTAAGCTGGTGGTAGGCTTGCAGTTTATTTAAAGCCCCTTCCAGCTCCCTCACGTTATTTTGTATAGAATTAGCGATAAAATCAAGAGCTTCTTTTTCCAAAGGCAGGCATTTTTCATGACACTTGGTTTGCAAAATTGCCATTCTGGTTTCAAAGTCGGGTGGAGTCACGTCCGCGATCATACCCATTTCAAAACGGGATAACAAGCGATTTTCCAAAAGTGAAATAGCCTTGGGTGGACGATCCGAAGTAATCATTATCTGCTTGTCTTGCTGATGCAGGTCATTAAAAGTGTTAAAAAAAGCTTCTTGGGTTTCGGCTTTGCCGGTGATAAATTGAATATCGTCAATCAAAAGCAAATCAGCTTTGCGATAGATATCGTAAAAATTTTTAATTTGGCCGGAGCGCACCGAGTGAATAAAATCATTGGTGAATTTTTCACAAGTGGCGTAAACCACTTTTTTTTGTCGGTCTTGTTGCAGAATTATATTGCCGACAGCCTGCAATAAATGGGTTTTACCCAACCCCGATCCTCCATATATGAATAATGGGTTATAGGCTTTGCCTAACTGCGTTATGATTGCCTGGCAGGCGGCGTGAGCCAGTTCACAACCTTTGCCCACAATAAAATTGGTGAAGGTGTAACGCGGGTTTAGGCCAAAGGTATTAACTGTTTCGGAAACTGTTTTTTGAAAAATTTGAGTAATTTCTTCGACTACTGGCGACATACTTTGGGCGGAAGTTTTGGCCGTGGCGATGGTGATGGGAAAGGTTCGCGTTGTTTCAATTTTATACGCCATGGAATTAACCGGTTCGCCGGTGGTTTTTTCAATCAGTTTAATTAAATTTTGATGATGATTTTTTTCCAGCCAGATTTTATTGAATAAACTGGGTACGCAAATCACCACATGCCCGTTGTCATAAGCGCCGATGAACGTGCTTTTGAACCAAGTAATAAAATTAGCCCTGCTTAAAGAGAGCTCTAATTCAGCAAGAACTGCTTGCCAAATTTGTTGCGGGGTCATAAAAAGGAGTTATAAAACTAGAACCAGTATAACATGTGGATAAAATTACGCAAATCAAGCTTGGCGGTTTAAAAATAGTGGACAAGCTGTGGATAGTGTGTTATTATCTGTGTAATATAAGTGAAGCTTGAAATTTCGTCGGGCTTCGCAAGCCAAAAACTTGTTTTTGGCTTAATTCAGCCCTCGAAATTATGGTGAAAAGAACCTATCAACCAAAAAAACGTCGTCGCGCCAAGACTCATGGTTTTAGAAAAAGAATGTCCACTCGCGCTGGCCGTAAAGTGCTGGCCCGACGCCGCGCCAAAGGCCGTAAAAAACTCACCGTGGTTTAAGTATGCTACCTCCAAGCAATCGTTTGAAAAATGACCGCGATTTTAAGCGGATTTTTAAGTTTGGCCACTCGTTTTATAGCCGTAATTTACAGCTAAAATTAGCCAAAGGATTGACTGGCAAAAGTAGATTTGGTTTTGTAATTGGTTTGGTTGTGAGCAAAAAAGCGACTGTGCGGAATCGGCTAAAGCGGCAGGTGCGCGAGGCGGTGCGATTAATGTATAAAAACGGCTTAATTAAGCCAAATTTTGATGTGGTTATTAAAATTAAAGCCAGTCTAATTGGCGCGGATTATAAAGATATTAGAGCAGAGGTGGAGTATTTGCTTAAAAAAGCAGGTGTTTTAATGTGAAAATAAGGGGCGCGCCTATATCTTTTTTGCAGTCGCGGCGACAGTCCGCAGCAAAAAAAAGATATAGGCGCGCCCCGAATAAAGTAAATATGCAATATTTATCCTTATTTCTCTATTTTCCGCGCTTTTTACTGCTTAAATTGATCAGGGTTTATCAAAAAACCATTTCGCCAGACCACGGGCCGTTTAGTTTATTGCACCCGCATGGATTTTGCCGGTTTTACCCAACCTGTTCAGAGTATGGTTATCAGGCAATTGAAAAATATGGTATGTTGCGCGGAGGACTAAAAGCAGTGTGGAGAATTTTGCGTTGCCACCCGTGGAGTCGCGGCGGGCACGATCCCCTTGCTTAAAATTGGCTTAATGTGGTATAATGCTAGTGGCCATGAAGATTGGCTAAGATATCAATTAATTTAATTATTCTTAACTCCATAATCTATGGAAGCATATTGCGTCAAGTGCAAGGCCAAACGCGAGATGAAGGATGCTAAAGAAGTGACCATGCCCGCCAAAGGCGGCGGCACCCGTCCAGCCATGAAGGGCGCCTGCCCGGTTTGCGGCACCGGCATGTTCAGGATTTTGCCGAAAAAATAAATGGTAAACAAAAAGAGCCCGCTTGACGCGGCGCTCTTTTTGTTTTATGCTTGCTTTATTATAAATTTAAAATGTGCGCATATAGCTTTTTTTGCTGCGGACTGTCGCCGCGACTGCAAAAAGCTATATGCGCACATTTCCACATCATCATAATATGCAAACACAATTTTTAAGACTTCCCAAATCGCAAGTTGAATTTATTTTTGAGTTAAGCGTTGAAGAATTAAAGTCTTATTTGCAAAAAGCTGCTTTGAAATTATCCGAGGTTGGAAAAATTCCCGGGTTCAGGCCCGGGCACGCGCCGTATGACATCGTGGTTAAACATTTTGGCGAAATGGCGATTTATGAAGCGGCCGGTGATAAAATTATTCCGCCGACGCTGAATCAGGCGGTGAAAGAAAAAAATTTAGCTTTTGTGGGCGAGCCGAAAATTGAGGTGGTCAAACTCGCGCCCGGCAATCCTTTTATTTTCAAAGCCGTAATTTCTGTAATGCCGGAAATAAAATTGAGCAAGTGGCGGGAAATTAAAATTAAAAAACAGGTGAAGGAAATTAAAGCCGAGGATATTGATAAAGTTTTGGCAGACGCGCGGAAAATGCGGGCGAGCGAAGCTTTGGTGGATCGGGCGGCTGGCGGCAGTGACAAAGTGATGATTGATTTGGATATCACGCAGGACAAGGTGCCGGTGGAGGGCGGTCAGGCCAAAGATCATGCGGTATTTTTGGACGAAAAATATTACATTCCCGGCTTGCCGGAACAGTTGCTGGGTTTGAAAAAAGACGAGGTGAAGGAATTTAATTTGAGTTTTCCGGAAACGCATTATCAAAAGCATTTGGCCGGCAAAAAGGCGGATTTTAAAGCCACGGTCAAGGGTGTGTTTGAGCGCAAACTGCCGGAAATGGATGATATTTTTGCGCAGGGGCTGGGACAGAAAAATATGGCTGATGTGCGCGTGTTGATTGAGAATAATTTGAAAGCCGAGGCCGAACAGAGGGAAGATCACCGGGTGGAAATTGAGATGATTGAAACCATTGTAAAAAAGTCGGAGTTTGGAGAATTGCCGGAGGTGTTGATGGCGGCGGAAAAACACAAAATGTTAGAGGAGCTACGGCAGAATCTGGCCGATATGGGCATGCAATTGGAAGATTATTTGAAGAAAATGAAAAAAACCGAGGAGGATTTGGCGCGCGATTTTTCTAAAGGCGCGGAAGAGCGGACGAAATCGGCTTTGGTGTTGCGCGAAATCGCGCGAGAGGAAAAAATTGAGTATTCGGCTGCAGAGCTGGAAGAAGAAACCGCGCGCGTGCGCGAGATGTATAAAGATAATGATCAGATTGATGAGCGCCTGTCCGACCAGGGCACACAGAGTTATCTGGCCAATATGCTCGTGAATAGGAAGGTGTTGAAGATGTTGAAGGAGAAGATGGTGGAGTAGGCACGGAAAGTGCTTGACAATCCCCGTTTCTTATGGTATACTATAATTGTATACTATGAGAAATAAGAGAACTCCAAAAATTAAGTATATTTATGAGCTAGTCAAACGCTTGCCTTATTTTAGTTTTGATGATTTAGCCGGCGTAGAAACTGATCGGACTTACCTTAAAATTTTATTTTCCCGCTATGAAAAAGCCGGTCGGGTGATTCGGTTGAAAAAAGGCCTGTATGTCGCCAAAAATTATTTAGATGATTTAGAGAAAAAAAGCCGCCTTTCGGCCTATCTGGAAATGATTAGCAATACCCTTTATGAACCTTGCTATTTAAGTTTGGATTATGTTCTCTATAAGCACAATTTACTCACCGAAACGCCGGTTAATTTTACATTGGTCTCCAGCCATAAGACCAAAATTTTGACCAATGTTTTGGGACGATTTTATTATCATAAAATCAAAAAAGAACTTTTTTGCGGATTTTCCGCCGTGCGCAAGGAAGGCGATTTTATAATTTTAGAAGCCACCAAAGCCAAAGCGCTGTTTGATTTTTTGTATTTTAGAAAAGATTTTCTTTCCGGCAAAGAGTCGGTGGAAGAATTGCGGTTGAATTTGGAAAATTTTACGGTTAAAGACATGGCCGAGCTGATGTCCTACGCGAAAATTGAAAAGTCCAAAAAAATCAAAAAAATTATTAATTTACTTTTTGCTTAATATGAATGAACAGCTTAAAATAATTTTATTAAAATTATTGGATGAATCAGCATCGGCAAGCAATGTGTTTAAAAAAAATTTGCTTAAAGAATATTTGCAGATTCTGATTTTAGATTTTTTTTACAGCCGGGCGGATTACAGTCAGCTGGTTTTTTACGGCGGCTCCTGTTTGGCCCATTGCTACGGCTTGCCGCGTCTATCCGAGGATTTAGATTTGGTTAATCTTAAAAAAGAGATTGATTTAAAAACAATGGCCGAGGAAATCCAGTCGCATCTTAAAGAAAAATTCAGCCTTGAATTAAAATTTTCAATTCAGAAATTCAGAATTTATTTGAAATTTCCCGTGCTCAAGAATCTTGGTTTGGCCGAAGTCGGCGAATCGGACTTGCTGTTTTTAAAAGTGGAAATATTTTCCGAATTTAATTTTTGCGGGAATTATAAAACAGAGATGGTCCCGATTTTTAAATTTAACAAATCACTTTTGGTCCGTGTTTTTGATTTGCCGACACTCATGGCCACCAAAATCCGAGCGGTGTTGTTTAGAAAATGGTTGAAAAAAAATAAAAAAGGCGAGGTGTTGGCGATAGTGAAAGGTCGGGATTATTTCGATTTGCTGTGGTATTTGGATAAGGGCGTTGAGCCAAATTTAAGCTGTCTTGACCATAACAGTATGGCAGATTTGAAAAAAGATTTAATTAATATGGTCGGTCAGGCCGACGCGCGAAGTATTAAATCCGACTTGGAGCCGTTGATTGCCGACACAAAATTCGTGGACAATTTTAGCAAGGATTTTGAGGAGATTTTGAAAAAGAAGATCGGAGAGATAGCGACAAAGTCGTCATAAATTTTGCTTGTGGACAAAGTTGTGATATAATCCATGGCAGAGGAGGATTTTTTTTAAAGTAGTATGAAAAAATTTCTCCGTTGGGCCCTGATTTATCTTTTGCTGGTAATCGGGCTTTTTTTAATTTTGGTGGGAGTGAACTGGTACTTGATCAAACAACGCGAAGTGCGGCTAGGATTGGCGAGGCCGGCGTTTCCGTACGCCAAGTATTCGCAGGAGGAGTTGGATAAAATGTATCCGCAGTATCCAAATGAGAATGTGGCCACGCGGGTAACGCCGGAACAGACCTATGCGAAGTTGATCGCGGCATTAAAAGTGGGTGATTTGGATGAGGCATCAAAGCAGTTTGTGGCCGGACAGCAGAGCGAGTGGCTGGAATCGTTGAAAAAGATAAAAGAAAAAGGATTGTTGGGGGCGATGATTGTGGATTTGGATAAGGAGTTGGGCAAAAATATGATGAGTGGGGCAATGGCGCAGTTTATGATAAGTATTGATAAAGATGGCGAAAAGTGGGCGCGACCAGTAGATTTTGTGAAAGATTCAAACGGCGATTGGAAAATAAAATCGTTATAAAAACGAGATTGCTTTGCTCTGCCAGTTGGCAGAGCTCGCAATGACACGGGAGGAATATGAGGAGGATAATAAAAACAATTGTTTTTATTTCAGCTGTAATAATAAGCTCGGCTTTATTTGTGAGCCGGGTTTTTGTTTATGACACCAATATCGCTCATCCGGGTTTAACCAAACTGGCCGCTGAACTGTATAATCAGCAGGGCGGTCAATTAACCAGCCAAGAAATCAAGTGGCTAATGCAAGGCGCGATTGAAGAAGACACGCCGTTCAGATGGATGAATCATTTTTTTGACCCGATTCACAATGTCGGTTTGAAATCCAGCTATGACACGGCTAAAATTTGGGCTGGCAACGCCGCGAATCAAGCCTCGTATGCCAAAGGCGACCAAACATGGCAAAGAGCAATTTATTATTGGCAAACAGGTAATAAAGAAAAAGCCCTGATTGCTTTGGGGCATATTTTGCACTTATTAGAGGATATGACCGTACCGGCTCATACTCGCGATGACGCGCATCCGGAAGGCGATCCTTATGAGGTTTGGGTAAAAAATAATTTTAAAGCCATAAATGGCGAGTGGATTTATTTTAATAAATTGGATAAGTATTTTGATTATTTAGCAAATTATAGCAATAACAATTTTTATAGTGAAGATACGATTGAGAGTGGGAGATTCAATAAAATTTTTATTACTCGAGAAGAAAAAGCTACTATTCCAGAGGGAAATATTAAATATCTATTCACAAAGAACAATCAACAAGAATATAAAATATTTAGAACTTTTGTAAATACTGATTGGGATACTTTAAAGTCGGTTTCAAATGCTATTAAATTGCAATCGGTTAATGATCCTCTCATCCTCTCCTCTCACTTCTCTCTCCTCGCGCCCAAAGCCATTGGCGCCGGGGCGGGAGTGATTAAACTCTTTTTTGAAGAAACACAAAAACAGCAAGCCCATGCCAAGCCATTTTGGCAAATTAATCCTTTGGGCATTATGCAGGGAGAGGGTGTGGCTGCCGGGGAAAATTTGATTAAAATTTATCAAAATATTTCCGGTCAGGTTGGTAATCTGTGGGGCGCGGGTAAAAAATTAATCTGGAATACAGGCGACGCTCAAACCACTTATAATTTTTTCACTGAACTTTTTGCCACCAATATGGTTTTGGCGCAGGAATTGAAAAATTTAGAGCAGACCGGACAGAATTTGGCGGCCACGCCGATAAAAATCATCAAGGAAACCGGCGAAGCAACGACAGAGGCGATCAGAGGCTCTACGGATGTCGGCGGGATTGCTTTGTCGCTCATCGCTCCTCGCAATGACAGCGCGGTTGTTGTCGTTAATGATTCGGCGTCAGCTTCGGGCGTGCCGGGCGGCTCCGGTTTAGCAAATTCTTCGCTTGCGACTCAGGATGACAATAATGATTTGTTGTCGGGCTTTTTGGCTAAGCCAACAAAAGATTCTTCGCCCCGACCTCAAGGCGTCGTGGCTAAGAGCGACAATAAGATGGCAGCTCCAGCTGGATCAATATTTTATTCCGGTGGTGGATCGTCGTGGTCGTCTTCTGCGCCGGAGCCGGCTTCGGGCGTGCCGGGAGGATTTGGCGGCGAGGCGACGCAGGGGATCCTGAATCCAGTTCAGGATGACATGGGGAGCGGACAGAATGACAGTACGCCGCCTCCCCCGTTACTAGACATCACTCCGCCAGCCGCGCCGGTGATTATTGATCCTTCAGTTTCACCAATTTACACCACCTCATCCATCCGCGCGCTCTCCGGTTTAGTTTCCACCGATACCATCAAACTTTTTTTAAATGGAGCAGAGATTGCCGCGGGCGTAGCTGTTTGGAATACGGAAGTTAATCTCACCGAAGGAGAAAATATTTTTGCTTTTTCCGCGCAAGACGTGGCTGGCAATACCAGCCTCAGTTCGTCTGTTAAAATTATTAAAGATACCACCGGGCCATCAACGCAGATTTCTGTAACAAGAAAATCCGCGCGGGAATTAGAAATCAACTGGCAGGGCAATGACAGTGGCAGTGGCGTCGCCATCTATGATATTGATTATCAAACCAGTGAAATCGGCGCGGTAACATCATCTTGGACTAATTGGAAAATATCGGCCACCTCCACGGCTGGCAATTTTGTAATTGATTTTGGCAAACAATATCAATTTCGCGCGCGAGCCGCCGACGCGCTGGACAATATTGGCGATTGGACGCAATCGCGCGCGCAAGAAATTGCTTTGCCAGGCGTGGTTATAAATGAAATCGCCTGGGCCGGCACAAAAGCCAATGCCAATGATGAATGGATGGAATTGTATAACACCACTGATTATGATTTTGACGCTTCGGGCTGGTTTTTCACTGATGGTAATGACATTAAAATTACTTTTGCCACCGGCACCATTATTAAAAGTCGGCAGTATTTTCTTTTGGAGCGCACCAATGATCAGACCATTTCCGACCTCGCGGCTGATTTAATCTACACCGGCTCACTGCACAATAGCGGCGAAAAATTACAGCTCAAAGACGCTCAAGGCCGCTTGTTAGATGACGTGGACGCGAGTAAAAAATGGTTTGCCGGCAAATCAGAAAATGAAAAAGACTCAATGGAGAAAATTGACCCCTTACTTTCCGGAAATTTGGCCGGTAATTGGCAATCAGTCGGTTTACCGGCGCGGCGCGGACATGACGCGAAAAATAACTATATTGCCGGCACACCTCAAAAATTCAATTCATCATTAAATTATTTAAATGGCGTCATGAACGCCGATAGAATACTTTCAATTCAATTCAGTCCGTATTTTCTTGGTAATTTTACCGTGGCCACGGGCACGATACTAACCATTCCGGCAGGCGTTATTATCAAAGCCGGACGACCATCGGCGAGCGACGGCTTTTTGAATGTATATGGCGCGCTTATCGCGCAGGGCACGGTTGACTCACCAATAATTTTCACCTCTTATCGCGACGCTTCCCAAGGCGGCAACACCAACATCTGGAGCGACTCGCAGACTCCTTTGCCCGGTGATTGGAGCCGTTTGCAATTTTATATTGGCAGTCGCGCGGACATTGGTTATACCAAAATTTTCTACGGCAATTATCGTTCAAAAGTAAGCGACCCCAATGGCGCTATTTTGGCCGAAGGCGCGGAAATTATCGCCAACGGCCTCACTGTGAGCCAGACCCGCGTTACTGATTTTGCTGTCAATTTAATCAATTCTTCCAGCACGATAAGCCACTGCGTTATTTCACAAAATTCGCATGGCCTGGTCGCGGCCGGCGGTTTGCTATTCGTTGACAGTTGTATCTTTTCTGATAACGGTTTGCGCGCTTTGTTTACCGACAGTGTTAGTGCCGCTTTGCGGAAAAATCTTTTTCAAAATAACGGCTGGGATAATACTAAACTGGCCTGGTGGAATCAAATAACTCCAGGCCCCGCGGCCGTGAAAAACAGCGTGCCGCAAACTAGCCAGAATCAATTTAGCAATAATAACGCGACCAATGGTTTGGATTGGGGCGGTACCATTACCGGCGCGCAAATTTTGGATAACAGCGACGACGCGCCATGGGTATCGTCCGGCTTTACGGTTGCCAGCGGCGCGGAACTGCGGATACAAGCCGGCTCCACGATTAAAATGAAAACAAATTCCGCGATTTTGATTAGCGGCGGATTATTGGCTCAAGGCACGGTTGAAAAAAAGATAGTATTTACTTCCTGGCGCGATGACAGCGACGGGTTTGATTCCAACGCCGACAGCGCCAGTTCCACCCCGAATCCCATTGGCTTGGAATGGAAACAATTAAAATTTGAATCAGGCGCTACCTCCACCCTGGAAAACGCGGTCATTCGTTACGCTAATCAGTCCATTAACGGCAATGAGCCGGATGGTTCGCTCTATGTCAATAACACGCCCATTACCATTGATAATTTGCAATTGGAGTATTCCGCTCTGCCCGGTGTGGCTATGCATTTGAAAAATGCGAGCCAGATTGAAATTAAAAACAGCGTAATTAGAAATTACGCCACGAGCACCTTGAACCAGCCATCCATCGGATTGAGAATTGACGGCGGCGCGCCGAAAATCATTGACTCCGCCGCGCAGACATTCAATATCGGAATTAAGGCGATGAATAACGCGGATGTTACGGGAGTGCTGTTGCAGTTGATTGATATATTTTAAGTTTGTTTTTTTCAAGGACTCATCAATATCTCCACCTGCGTTCTGCCGCTGACCACGATTTCGGTGTTTATTGTTTGATAATCATTTAATTCCACGGTGGCAGTATAGGCGCCGCTGTCCAAGCCCGAGAAAAAGGCCTGGCCGGGCGGAGTACAGCCCGAGGTAAAACTCACGGCCGCATCGGAAATTTGCGGCGTGCATTTGTCGCTGTCTGTGTTTAAAATTAGCTTATAGCGCAAATATTTATCGCCATTGTGTGCCGAAGATATATTGGCGTCACTCGCGGTATAGTAGGTGGAACTCGTGCCATCCGGCCCTTTATAGTTCCAACTTTCGGGCGTGGCCGTGGCGGCGGTGGCGATTTGAAATTTAACCGGTGTGTTGCCGCAAGCAGGCGGCTGGGCCAGGGGTTCCCAGATCAGATTGGTAAAATTACTGGCCGCGCCGGTATCAAAAGTTGACGATTCCAAAACGCCCGAGAGAAAATATTTTCCGGCGAATTTTTTTAAAAACAAATCCCCTGCCGGATTATTTATCTCCACATTGCCATCCTGTTCCCAAAATTTTGTTTCATCAATAAATTGCGCTTGGCCCGAACTGCCCGACCAATCGGTTTGCCGCAGATAACCATAGCCGGTGGTCAGGTCGTCAATAAAGGTATTTTTAGTAATGGTTATTTTCGCGCCGGACAGCGGCAATTTCGTGGAGCTGTCTTTTATGGTTGCTAAAAGCGAATTGGTAGCGTGAGTTTTTAAAATGAAAGTCAGATCTTGTTGCGCGTTTGGCGCCAAGGCCACGGGCAGAGTGGGAATACTGCCGGCAATATCGTATGATGACGCGCCTGGCAGGACGAAAGAGTAAGTATCCCATTCCATGTTGGATAAGGTTTTTTGGCCATCGCCATTGGTGGTGATGGTTTGATCGTATTTGTAAATGTCGGGATTGGCGCCGATAATTGTTGAACCATGCGCGTCAATGGCTACGCCCGCGATTGCGGAACAATAAACATTTTGCGTTTTTAAATTAAAACTGCTGACTTTGTCAATGGCAAAACTGATGTTGGTTACAGCCTGCGTCGCGACTGTGGCCGGAGGTTTTAACGGATTGGGATTACTTTCGCTCGCGAGAATGGTTTTATCCGTTGAGTAGCCGCTTTTGGTCGCTGTAATTTTATACGCCTCCACAGCCGGCGGCATATCAATTAAACGTAATTCGCCGGTGTTATTGGTGACGTCGTCAATAGTTAATTCCGGCGCGCCGTCTTTATCCGCGTCTTTTTCAATATGCACATTGGCTTGGGCTACGGCCCCGCCGGTAGAATCAAACACAGAAATGAAGAGCGCGCCGCCGCCAGTGCCGCTTTCCAGACCTTTTGGGGCAATGCGCGTATTAAGTATTATTGGCGCTGTGGGCATGGCGCAGGAAAGGCAAGCTACGGTTATTTCAGCTTCTTTAGAATCAGCTGGGGATAAATCATCCGGTGAGCCGCCAATGGTGCCGTCAAAAGGGTCGTCAATATTGTGAATAGTGGTGGTAATTTTAAAAGTAGCGCTATTGCGTTCTTGTGTTTGTTCGTAAATAAGCACGCCGGAGGGAATGCCGTTCACAATTCCGACTTTTTCATAAGGCAGGTTGCGGATAATTTCTAGCTGTTCGTTGGCTAATTGGGTGGATAAAATTTGAATCTTGCCGCGATAAATGATTTTATAAGTATATTGAAAAGCGCCAAAAATGCCAAGCATGACTAAAACCAGAATAGATATGCTTACCACCATTTCAATAAGGGTAAAGCCGGATTGTTTTTTAAAGCAAATGTTTTTAAGCATAAGAATTGGTGTTGATAAAATTATAGCACAAATTGGTTTGGTTTGCCATTTCTGTCAAAACTCGGTGGCATAAGAGGATAAAAATTTATTTTCCGACTCAATATATTATTATATTTTAGTTAAAAATAAATAAAAATAAGGTATTTTGTGATAGATTTAAGTTTCCTGTGGAACTAATTTAATTAATTGATAATGTTGCATAAATTAGATACTATCCGCGATTCGCCAACGAAAATCTAGAATTTTGGCCGAAATTATGGATTTGCAGTAGAAGTGGTATTTGGCGACAGACTCCTAAGATTAAAGCCGTGGTACGCCAGGATAGTTATTCACATATATTCTTTAATAACATAATTACTTTGTCATCCCCGCCTCCGAGCGGGTATTCAGCGGCCAATTGTCTGGATTCCCGATCAGATCGGGAATGACAACTGACAGTAGGTGGTGCGGGGATATGTGTGCAGTTATCCACAGGGTATTGAGAAGTTATCCACAGTTGAATTTGTCTAGACTATCCTAGACAAATTTTTAATCAAAAAAGCGATTTGTCTAGGATAGTCTAGACAAATCGCTTTTTTGGACCCACCGGGAATCGAACCCGGGCCTTGGCAATGCGAATGCCACGTAATGCCACTTTACTATGGGCCCTGATAGTTTTTGCCCCCAGCATGAATTGAACACACATCTTGCCCTTAGGACGGGCCTGTTCTATCCGTTGAACTATGGGGGCGTGTGCCTTTTTAGCTAAGTTTATTAATTTATAAGCGTCGCTAAATTATTTTAGGCTATTTTTAACCGCAAAATTATGCTATCCGAGAACTGTCATTCCCGACTTGATCGGGAATCCAGCATTAACAACGGTCTTTTCTATATTTAATCATATATTTATAAGTTTGACAATCTTGATAATTCTTTGTTAATATTTTAAGTAGGAACTAGGGGGAAATAACAACAGAAAGGTAAGGGAAAGATGACGGAGCTAATAGTTATAATTGCCGCTTTCATAGGGTTGCTGTTATGGCTCCTTATCATTGTCTCGGTCAAGTTAATTGTCGCCAAAAAAAAAGCTGTTGCTGAAAAGGACGGGCATCGGGCTAATTTGACAGTTATCCACGACACTACTGTAGATGAGCGGCCGATTAATCAGCACTTGTTGGAGCTGTTGCGTCAGGCGTCAATTGGCTCGTTGTGGGTGATGTGCCGTCTGAACGAACGCGGCCGGCGAGTCTACGATCTCTTGGTGCGCGGCGACTTGGATGAGGCGGCCTTGCAGAACTTGAGTCGTCTGGACGTGGTTGCTTTTGATCGAAGCATATCGCAGCACCGTAGCGTTCTCACGGCCTTTATGTTTTGCAACGACGGGCCTTTGGCTCGTCTGGCTGACGGAGACGATATTGGCTGGGCAATGGCCGAGCTGATTCGCAAGTGTAATGCCTGGGGTGTAATTGGCGGTGGCGTCAAGAAGGCCTTCAGCACCATCATTGCCAGTCGTTCGCGGCAGGCCGGTTCTACAGCCACGGAGACGGCAATGAGCCGCATTGAACAGATCCTCGCGGAGCCGCCGCTTCGGGACGGTGCTCCCGCGCCGCGGCCGTCCCAGATCTTTCAGGCCTCGTCCTGATCGATTCAGTTCGAACAATACCCGCGTGTCATTGTAACGATGACTCGCGGTTTTTTTATCCTCTTGTTTTTTTATCTCAAAAAGTTTAGAATATAATATATGCAAAACGTTATTTTGATTATTTTTGTCATCGCTTTTTTTATAATTCTCATCGGTTTGTTTTTGTTATACAAAAAACTTCAAGCTCTTAATCAACCAAAAAATGAACAAGGATTTGTGCTCTTGCAAAATCAGTTGAATGAATTGACGCGCGCCGTGGATTTAAAATTAACCGAAACACACAAATCAGTGCAACAGCAGTACGGCATCAGCACGCGCGTGATTCAAGAGGTGACGGAAAAATTGACCAAGCTGGAAGAAACGAATAAAAATGTGGCCAGTTTCGCCGAGCAATTGCAATCATTGGAAGACATTTTAAAAAATCCCAAACAGCGCGGGATTTTGGGCGAGTATTATTTGGAAACAGTTTTGAAAAATGTTTTGCCGCCGAAATGTTTTGCCATGCAATACAATCTGGGGCAGGATGAGGACGGACGCGAATTGATCGTGGACGCGGCCGTGTTTGTAAAAGACAAAATTATTCCCATTGATTCCAAATTTTCTTTGGAAAATTACAACCGTATTATCAACGAAACCGACCAGACGGAAAAAGAAAAATTTGAAAAATTGTTCAAACAGGATTTGAAAAACCGCATTGACGAAACCGCCAAATACATCCAGCCCAACCAGGGCACTACGGATTTCGCTTTTATGTTTATACCGGCCGAAGCAATTTATTATGATCTGCTTGTGAATCAAGTGGGTGGCCTGAAAGTCAATACCAAGGATTTGATTGAATACGCCACTAAAGAAAAACACGTGATTATCGTTTCGCCTACTTCCTTTTTGGCATACTTGCAAACAGTTTTGCAGGGCTTGCGCGCTTTGCAAATGGAGGAATCCATTAAAGATATTATTAAAAGAATAGGGGATTTGGGCAAACATCTGCTGGCCTACGACGATTATATGAAAAAGTTGGGCGGGCATTTGGGCACGGCCGTGAACGCGTATAATTTGTCTTACAAAGAATTTAAAAAGATTGATAAAGATGTGGCGAAAATCAGCGGAGGCGAAAGTCAGATTGAACCAACACTGATTGATAAGCCGGTGACGGAAGAGTAGCCGCTTGACATTTTTAACTTATTTTTATATACTTGAAACATTGAATAATTCACCTGGATCCCCCGATTAAATCGGGGGATGACGTAAAATAATCAGTTATGCCTAATAAACCAGCGGCCATCAAGGCCTTGCGACAAACAAAAAGAGCCACGGCTAAACATGCTAAAATCAAAGCCGGTCTTGATATTTTGACCAGAAAAATCAAAAAAGCCCTGGCGGGCAAGGCTAAAGATGAATTGAAAAAAATGGCGGTGGAGTGGCAACAGGCCTGTGACAAGGCGGTCAAAGGCAACGTGCTAAAGAAAAATACCGCCAATAGAATGAAGTCCAGGTTGATGGCGAAAATTAACGCTATTAAATGACATTAGCGGCAAATTTTGGCCACGAGCATTTCCAAAGAAGTTTTGTAATCCTCTTCGCCGTTTTTGGCCTTGGCGTCAATTTCCAATAATTCGCGATAGATTTCTTTCAATTTGGCAAAGGTAAAACCCGGCAAAATGGCCAGGGTTTTTTTAACTACAAACGGATGAATATCCAAGGCCCCGGCCGCTTTATCCGAGGTGGCGCCGGGGTTGAGAGCAAAATAATCTTTGAGCAATAATAATTTGCGCCATTGCCCGACAATCAAATTGAAAATTTTACCCGGTTCTTCGCCGCTGTCGTATTGGTTGTATAAAAGCTTAATGGCCTCTTTGGCTCGCCGCGCCGTGAGGGCGTCCAAAAAATGAAAGATATTTTCGTCGCCGGCTTCGTCCAAAAAAAGATTTAAATGCTTGAGAGCAATTTTTTTCTCCGGTTCTTTGGATAAGTAGGCTGTTATTTTATCAAGCTCGTTGATTAATCGCCACAAACCATCAAACGGGTGATTAGCCAAAGCCGTCAGAGCAAGGGGCTCAATTTCCAAGCCGCGATTGGCAATTTCCGTTTTAATCCACTGGCTTAATTTAGAGCCGGAGAGCAGTTCAAATTTTTGCGAGAATTTTTGTTTGGCCAAAGTTTCCCAAAGAGGATGAGAATTTAATTTAATTTCGCCTTCCCAAAAAATCACCGCCGATGTGTCAGGCAATTTCTTGCTTTTAATTAATTTCAACAGGTTGGCCCATAAATCTTTTTTTTTATTTTCGGACAGGCGTTCCAACACGGTTAATCTTTTTTCAGCTAAAAAAGGACTGGCTACCATGGCTTCCAGCATTTCCGCTCCTTCGGTTTTTTCCGCGGCAAAGACATTTAAATTCAGGCCGGACGGGTCGCGTTTAGCTTTGAATTCGGCGATCATTTTTTTTAATTGCTGACGGCTGCGCCAAGTGTCAGCGCCATGAAGCATGATGAGCATAGTATGGCCATTGTAAAACAAAACACTCCGCCAGTCAAAGGCGGAGTGTTTTGTTTTTGTATGTCTATTCCATCAAAATCGCGAGCGAACGCTGGGGTGAAAGGCGGAAGTAATTGGCCACGTGAAACGCCTTGATCATCAGTTTTTCAATCTCGTTCACTTCAAATGGCTTAAATAGCGAGCCGCCGCCCTGCAGGGATTTCTTTAGTTGCTGTTCCAAAGCGTCCGGAGTAATGAGTCTTAATACTTGACCCAGCTGTTCCATGGTATCAGTCAAAGCGCGCAAATGTTCAATAATTTCCATGGCGGAATCCTCGGTAAGTTTTTGATTGGCCAAGGAACGTAAATCGTCTAAGTGCGTTTTGGCTTCGTTCAAGAGGAAGCGGGCTTCATTGGTGTCTTCACCTTTTTTCTCCAGTTTGATGACGCGCTGTTCATATTTTTTGATGTTGGCCGCCGCTTGATTAATATATTTTTTCACGCTCGCAACATTTTTTAAGTTGTCGGAGATTTGTTGAATGTCGGCCAATTTTTCTATAACATTGTCCTGCACAAAATCAAACAGGTCGTCTTCAAACGAAGCGGATTTGATTTGCTCCACCGCCGCGTTCACTTCTTCCAACAGCGCCTGCATTTTCGCGATTTCTTCCGTGGCGTCAAATTTGAGGCGTCTGGCCGCGGCTTCCGTTTGTTTGATCAGTCGGCTGGCTGCCGTAACGCGCGTCGTGATTAATTTCAGCGCCTGCGGAATGCGCGACAGTTGATCCAGTTTGGGCATAAATTCATTCAAATCTTCAATTAGTTCCGGCAGCTGCTCCATCACATCTCTGATTTCATCATAGGTTTCCGCGGTCTTCGCGCTGGCGATGAGCTCCTTGGCTTTAGTTACGAGGTCTTTGAAAGAGGCGTCAACCGTAAATCCGCTTTTTTCCAGGCGATTGATCTTGAGTTCCAAGGTTTTAATGAATTTTTCGAGCATTTTGACGCCGCGTTTCATGTCGCGCAGGGCCTGTTTTTGGAATTTTTCATCGCGTTCCCGTTCGTTGATTTGATTGTCGCTGTCCTGCGCGTCCTGATAGGCCTCGCGCATATTTTGTATTTCTTCGCGCATGGATTCCATCACGCTCATCGCGCCTTCAGTTTTGCCATCAATTTTTTGAATTTTGTCGCTTAAGGCCGCGATTTTGGAGAGCATGGTGGCGTCCTTCAATTTTTTAAAGTATCTTTCAAACATGCGCAATTCGCGGAGCATATCTTTCTTTTCCCGTTCAATTTGTTTGGACATGTCTGGCGATGGCAATGGAGTTGGTTCTGGTTGCGGTTGAGGTGTCGGCTCTGGCGATGTGGGCATGGATTTGCAAGAACCGTTAGTGGAGCAGTAGCCACTTTTTTTGGCGCTGTCATCATAGCACCACATACCGCCTTTTTGCAGACAAGTGGCCACAGAGTCTTCTTGTTTAGGACACTGGTCATATGTTTTGACCGCGGTACCATTTGGACAAATGTAAGTTGTGGAACAATCAGTTCCCGCGGGTACTTTAGAACCATCGGCGCAGTATTTGTAAGTAGGTTCCGGCGTTGGTGTCGGCGTGGGAGTGGTTGTGGTTTTGGTTGGGCATTCGCTCAAGGTGGCGCCAAAACTTACTCCGTCAGGGCAAGTCATTTTGCCGGATGGCGCCATTACCGAGCAAGGAGTGGCGCTGCACCAGCCGCTGGAATAAGAAGAGTAGGACGAGGTTGATTTGCACCAGTTGTATCCTTTGCCAGTGCAGTCAGATTCAGTAATTGGCGTGATTGGACAAGAGGAAGCGCTTGGCACTTGCGTATTATTCCAGCAAGTCATGTAGCCGGGCTTGGAGGGTTCCCAACATTTTTGATTGGCCATATTGCAAGAGCCGGTGCTGTAGCTGTAGCTACTGGTGTTGGTGTTGGGGCACCATTTGCCTAGATATTTTTCGCATTCGTTTTGGGTGCTCGGCCAGGTGTAGGAGGGCATTGGGGTTGTTGGCGTGGGAGTGGTACCGGTGTCAGATGGGCAAGTTTCCGTAGTTGTGGATGTACACCAGCCACTGCCGTAGTTGCTCGTACACCATTTTCGGCTTTTGGCTTCACAGGAGGCTTTGTCGTTGATGGGGCAGGATGAGCCGCTACCGGTGGCGCACCAGCCGCCAGTGCCGGAAGAATAAGTGCACCATTCGCCGCTTTGAGCTTTACAAGAAGCCGCATCATAAGCCGGACAAGTATAGGTGGCTGATGAATTGTATGAACACCAGCCGGTTGCGCTGTCGGAATTCAGACACCATTTATATCCGGAATTGGTACAGGTGGTTTTGACGTCAGTTGTTGTAGTAGTGGTGCTGTAAGGACAACTGCTCGTGCACCAGCCGCTGGTTGTGGCTGTGCCAGGGGACACGCACCAAGTTTGGCCTTGGGCTTGACAATCGGCCTCGGTATAAGCCGGGCATTTTTCCGTGGCGCTGGTGGTGCACCAGCCCATGCCGCCTGATTGAGGCGTGCACCAGCTGCGGCCTTTGGATGTGCAGGTGGCTTGATCATTGATTGGACAGGAAGATCCGCTGGAAGCGTAAGCGCACCAGCCTGTACCGCCATATTGTGACGTGCACCACTCGCCGCCTTGGCTGGAGCAGGAAGCGGAATCATAAGCCGGACATTGATAGTTGGCGTCAGACGAACACCATCCTGAACCGCTGGAGCTATTGCACCATTTGCCGTTTTGAGCGGAACAAGAAGCCGCGTCATAAGCCGGACAAGTGCCGGTAGTAGAGTTAGTACACCAACCACTGCCACTAGAACTATTGCACCAGACATATCCCTGAGTAGTGCATTGTGTTTGGGGATCAGTGCTGGCAGTTGTGCCAGTCGTAGTCTGGGCCGATGCTTGCCCAACTAAAAAAAGGCTAATCACTAGCGCAAAAAACGCCATTGTTAGCCCTGACTTATGAAGAAGAGTCCTCATATTTGAGTCAAAATTAAAAATAATTAATTTAATGATTTTATTATATCACATTCTACTTACTACTTATCCACAGAAAAACACAATCAGCGCGATATTTTTAGCCGGCTTTCTTTTTTGAATCTATCCAAGGCCAGTTGTATCAATCTGTTTATTAATTTGGTACGGGTGAGTCCGCTTTTTGCCCACAGCCGCGGGTACATGCTGATGGCGGTAAAGCCGGGAATAGTGTTGATCTCATTAACAAAAATTTCGTTATTTTTTTTCAGAAAAAAATCCACTCGGCCCATGCCTTCACAGCATAGTATTTGAAATGTTTTTACTGCTAATTTTTGAATTTTTTTGCGCGTCGCTCGCGGCAATTTGGCCGGCGCTTCCAGCCGCGCGCCGTTATCATCAATATATTTGGCATCGTAAGAATAAAAGTCGGCGCTGGGAATGATTTCCCCGGGCAGAGAAGCGATGGGATATTCGTTTCCCAACACGGAACATTCAATTTCGCGGCCGTCAATAAATTCTTCAATTAAAATTTTGGTGTCAAATTTAAACGCCTCGGCCACGGCTTTAATAAATTCTTTTTTATTTTTTGCTTTGCTTATGCCGACTGACGAGCCGAGATTGGCGGGTTTGATAAATAATGGCAAACCAAGTTGTTTGGCAATTTTTTCAAAATTGATTTTGTCTATTTTTTTAAAAACCAAAAATTTGCCAACAGGCAGGCCGGCGTCGCGCAAAAGCCGCTTCATCACGTCTTTATCCATGCCTACGGCCGAGCCCAAGACACCCGCCCCCACAAAAGGTATATCGGCCAGTTTTAAAAGCCCTTGCACGGTGCCGTCTTCGCCAAATGGGCCGTGCAAAATAGGAAAAACCGCGTCAATTTTTTGTTTTTTTTGAGGATGCGCGAAATTAGTAATTTCTCCGCGGCTTTGCGGAAGCAGGGCAATGTTGCCGCCCGATCGGTTTAGCTTGGCGAGTCGGGGATTTTTTGAATTAAGCAAAAATTGCGATTCATTGTTCAAAAACCAGCGGCCGGTTTTATCAATACCGATTAAAATAGGATGATATTTTTTTCTGTCCAGCGCCGCGATTACATTTTTGGCCGATTGTAAAGATACTTCGTGTTCGGCCGAGCGGCCGCCAAAGAGAATGGCGATGTTGAGTTTGCGTTTGGTTGGCATATTTATTGGATTAATAATATTTTTCCACCAGATCGCAGACATAAGCCGCGACATTAATTGGTTGTCCCCAAGTGGGGAAATGATGCATATCAATATAGGGCAAGCTGTTCAGTTCAATAATGCCGGCGTTTTGTTCTTTCCACGAACGGCCGATATCTTCAGCTAGAAAATCTATGCCGATGAGCCGGGTGTTAAAAATTTCTGTTATTTTGATAAAAAGCGCCATATTATCAGGATGTATTCGCGGGGTGACTTCCAGTAGGTCGGCGCCCAGATCCAGAATAATTTTATTTTGCAACCATACTTTTTGTCCAATCGTCGGGACGCGGTCCAAGTCGAATCCTTGTTCGCGCAGAAGACGCTCACTGGTATCGTTAATGACCAATTTATAAAGAGTGGTATTTTTGGCGCGCGGCTGGCCGCGGCGCGGGTCAGTATTTTTTATTTCAATCAGTTCTCGGATAGTATGAGTTCCATCGCCGGTCACATGCGCCGGAATTCTTTCCACGCAAGCCAGTTGTTTTTTATCAATAATGGTGGCGCGGAAAATTTTTGTATTTTCCAGATGCTTTTCCACTATAAATGAAGGTTCATAATTGACCGCGCTTTTAATTGCTCTGATTAGTTCGTCTTCGGTTCTGATATTGGCTGTCACATGATGGCTGATAGAGCCGGAGCGCGGTTTGACGACTAAAGGGAATCCGAGTTGGCGGCCGTAGGAGCAGGCCTTTTTTTTCTCAAACAACCAAAATAATTTTCCTTTTGGCGCGGGTATTTGATTTTGGATTAAGATTTTTTTTACCGCGGCTTTATCATCAACTAGTCCGGTTACCTCGGTGTTTAAAAATTCCGCGCGCGGCAATCCTTCAAAGGAAAATATTTTTTTGTTTCGCTCCATGTGGAAAGTGTTGAGATAGCCAAAGCGGCTTTTCAGCGCCCAGAATTTAAGACCTCTTTTTTTGGCCTCATCAATAAAAACCATGCTGCGGAGCGAGATTTTTTCGCGAGGAAATCTCGTTTCTTTTTTTAAAAGACCGAGTTTTAAAAAAATTTTGTCAATGATGTCGTCATTAATCGGCAGTTGAGAAAAGTTTATTTTCGGCAAAATATAATCCGTGATGCTTTTGACGTATTTTACAAAATGACTGGTGGGCAAAGGGCCGCAATCTTTACAAATTTTAGGCAGTTTGTTCATGGATGAAAATTGGCGGTGTTTGTTGGACAAAGTTCGAAACTATTTCGAGCAAAATCCAAATGATTAAAACTACTAAAAAGGACTCGGCAGGGCGAAACAATTTGTCTGGGGTTTTGGATTCGCCCTGCCTCGGCTGATTTCCCGCCCGCAGGAGGGGTCTGGGGAGGAATGCGGGCGGGTTTCGGACTAGGGGTTTTCGGAAATTCGGCGGCTA
>CAYIOJ010000005.1:0-10478 GCA_964365025.1 uncultured Gammaproteobacteria bacterium
TTAATGAACGACAAATGTCGCTTAAGTTAGCGAAAAGTTAACGCAACACGAGTGCCATGCGAGTTATCCGAGCAAAGAAAATCACTTGCCGAGCCTGCTACAAATGTGATACCAATCTAAATATCCACAGAACGCCTCTTGACAAAGAGGCGTTTTTGTGCTATAATATATGGTTAAAATTTAGGCCTGATTTGGCTTAAATTGCGACAAAACCATATATGAAAATAGCCATGATCGGACAAAAGGGCTTGCCGGCTGTTTGGGGCGGGGTGGAACGACATGTGGAAGAAGTGGCCACTCGCTTAGTCAAAAACGGCCACCAAGTAACCGTTTATTCCCGCAGTTGGTACTCGCCAAAACGCTCAAATTATCAGGGCCTGCCTCACCGGCAGGCAGGCGTGATTTTGCGTTTTGTCCCGTCAATCCACACCAAAAATTTAGACACCATCACTCACACTTTTTTTGCCACCATTGACGCTTTGCGCCGCGACTTTGACATTATTCATTATCACGGCGTGGGCCCGGCTTTGCTGGCTTTTATTCCGCGCCTTTTAAAACCGCGCGCCAAAGTGATTGTTACTTTTCACTGCCAAGATCGTTTGCACGGCAAATGGAATTGGTTTGCCAAATTGATGTTGAAATTGGGCGAATTCGCGGCTTGCAAATTTCCACACGAAACTATTGTGGTATCACAAACTTTACAAAAATATGTTAAAAATAAATACAACTGCGAGGCGATCTATTTGCCCAACGGCATTACGATTGTTGAAAAATCCAATGGCCAAACTCTAGCCAAATTTGGTTTGAAAAAAGACCAATATATTTTGGCGGTTTCGCGCTTAGTATCGCACAAAGCCATTCATTATCTGATTGAAGCCTTTCACCAATTAAAGAACCAACAGCCGTCATTGGCTAAAAATTTAAAATTGGTAATTGTCGGCGACGGCTCTTTCACCGACCATTATGTGGAATATCTGCGCGCCATGACACAAAATTTACCTGATATTGTTTTTACCGGTTGGCAAAAAGGCAAAGAATTGTCTGATTTGTTTTCCGGATCGTTATTTTTCACGCATCCTTCACAATCCGAGGGCTTGCCTTTGGTAGTGTTGGAAGCAATGAGCTATGCCCAAGCCGCGGTTGTTTCTGATATTCCGGAGCACCAAGAAATTATTATTGATAAAAGATTTTTGTTTGAACACAACAGCGTGTCTGATTTGACCCGCAAACTGATTTGGGTTTTGCAAAATCCGGCCATTAGAAAAGTGTCCCAAATTCAAAACCGCCAATTGGTGGAAAAAGAATACAATTGGGAAATGATTTTGCCTTTGCTTGAGGCCGTCTACGAGAGAGTAATGTGCGCGGATTGTTCCAATTTGCCAATATTTAAAATTAAAAAGATATTGGCGACAGCTTAAATACGGGGTGCGCCTATATCTTTTTTTTGCTGCGGACTGTCGCCGCGACCCTGCCTGCCGGCAGGCAGGTGCAAAAAAGAATAGGCGCACCCCTTTAGATTTTATTTCATGACGGTTGTAAATGTTTCCGTGGAAAGAGAAATAATTTCCCCGATGCCATCATTATCAACATCGCTCACCGCCACGCCAATGCCGATTTTGCCTTTAGCCGAAGCGCCAAGGAAACTCTTGCCAATTTTCTTGCCGGCCGCGCTGAAGACTTTGATTTCCGGCTTGCCAAAACCGCGGCCAACCACAATTTCCGCCTGGCCGTCGCCATTAATATCTCCGGCGGCGATGTTCACCCCACCTTTAACAGAACCGGTAAAAGCCGCCCACTTTTTCAACAATTTTCCCTCTTGATTTATCATTCTTATTGCCAAGGAATCGCGAGTCTGTGCCACCGCGATTTGAGAACCAGCCGCGGCTAAATTAACTCCGCCGGTGTAACCTTTATAAACACCGTAAAAACTCTTGCCTTTTTGCTTGCCTTGCAGATCAAAAATTCTGATTTCATTACCGGCCGAATGCTGTCCTACCACCAAATCCTTAACGCTGTCATTATCCAAATCACCCACGGCCAAACTCAAATCGCCTTTGAATTTAGAACCGAACGGACTAAAACTAAACCAAAAATTTTCTCCCTTATAAATTTCCACCGCCGAACCGCCTTGCCTACCGGCAGGTAGGCGCAAGCGAATAGTTTCTATTTCTCCATCATTATCCAAATCACCACGATACAGATATTGCCCGCCTTTAAATTGTTTTTGATACGCGAAAAAACCATTGCGCAAACTCTGGCCTTGCGAATTAAAAACGCGCGCGAAAGAACCATTGCGGAAAAACGCTCCAGTCAACTCATCCAACGGTCGCAACAAAATCAAACCGTCCTGCGGCTGAACAGTAACGGTTGAAACAATCAAACCGTCGTTGACGCTCGGGTCTTGCGTGCCGCGCAATTTTTCATACTCGCCGCCCAGGTCAATGGTCTGGTCCGTATTGCCGGAATTTACCAACACCAAACCGGCTTTGAAATCACGGCGCCACAATCCGCGTTGATTAAAATCAATCAGCGAAGCTGATTGCCCTGAACTTGTTTCAGGGCCTTTATTTTTTACTAAAAACGCCTGGCCGGCCGGCTCGCCTAAAGAAAAATTATACTCGTCATACCACCAAGTCTGACCATGATTTTGATCGCCCAAATCAAAAGAATAAAATCCGTCGGCTAAAAGCGCGCTGGTCAAACCGTAACGCGCTTTTTGATAATCATCGCGCCCACCAATATTGGCGGTGTTGGCGTTAAAAGCGCTAAAAGCCGGAGGCGCGGCCACAGTTGGATAAACGGCGTAATCGCGCATCATTTTACTCCAACCGCGCGCGTAAGGAAAATTTTCCAACTGCATGCCGTTTAATTCAGTGAAAATATCACCATCATTACCCATTAGAAGATATTGCGGCCCGACTAAACGAATTTTATTAAACACCACCGCCAGGCCGCGACGATAAGCCGCTTCAATTTCCGATTTTGCCTCTACCGCGCCGTCGCCATCAATGTCTAAATTATCACCAACCATACCAGTTAAACTGTTCCAAGTATTGTCAAAAAAAATCCCGTCCCACAAGCCGCTCACCAAAACTTTATTCATCACAAAACTGGAAAAATACTCGCTCCAATTTTGACCATTAACCTTGGGCGCGACATCGGTTACATTGAGCATCACCGTACCCGGCCACCAACTAACTTGCGTCCCGTCAGGCCGTTTGAGCCACCAACCGGACTGAATACCTTGATAAAGTTCGGCGCGCAGAGGAATGTATGGTGATAATTGTACGGCATCAGAACGAATTTCCTGCGTGGCGATGTAGGCCAAAATAATTATTTTCGGATTCAATTCGCGCATTTTTAAAATCTTTTCCTTATTTTTCACCTGATGTTCCATGTCCAAAATCACCAAATCCCATTTGGCCAGTTCGCGCGCCTGCTCGTCGCTCAATTCCCAGGATAAAAAATAATTGGAAAGACGGGGGAAAGTCGGTTTTAAAATAACGGCCTGACCCAAGCCAAAAGGCACGGCTAAAGACAGCGTTGTCAAAACAATAGTCCAAAATTTGAATTGTTTTAGCCAAATTTTTCTTTCCAACATAACAAAGTATTTCAAGGGTGTGCCTATATCTTTTTTTTGCTGCGGACTGTCGCCGCGACCCTGCCTGCCGGCAGGCAGGTGCAAAAAAGAATAGGCACACCCTTTACTCAATTCATTTCGTCATGTAATCTTTTATACACTGCCAAAATTCTTTTATAATACGCCTCTGGATTGTTTTCCTCACTCACTTGCTTTTGACCTGCCTGTCCCAAATTTCGCGCCAAAGCCGCGTCGTTCCATAATAATTTAATTTTTTCTGCCAAATCATTGGCGTTGCCTGATTGAAAAAGTAAGCCGGTTTTTTTGTCATGCACGATTTCGGGCAAGCCGCCGATATTCGCGGCAATCATTGGCTTGCCTTGACCCATGGCTTCTAAAACAGACAAGGGATAATTTTCATACCATTCAGACGGCGCGACTACGGCGCGGGCTCCGGCAATTTCTTGCGCTAATTCAGTGCCTGATTTGTGGCCGACCAATTGAATATTATCAGGCATATCAACTAAATTTTGCAATTTTTCTTTCAAAGGCCCGTCGCCAACTAAACGCAATTTAATATCCGGCAACTGTTTCATTGCCCAAATTAAGGTCAAAAGGCCTTTTTCTTCAGTCAAGCGGCCGAAATATAATAAATAATTTTCATCTGATGCGCGGATTGAAAACGCGGGCGCGGGACTGAAAAAATTCGGCACAACTTCTATTTTATTTTCAATCCCCCACTCCAATAATTTATTTTTCAAAAAAACACTCGGGCTGATAAATAAATCAATATTTTTTTCATACACGCCCCAGATTTTATGCACTGACATTTCCAAAGCGGCCAGGGCGCTGGGCAAAATTTTATCAAAAATACAACGATGTAAAATCGCCTGATAATATTTGTGTTTTTTACATCGTTCGCAAATCGCGCCTTGCGTGTACAATTTGTAATTGGGACAAATAATTTTGTAATCATGCAAGGTCATCACCATCGGAATGTTGTACTTTTTCAACACGGGTAAAATTGACGGCGAAAGATGATGATAGATATTGTGCAAATGCGCGACATCCGGCTTGGTGTCTTTGATCAATTGCTCCAATTGGCGCGCGGCCGCGGTTGAATACAAAATGTGTTCAGCTAATTTCAAACTGCCCCACAAGCCGTGACGGGCGCGCAGATCAATTGAAGGAATAAAATATTTACTAAATGGCGATGGCTCGTTGCGAGAATCAATCGTGCTAAAATGAATCACTTCGTGTCCGCGCGATTCTAAAAGACGACACAAGTTCAAAAAATGCGTTTCGGCCCCGCCACGGCGATAAAAAAATTTATTGATTTGAAGAATCTTCATATTGTCATTGCGAGCAAAGCGAAGCAATCTTAAATATCTACGAGATTGCTTCGTTGCTCGCTGTGCTCGCTCCTCGCAATGACGTGCTGATACAATTCCTCGTACTTCCGCACCACCACCTTAATGTCAAAATTATTTTTCACTTTAGCATAAGCTGCCTCAGCCATAAATTTCGCCCGACCAGGATTAGCCAGCATTTTCTCCATAGTGAATTGCAAATCTTCGCTGTCGCCCGACTCCACCAAATAGCCGGTTTCATTGTCTTCAATAATATCCAAAATTCCATCCACGGCCGAAGCCACAATCGGCGCCTTGGCCAGAGCCGCCTCCAAAACCGCGATGCCCAAGCCCTCCCACAATGATGGGAAAACAAACAGATCCGCTTGTGATAAAAGAGCCGGAATGTCGCGGCGGGCGCCTAAAAATTTCACCTGTTCACCAATACCCAGTTCCTTGGTTTGCTGTTCCAAAACGGCGCGTAAAGGCCCCTCGCCCACAACCCATAATTCATATTTTTCTTTATTTTTAAGCTCGGCAAAGGCCTCTAAAAGATACTTTTGTCCTTTTTGTTCAACTAAGCGACCGACAGTAAGAATCACTGGCTTGGCCGGTTTGACCACTGACGATAAAGCCAATTGTTTTTCAAACTCATCAACATCAACATCATTCGGAATCATCAAAATTTTATCTTTGGGAACTTTGTATTTATACCGCGCGTATCTTTTCACGGCCGAAGAAATGGCCACAGTCGCGTCAGCCAGATGATAAGTGATTCGTTTTAATAATTCCCTAATCCAGCTCTGGTCGTAATTGATATTTTGTTCGGTGGTGATGATAATTGGCACTCGCGCAAGCCGGGCGGCCAAGCGGCCCCACAGGTCGGCGGCAAATAATTGCGTATGGACAATCTGCGGTTTTTCTTTTTTAAAAAGGCGATAAAGTTGCCAACATTGTCTGATACCGCCCAGATAGCTCAGGCGACGGTGGCCAAAAATATGAACTGGTAATCCTAAGGCGCGGAAATCATTTTCCAAAGCTCCACTGCCAATGACCGTCGCAAGTTGCGGAGCGAATTTTTCTTTATCCAAATGTTTTAGCAAATCATAAAAAAACTTCTCGGCCCCGCCGATTTCCATTGCATTCATGACAAAAATGATTTTAATTTTTTGGCTCATACAAGTAAAAAATATTCCAACGGCACTTGTAAAATATTTTCATCGCGTATTAAATTCAAATAATTGCTAGAAATGGTAAAACCATATCTTGCCTCTACTTTGGCCATGGTATTTTTTATTTGCCTCGCGCCTTTATCGCCGGAACCGACTTCAATGATTATTCTCTGTCTTTCCCAGCCGACGATAAAATCCGCTCCGCCTTGCGCACTGTCATAAGTTATGGACACATTAATTTTTTTGTAAAGTAATCTGTTTAAATACATGCCGACCACATCCTCCAATAATTTGCCGCGATAATTTTCATTGCCGATTATATTGCCGACCATATTGTAATACATGGCGCGGAAAGCCGAAGACGCGAATAAAAATTTGGAAGCTTGTCTAATTTTTTTAATTTGGTTCAGATGCGAGCCGTGAGGATAAACACGGGTGATCGTCTCGGTACTTTCCAAAATTTCAAAAATTTCCATTATTTTAGGACGACTGATTTCAAAAATTCCGGCCAGTTTATTAAAACTCAACTCGTCCATATCGGCGATAGCATATAACAAAGACGGAATTTTAGAAATTATCTCCGAATTAAATCGTCCGCATTTGGCTACATCGCTATTGATGATTTTGTCCAAGGTCTTATTGACTTGATCATAGATAAGCGCCTCATTTTTTAAAGCCACCATAAAAGGCAACGAACCGTATTTAATGTATTTTGTCACTTCCTGCTTATCCACCCCCAGCCAATATTTTTTTATTTCCGGCTCAAGAGAAAGCAAATTATTATGCGCCTCAGCGGCAGTTGATGAATTAAACAGGGCGCTGCGAATACTTTTTCCAAGACCTTTTATCTCAAATCGATTATTTCTAATTTTTAGATATTCAGTAAAACTTAATGGAAATAATTTTTCGAAAATAGCGCGGCGGGCAATATCGGAATTATTATTCAAAAGCAAGGCCGCCGAACCAGTGGCTAAAATAAATATTTTGTTGCTTCTGTCATACAGACTTTTTAAAACAACGCCCCACTTATCATCATATTGGACTTCATCCAAAAACAAATATAATGGTTTATCCAATTGCTCAAACGAAAACCCCAATAATTCTTCGTATGCCTCCAAAATTTCATTCAATGACGAACCCAAAATCTGCGTGATTTGATCAACGGATAAAAATAATCTATAACCGTCCAAATTTTTATAATGATAAAAAAGTTGTGATAAAACGGTCGTTTTACCGGCGCCGCGTAAACCTGTAAACACAACCCACCGCGCCGCGGATCTGGTTTCTTCAAAATCTTTTAGATATTTGGAAAATTTCAGAAAAATACTCTGTTGAGGGCGGGCTTTATTATTTTCATCAAAAACATAGGCCTTGGCGCGATTTTCGGCCTGAATAATCTGTTCCCGCAAATAATTAATGTTTCTTTCATTTTTTAACATAAGAAGGAAAATGATATCAATGTTACTTTACAACAGAATAGCATTACTTGTCAAGTTTAATTTACAAGAAGAAAAAAACAGAAAATATTATCTAAAATTAGCCAAAAAATAACTATTTTTCTTGTTTAAACACTTTCACTCCTGCCAACGCCAACCCAACAGGCAACCACAAATGCGCGTTGTAATAGGAAGTATTGAATAATTGATAAACCAGCGAACCGGAAACGGACATAAACAAACAAAGCAATAATAATTTATGCTCGCTGTCTGCCGCGCGATGGCCGCGCCAGATTCGCCCTAAAATCCAGCCCACAAAAACAAAAAATGTAATCAATCCCAACAGCCCTTGTTCAGCCATTAATTTCTGAATCACGCCGTGCGCGTCCAATGGATCGCCGTACTCCACCGTGAACAAACGGGTGGATTCAACCAAAGGCACAAAAGTCCCGACTCCATTGCCCAGCCAGGGATGCAGTTTGAAATAAGTCCAAGCAATGCCGGTCAAATCCAATCGTGTGGAATTGGATGACTGTACAATCGGACTCATGGAAAATAAAAACATGTAGACTAAAAGAGGAAACACAAGAAAAGTCATTGCGAGCGGAGCGAAGCAATCTCGTCTTTTAATGCGCGAGATTGCTTCAGTCGCCACCCGAGACATCGGATAACTCCTTCGCAATGACCAATATATTATGACCTGCGTAGCCAAGGCGAGCCAAGCGGCGCGGGCAAAAGTCAAAAGCGCGATAGTCGCGATTAAAAGCGAGCTAAAAAAATAGAATTTTTTGACTTGTCCCGAACCGCGCATGAATAAATAAAAAGCCAAAGGCATGGTGGCGACTAAAACCTCGGCTAATAAATTATGATTAAATCCCAGAGGCGCGAAACCCCAAAAAGAAATTGGCGCGGCTCTTTGCCAAAAGCCAAAAATTGCCGAATTGGAAAAAAGTGAAATAAAACCCATCAAAGCCGAGAGCAATCCGGTCCAGAAAAAAATTTTTACTACTTTATTTAAAACTTTCTCCGAGCCAATCAAAAGGATGGGCAAAAACACCCACATCAGATAGAAAAATAAAATCGGACGCAAAAGATATTTGAAAGAGCCGTTGAATTGGTCGGGCGCGACTTGGAAAAGAGACAGGGCGCTAATAATGAAAAATGGGAGAAAGAAAAAAAGACCAATGGGTGAGTATGTCATTGCGAGACGAGCGAAGCGAGGCGCGGCAATCCCCTTCTTTGGTGAATAGATTTGCTCCATCTTGCGGCCCCGCAATAGCGTGCTAAAAATTACCGCCGCCAATACCACCAATGCCAAAAAATCAGCCGCCGGAGCGTCAAAAGAGCCAAGATAAGGAATTTGGCGAGACCATTGAAAAGAATGCCAATCTAGCACCAAGCCGGTAAAAGGGGCGAGAAAAATTAAAAGATAAAATAGCCAAAGCATATAAATTATCTTATCAGAAAAAGAATATAAAAAAAAGGGGTTGGAAACCGCGTTATGCGATTGCCAAACCCCAAAAGTTCACCTCCTTATCCTCGGCGAGATTCCTCGCCACGCTCGGAATGACATCTTGGCACGACTACGGCGCGCAGGACAGGGAGAGCGTGTAGTCGCCCTGATTGCCGCTGAAGCCATCGACCACGATGTAGTAGACCGTATCGGCCACCATCGGGAAGGTGGTTTCGGAGTTGCCAAAGGCCAAACACTGGTTGGCCATGCAGATATCCTCCAGCACCACCACATCCAGATCCGTGTTGCTGGTGACGCCGGCCGTGGCCGAACCGGTGAATGGCGCCGTGAACTGGAACACGGCCTCGGGCCCGCCCTCATAAAACGAAGTACAAGGGGAGTATCCGTTCATGAGGTTGGCGGCGCCCACGGTGGTGCCGATCTTGCTCACGCCGCAGACGATGTCGCTCAACGGCTGGCAGGTCGGCAGACAAACGGTTGCGAATTTGCAATCGCTGTCGTCGCAGTCAATCTTGCCGTCAGCGTCATTGTCTACGCTGTCCACGCAGTTCTCCACCACGCAGGCGCAGTCGCTGTCCGCGCAATCCGCGTCACCGTCGACATCATTGTCCTGGCCGTCATCGCAGGCTGTCTCCTTGCAGGAGACCTGCAAATTAAACGACCCGCTAGCGCCGGCAAAGCCATCCACGACCACAAGGTTCTCGGTATTTGCCAACGGTTCCCAGGTGACCGAAGCATTGGGGTTGGTTTTTCCATACTTGACGCAACTGGCTGGGTCACACGAATTCAGGACAAAGATGTCCAAATTCGCTCCCACCGGGTCAATCCCCACGACCTTGACCTTCACCGACAGTCCACCTAGGCCATTGTTGAAGGTAAACACGGCTTCGGAACCGGACTCATCCAGATCCAGCGTTGGACAGGAATAGCCGTCAAGCCAGTTGTCGCCGTCGGTCGCGCCCGGGTAAAGCCCCCAGCAGTTCAGGTCGCCAATGGGATTGTTGCAGGTGGAGCAGGCCAGTCCTTCGTCCGTCGCGTTGTCGCAGTCGTTGTCCAGACCGTCGCAGAGCTCGGTGTCCGGATTGACCGCGCCGACACAGAACAATTCGCCGTTGATGCAGACCTTCTCGCCCCACGCGCACTCGCCGACATTGGTATCACCGCAGGCGCCGCCGCCTTCGGGGTTGTTGTCGTCGACCACGCCATTGCAGTCGTTGTCCAGACCGTCGCAGAGCTCCTCGTAACCTGGGTTGCCCTCTGGCACTTCGCTGACACACTCCACGCCCGAGCCATCCGGCTGGCAGGTGTAGGTGCCGTTGAGGCAGAAATCGGAATCTCCGCCGTCACAAAGAGCACCAACCGGCCAACCTTCGTCCACCAGGCCGTCGCAATTGTTGTCCAGACCGTCGCAGAGCTCGGTGTCCGAAGGTCCGACATAGCCGATGCAGACGAGCCCGCCATTGTCAC
>CAYIOJ010000005.1:10578-38457 GCA_964365025.1 uncultured Gammaproteobacteria bacterium
AGCTCGGTGTCCGAAGGTCCGACATAGCCGATGCAGACGAGCCCGCCATTGTCACAGAACCACACGCCGAAGTTGCACTCGCCGACATTGGTATCACCGCAGGCGCCGCCGCCTTCGGGGTTGTTGTCGTCGACCACGCCATTGCAGTCGTTGTCCAGACCGTCGCAGAGCTCGTCGGAAGGAGGTAGCGGCTCCGCGTTGCAAATGGTGCTCTGACCGTTTTCGGCGCAGATCATCCATCCCCAAGCCCAGCACTCGCCGACACCATCCCAGCAGAGTCCGCCCAGATCCGGCCAGTCTTCATCCACCGAGCCGTCGCAGTCGTTGTCCAAACTGTCGCAGAGTTCGGTGTCCTCATCCCCGCCCCAGAGGCAGACCACGGCGTTCCAGCCGTCGCACCAGTACATATCGTCGAGGCAGAGGTCGAGGTCCAGGCCGCTGTCGCAGGCCGAACCAGGTTGATTGTCCAATGGACAGACACCGCCGCAGGCATTGTCGCCTTCGTCCACCAGGCCGTCGCAGTTGTCGTCGAGGTTGTTGCAAAGCTCGGTGTCCGAAGGTCCGACATAGCCGATGCAGACGAGCCCGCCATTGTCACAGAACCACACGCCGAAGTCACACTCGCCGACATTGGTATCACCGCAGGCGCCGCCGCCTTCAGGATTGCCCTCGTCGACCACGCTGTCGCAGTTGTCGTCGAGGTTGTTGCAGGTTTCGGCCGAAGGCTGACCAGCCACAGCGTTGCAAATCGTGCCAACGCCGCTCGGATCACAAACCGTGAGGCCGGGCATCTGGCACTGACCAACGCCAACCAAGCACAACTGCACCAACTCTGTTGACCAATCCTCGTCGGTCGCGTTGTCGCAGTCGTTGTCCAAACTGTCGCAGAGTTCGGTGTCCTCATCCCCGCCCCAGAGGCAGACCACGGCGTTCCAGCCGTCGCACCAGTACATATCGTCGAGGCAGAGGTCGAGGTCCAGGCCGCTGTCGCAGGCCGAACCAGGTTGATTGTCCAATGGACAGACACCGCCGCAGGCATTGTCGCCTTCGTCCACCAGGCCGTCGCAGTTGTTGTCCAGGCCGTCGCAGAGCTCGGCGGAAGGCGGCAAGGGCGCGCACGACTCATTATTCAACTCTCCATCAATACAGACAGGAGCCGAATTGGCACAAGCGCCCATGCCACAGTAGGTCGCTCCGAGGTTGGCCGGAGAGTGCGTGCAAACTCCGCCGAACAGGTAGGTGTTGCACTCGTCGTTCGTGCACCCATTCGCGTCGTCGCACTCCTCGTCGTTGCCGCAAGCCGTGAAAGCCGGACAGGTGACCTGATTGCCGTCCGACTCGCAGCAGGTGTCGTAGAGGAGCGTGGAGCAGAAGCCGTCGTCGCACACCACGCCGTAGATGCACTGGTCCTTGTCCACGAAACCGTCGCAGTCCTGGTCGCCGTCGCAGGGGATCGGATTCCCATTCTGGTCCAGGATGAGGTTGGAGAAGGTGGAGCCAGTCGCGGGCTCCGGATTGACGGTCTTGCCGCTGTGGCAAGCCGCCGCCATGAGGCACAAGAGCGCCAGAACCAACAGTACCTTCCGCATTGAAGAACCTCCTCGAGCCCACCATAGGCTCATTGGTTGCGGTAGTTGGGGAACTTCCCCACCGCTTTACAGCTTAATTATTTTAAGCAATAAGGCGGTAAGGAAGTCCATTTAAAAAGAACGAATTTATTGCCATTTTAGCAATACTTAAGCTTAACAAAATAGCCTGCTGTTGTCAAGCCCGACGCCATATGATAAAATGTAAAAGAAGTTATAAAATTTAAATTAAAATATATGTCCGAACAAAAAAACAATGAAGTTACCACATCTGAAATTTTGGATTTTCTTAAGGATAACATGGTGATAAAAGAAGAATTTACAAAATTTGAAAAAGAAGTTGGTGAACGTTTTGACAGAGTGGATGTGAGATTGGATAAAGTGGAAAATAGATTGGACGGAGTTGAGGGCAGATTGGACAGTATTGAAAATCGTCTGATATTTCTTGAAAAAGAAATCGCCGATATCAAGTTCGATTTAAAAAAACTTAGCGAGAGAACTTTGGAAGATGCTGACGCGCACGCTAAAGATATTTTAGATTTACAAAAAAGGGTAGAAAAAATGGAAAAAGAAATGACGCAAATGCGTTTGGCATATCAGCATTAATTTTTTGAAAAAAAAGAGGCCGGGTGAGAGAACGCGTCGCGCGCTCAATCTCATCCGGCCTTTGTCGCATTGTCATTGCGAGTAAAGCGAAGCAATCTTGGAAGATCGCCGCGGCTATAGCTCGCGTTGACGAATCCTATAGTTCTTAACCCAGACTGGACTCAATCGCTGGGAACCGGCTTATGGGCAGCCGATCAATGTCTTGGCAAACACGAGGTTGCCCTCGCCGCCACCCTGACAGGCCCACAGGTGCTTGGTCAGCACTCCCGCCTTCACTACGCCGTTCACCTTGACGGTGACGGTAGTGAGCGAGATCGCGCTGTCGCACCCATACCAAGGCCAGGTGGCAACGGTCTTGTCGCGGACCGCTACCTCAAAGCCCCAGTCGCCGCAGGCCTGCTTCTGGGTCAAGGTCGCTGTGAGAGGGCCAGAGCCAAGAGTGACCACTGGCTCTCCCGGAGCATCTGCGGTGTGGAAGATCCACGGTTCGCAAGCGCCAGCAGAACAGCTAACCTCAACCTTGAATGTCGGTGGGACAGGGGGAGGCGGTGCGCATCCCTCGTCCACCGCGCCGTCGCAGTCATCATCCAGACCATTGGCGCAGGCCTCGACCACTGGGGTCTTTGGCGTGCAGGTCTGTTTGACTCCGGCGAGGCACTTGTTAGTGCTGACTGTGCAGACGCCGACGCCGCAGGTGAGAGTACCTCCGCCGGTAAAGGCAGTGTACTTGCATCCGCTCGTCGGATCGCACGAGTCAACCGTGCACTCGTTGTTGTCGTTGCAAGCGACAGCCGAGCCAGCGCACTTGTTGTCCTTGCAGACATCCGTGCTCGTGCAGGCGTTGCCGTCGTTGCAGGTGGCGGTGTTGTTCGCGTGGACGCACTTGCCCACGGCGTAGTCGCAGGAATCGGAGGTGCACGGGTTGGAGTCGTTGCACTCGCTGTTTGATGTGCACTCCACGCACCCCTCTGGCTCACCGCTCCACCATGACTGGCCAACGCACTTCTGTCCTTGCGGGCAAAGTGTGTTGTCCGTCTTGTGTACGCAGTTGCTAACCTCGTTGCAACTGTCCACGGTGCAAGCGATCCCGTCGTCGCAACTCGGAACGATTCCGCCAAAGCACTTGCCGGCCACGCACTTCTCTGCGCCGTTGCAGTACTTGCCGTCGTCGCAGTCGGAGTCGTTGTCACACTCCACCACCGCGAGCACTCCGGAGCAAACGCCCAGTGAGCAGATGTCTCCGCTCGTGAGCGCGTTGCCGTCGTTGCAGGCCACGATGTTGTTGGCGTGCTGGCAACCCTTGCCAGCATCGCAGGAGTCGATGGTGCAGATGTTTCCGTCGTCGCAAGAAAGAGTCGTGCCGACGCACTGCTTGCCCGAGCAGATGTCTCCACTCGTGCAGGCGTTGCTGTCAGAACAGCCCAGTCCAGCATTTGCCGGAACCAACTTGCATTCCCCGCTCGTTGCGTCGCAGACCGACTTGGCACAGGCGGAATCTTCCGACGAATCGCAGAATACGACTGTCATCGGATCCACCTGACACTTGTTCTTCTGGCACTTGAGCGTGCCGTTGCACAGGTTGCCGTCTTCGTAGTCCGAGCATTCCGCATTTGCCTGGCACTCGCAAACCGAGGAACCAGAGACGCAGGCGCCGGACTGACAGATGTCGCCAACCGTGCAGTCATTGCCGTCGTTGCAGGCGGCGGTGTTGTTGGTATGCTGGCAACCTTTGCCGGCATCGCAGGAGTCGGTGGTGCATGGGCTCTGATCATCGCAAGCGATAACCGCTCCCGAACACACTCCGCCTTTGCACGCGTCGCCCGTGGTGCAGGCAGTGTTGTCGTTGCAGGCCGCGCCATCGTTCGCCGACTTGACTTCGCACGCACCCGTTGCCGGGTTGCACGAAGTTGCCTGGCAGGGCGAGGCTGACGGCTGGCAGACCACTTGGCCTACCTGCTCGCAGAAATCGTCCACGCACTTGGCCACGCCGTTGCAGGCATTGCCGTCGTCCGGGCAGTCGGCGTCCTTGAGACACTCAACCGTTCCGGAACCCACGCACGCGCCGTTGACGCAAGTGTCAACGGTGGTGTAGGGGTTGGCGTCGTTGCACGGCGCGGTGTTGTATATGTAGAAACAGCCCTGCTTCGGGTCGCAGGCATCGGTGGTGCAACCGTTGTTGTCATTGCACGCCACCGGCACGCCCACGCAGCCCTGGTCCGGGTCGCAGGAGTCAACCGTGCACTCGTCGTTGTCGTTGCAGACGAGCGACTCATACTCGCACTGGCCGGTTGCTGTGTTGCAACTGGCCGCGAGGCACGCGTCGCTGTCGTCGCAGTCGCCATCGGCCTTGCACGGGCCTGTCCCGATGAAATAGTGCTGACACCCGGCCTCGGGCACGCAGTAGTCCACTGTCGCGCTCTGGCCGTCGTCGCACTCCTTGCTCGTGTCCGTGTGGGTGCAACCCGTTGCCGGGTTGCACGAATCCACGGTACACTCGTTCTCATCGTCGCAGGTGACTGGCGCTCCGGCACACATGACCGTCGCCACATCGCACTGTTCTTCAGTGCACGCATCACCGTCGTCGCAATCCTCATCGGACTGACATTCGCCGGTGAACACGCTCTCGCACCCAGTGGCCGCGTCGCACGAGTCGGTCGTGAAGACATCGCCGTCGTCACAATCAACCGCATAGTAGACGCAGCCCTTGGTCGGGTTGCAGGATTCAGTCGTGCACTCGTCGTTGTCGTTGCAGTCAACGGCCGTGTACTGGCACTTGCCAGTCGCAGGGTCGCACGAGTCCGCGGTACAGATGTTTTTGTCTCCGCACTCCACGGTCGTGTGCTGGCACCCGATCGCCTTGTCGCAGGAATCGGTAGTGCAGGCGTTATCGTCTTCGCAGTCAACAGGCGTGTACACACACGCGCCGTTGTCACACGAGGACTTAGAGCAGACGTCGCTGCCCGCGCACACTCCGCACTCGCCGCCGCAACCGTCCAAGCCGCACTGCTTGCCAGCGCAGTCCGGCACGCACTCCGCCGTCTCCGGGCCCTCGATGGTATCGGGGCCGGGCGTCGGCTCGGTGTCCGGACCCGGCTGAACCGTGTCCGGGCCGACAGTCGTCGTATCCGGCTCGCAAGCGTCCACATGAACGCACGCGCCGGCGCCGTCGCAGAAGTCGGTGGTGCAGGGGTCCTTGTCGTCGCAGTCCTTGGCCGCGCCACCGTGGCACTGGCCATCACCGCAGACATCGCCCACCGTGCAGACATTCCCGTCGTCGCAGGCGGCCGTGTTGCTCGCGTACGAGCACTGGCCGGTAGCCGGGACACAGGAATCGTCCGTGCACAGGTCGTTGTCGTCGCACACCGTTCCGTCGGAACAGCACGCGCCGACCGTATTGACGCACCCCTTGTCCGAGTCGCACGAATCCGTGGTGCACGGGTCCTGGTCGTCGCACACCTTGAAGGTATGCTCGCAGACCCCGTCCACGCACGAGTCGTCGGTGCACGCGTTGATGTCGTCGCAGTCAGCGGCCGTCGCGCACTCGGCCACCGGCTGGGAGGGCTGTCCCCCCTCGGCCTTCTTTTCCTTCTTGGGCGCGCCGCAAGCCGCGACCACGCCCGCCACGAACACAACCAGACACTTCATCAGAAAGTTCATGTTAGCACCTCCTATTAAGTTGTCAGAGAACTTCTCCAGCTCCCACCCCCCGCACCCGCGAAGGATGAGCTAGGACCAACTCACCCTTTCACTTATGAAAGGATGGGATCTGGAAACTGCCCTAGAGAAGAAAAGCATTGTTGTCATTCCCGCCAGCCTGCGGCAGGCAGGCGCAAGCGGGAATCCAGCTCTACTTTTCTTCTTTAAAACAGTTATCCACAAATATGACTTGACAAAAAATTTTAATCTGCTAAACTATAATCAGTGCTAATCACAGGTTTTCTGAGTTGAACTCCTAAAGACAAGAAAGGAAATCTCGACTTTGGTCGGGATTTCTTTTTTTATGATATAATACTTTCGCTGGACGCCAAGGGCCCATCTCTGGAAGAAACCCGTGATTAGCACTCGGGTAGAGGGGTTCAATTCCCCTTGGGTCCAGTTTGAAAACTGATTTGAAAGATCGGTTTTTTTATTTTATCCTCCTGAATGAAATGATGAAATAGATTCTTCACTTTATTCAGAATGACATTAATAATATTTTGAAAAAAATCGGTTGAGAGAGACGGGAATCGCAAGTTCTTGCGACTCAACCGTCCCTCTCGAGTTAGTTGTTACCTATGCCTCCTGTTTGTTCCCCAGCGCAATCAGGAGGACTTGTTGATATTGCCAGACGCTGAGGCGTCTGCGGTCTGTCCGCTAGTCCGATGCCAGCAGACAGATGCCGTAGCCGGTGGCGACGCCGATGCCACTGGCCCCGGCCGCGTCCCAGAATCCGTAGTCCCGGTCCGCGGCGCGAGCGATGGCGTAGGAACCGCCTCCGCCCGTGACTCCGCCTACCGCGCCCCACACCAAGCACTTGAGGTACTTGGAGGTTGGCGCGGGAGCGGCCGGGACGGTGAGGACGGTGGTCTTGAGTGCCGCCGGCTTGCACTCAAACCTGGTATTGCTACCAAAGTGCAAGTACTCCGGCGCCGTCCCGTCCGGACACTTCTGGCGGACGAGTCCCGTGATGGGATCCTCGGTCGGGAGCAGAAAATTCCACTCCCAGGGCTTTCCCGTCATCAGGGTTTCGAGCCGCTTCTGCCCGGCCGCGTCCGTGGCCTCCTTGACCGCGGCCGCGTTTTTCTCGGCCACGAGCGCCTGCTGCGCCGTGGTCAGTTCGACCTTGGCCGCGTCCAGATCCTTCTGGATCTTGGCGGCTTTGGCCTGGGCGTCGCGCACGCCCCGGCTGGCTTCGGCACTCGCCTCGGCGTAGGCGGTCTCGAGCGCGCCCACGCGGCACGAGAGCTCTGTGACGCGAGTCAGAGTCACCGCCCCGGTCGCGGCATCAGCGGCCACGCGAGCCGCCGACGAGAAGCTGGTCAACTGGGCCAGCACAGGGGCCGTCGCCATGACGACCCACGCGAACACGAAAAACATCAACTTCTTCATTTCCAGTTCCTTTCTATGGGGCCTTGACTGAACAAGGCCCCGTTCGCACTACTCCGTGTACCGCCTCCAAGCCGCCTCGCACTCCTCGCTCGACAGCCCGTTGCCCTGGCACATCCTCATGAACTCCGGCTTGTCCGCCGGGACCAGGAATGGCTGGGGCGGGTTGACGGACGCCGGGGCCGTGATGGCCGTCGGCGCGGTGCTGACGCTCGAGCTCGACTTGGTGGCAAGCCACCAACCGAGCATGCCGAGCGCGGCCACCACGATCACGATGACGGTGGCGAGGAGCCATGTCGTCGTGAACGGGTGACAGCAGCACTTGCCGTCGCCGCAGTCGCAGGTCCTGGTGGGACGCGACGGCTCGGGCTCGCGGCGCACCGGCTGCGTTTCCGTGCGCGGGGTCGGCTCGGACCGCTTGGACTCGGGCTGGGTATCCGGGCGCTTGGGCGGCTGATCCGCCTCCGGGAGCCTCTTTTTGGGAGGCGGCGGAATGGCCGTCGACGGCGTCCCGCCCTGCGGTGCCACCCTCTCATCGCTCGACGACCCAACCGCCGAGCTTCCCAACTGCTGAGTACCCATTTTAGCACCTCCTTGTCCCTTCACAGGGACAACAAACCTTGTTCGTCCACCGCTAGCACACCCGTGCCTGCGCTGAACAAACTGAACTATTCTCGAAATGCGTTTGCACTCCGAGTTTCCTAGGTGAATTCAACTCTAATGCTTTAATCTGCTTCGCCTATCGTTACTTACTTTTCAATATGGCTCTATCAGCAAATCATTATACATCTTCATTAAATCCACTTAGGAAACTCGGAGTTTCTTTTTGAAACTGGATCCCCGCTTTCGCGAGGATGACATAAAAATTGTAAAGAGCAATCGGCATTAAAAAATGCCAAAATAGTTTGGCAAGATGCATACCCTTGAAGGAGGAGGACAGGGGCAGCGCCTCACCAAACTGTTTAGGCACTCTTTAATCGGCAGAAGTTGTATAAATTCCCTCCTTTATATACAACCAACCGGACTGATTGAATTGTTAATCAAAAACAACACTTTTAATTTAACATAATATCATAGCACAAAACGACAAATTTGTCAAGGGTTTGGAAATGTGATATAATAAATTTTGGCTTGTTTTAGCTAAATTTTATGGATATAAATAAAACAAAACTGGCGCAAATCGCTCGTCAATACGGCCTGTCCCAAATTTTGCTTTTTGGCTCGCAAGCCAGCTGGCAAACCACGGCGGAGAGCGATTTTGACCTTGGCATTCTGGCGCCAAAACCGCTTTCTCCTCGACGCAAAGAAACATTGCTGATAGATTTAAGTCAAAAACTAAATTTGCCGATTCAAAATATTGACCTGACTTTTTTAAATCAAGCCGGCCCTCTTTTGCTGTATCAAAGCGTTAAAAACGCCCGTCTTCTCTACGGCCAACCGAAATTTTTTACCGCTTTTCAATTGCGCGCCGTCAAACAATATCAAGACCATCAAAAATTTTTTAAACTGCGAGACAATTATTTGCGCCAACAATATAAAAAATGACGATGAAACAAAAACTCCTCCGAAATTCGGAGGAGTTTTGTAATGCGAGATTGCTTCACTTCGTTCGCAATGACGCGGGCGAGAAAGAGAGCTGTTGGACAGTCCTGACGCGCTTCGCTTGCTCGCGATGACAAATTGAACTAAGCGGATTGGACTTTGACCAATTGTTTAGCCAAAGCCGCCACTTTTGACCCGCTGACGCCGGCCGTTGTGCCAAAAGACTGGTGAAATTTGGAAAACCAGTCAATATTTTTATTGTCCACTTTTCCTTCCCAATCTCCGACCCGCGCCAGCACCTCATTGCCGGCCAGATGATACTTGATGCCGTTAATGGCCAGCTCCTGATTGGCCGGAATCATTTGTTTTATCATATCCAATCTTATTGTCGTGTCCAAATTCGCATTGGTGACGCCCCTGAAAGCGTCTTTAAAAATCTGCCTATCTAATTCTGGTTTGATGCCCTCGTGAAAACTATCCCATGTTTGCCCCGGCGCTAATTGAGAATATCCGGATAAACTTTGGCCATGCGCCACATGAGACGAGAACTGCTGAATATCGCGTTGGATGTTTTCCACCGCTCGGTCGGCCGCAGGCTGAAAAGCCGTATTGCCGGCATAGCTCGTTGCCAATTCCTGGGCGGCGTTTAATTTTTCCTGCAAAAGATGGGCGTGGTTCTGCGCCGCTTCGGCCCATTCATAATCAGCCGGAGCCAAAATCGGCTGAACCCGTTCTGTGCCTTCGCCAATGGAAAACACTTGTTGCATGCCTTGGTGAGAAACGATTGGCAATTGAGACACTAGCACTGGTTCTAATCCTTGCCGGCTCGCCGCCTCTAGCCGAGGCGCGGGCGCTGGGGTTTCCGTAGCCGCAGGCGCGGAGGAATCAATCTTTTCATCAAAATGAACAAACGCTCTGGCCGCGCCGCTCTGTCCAACATGAAAACCATGCTCGGCATCGCCGGTCAAAATAAATTTCATGGGCTTAACCGAATCATAAACAAACCATTTTTGAGCATGTTGCGATGGATCCCAATATCCTTCTTCAATACTGATCTGGCCGGCTAAATGCCGCGCCCATTCGTGCACGGCTGGGGCATTGGCCAAACTTCCGGAATAGCCAAAACGCAACGGGTCATCTTCCAACTGGCGGCTCAAAACATGAATTATGCCCTCGCCTTTTTGCAAAGTAGCCAGCTCGGTCACATGTTCAATGCGGGCTGATTCAGCTGCTTCTCGCGCTTGCTTGGTTAATTCGTCAATTAAATGTCCACGCGCTTTCATGTCGGTAATGATTTTCTCAAATCCCTTGCCATCGGATATAGCAGCTGCTGGAGTGGACGCCTTTTCCGGTTGTACTCCAGTGCCTGTCCCCATAGTGGCGTCAGCCAGCCAACCCAATCCCAAAGAAGCACCTGCGCCCAAGCCAATGGCAGTAGCTGTTTGTATTAATAATTTCCTTTTGTCTTTTTTAACTTTATCTTCAAAAATTTGGTGATATTTTTCGGTCAACAATTCAAGCGCGCCAAACTTTTCATTTACCAAAGCAATACCCATTTCACTTCGCGCTTCCTCGGTTCTGGCGCCGGTTTCTTTGGCAATGCGGCCTGATAAAAATTTGCCGACCAATTCACTGGAGAGTCGGCCGAAAAGAGCGCCGCTCACGCTGCGACCAAAACGGATGCCGGCCGTGGCGGCAATGGCCCCCGCGCCAATCGCGCCGCCCGCGTACAACGCGCCGGTCAACACGCCGGTGGCAATCAACAGCCGTTGATACAAAGGCAATTTCACCCAGGCGTCAAAACCGCGGCGCAAAAGTCCTTTTTCCATTGGCGGCCATTCGGCAACGCAAGCCGCTTGTAAAACATTTTCTTCGCCAATAACCAATTTTTCAAATATCTCTTGCTGTCCAAATTGTTTCAGAGCTTCGGCTGTTTCAGCTGGAGTTTTTCCCTCTTGCGCCAAAAGTCGCGCTTCTTGCTGATACAAGGCTTGGGCATAATTGACTTTAGCTTGCAGATATTTGTCGCGAGCGGCCGTAATTTCCTCGCGAGCATTTTCATCCAACTCTGCCATAGTCGCTTCTTCGCCACCCTTGAACAAACCACGCGCGCCTTGACGCAATCTGGCAAACAAACTCGGCTTTCCTCTGACGCGCAAAAAATCCTGATATGTTTCAATATATTCTTGGCGCTCGGCGTCCAAAGCGTTTTTGGCGGCCGTTACCTCAATAATCTCTCCAACTGTTTCAGGCATCGGTGCGGCAACCTCGGTTGGAGCTGTTGGCAACAATGGAGCGGACGCATGGCTGGTTTTCGGCGCAGTAGGACGAGTGGCTTCTGTTGGCGCGGTTTCTTTCGGAGTTGTTTCCGCCAATACAGTTACAGTGGCGGCAGTTGGTTCTTTGACCGGCGCTTCAGAGGTTGCCGGCGCTGATACACTGGAAGTAACTGCCACCTCTGGCGCGGGCACTGGTTTAATTTTTGTCACCATTGTTTTATCACGATTGATCGCTTTAGCCAAAGCCCCGTCATACACTTCCAAATTTTTTAAATCCACGCCGAGTTTTTCCAATAATTCTCCCAAACTGATTCCTTTTTTTTCTTTGTCAGCTTCTTTTTTAATCATACTCTCCCGCACCCAAACGCCTTCACCAATGGAATTAGCCAACTCTTTGGTGATTTTTTGTTGTGGACCAACTGCCAAAAACCATTTCTGGCTCCTCGGTTCCCAAGTCAAAATACCGTCAAGACCTTGCGCCAAGGCCGCTGCTTGAAGCCCGGGTGGCAATTTGTCGTCACGCGATTCCTGCACCATAACCACAATTTTACCCAAACGCGAATCCACCACTTTTGTCTTGGGCGCTCTTGATCCTACGAGAACAGGAAAAAAATTATCAATCACTTCTTTGCTTTTTTCCACTTTTTTGTCTTTTCGCAATTGATTAATACGCGCGAGACCGGAATCTTTTAAACCGTCCAAAGGCCTGACAAACGCCTCTTCCAAATCGTGCTCTTTGAAAAAATTAAACAAATCCTCAATCGGTAAATCATTTTGCAAAAATAAAGCCGCGCCAAAAAGTGTTTTGTCGCTACTCTGCCAAACCGTTTGCCAATTGACTCTGGCTCGCGTACCTGTGGGCAAAGTATAGCTGTCCAGAGCAGTGGTGAATTGCATTAGACGATCCAAAGCTACTCGTTCTTCATTTTTCAAATGATCCAAAAGACGCCCTTTGGCAAAACTTTGATAAATTATTTCCGCGGCGCTGGATTTGCGTGGAGATGACCCTCCGTGATGATCAAAATATAATTCATCATTTTTAATCCAAGCTCCTTGCAAACTCGGAGAAATATCCAAATGTATTCCGCCCTTGGCCGGTTGTTTATCATAATCAATGTAGTTGGTCTTTTCAAGATATTTCTTTTCTTCCTCTCCGGCATTTTCAAAACCTAAAATTTTATTAAATAAAAACAAACTGGCGTTACTGTCCAGATTAGCTCTTTTTTCTTTGTGGTCATTAACTTTTACATCGCCGCCGCGCACCACCAGTCCACCGGGATACTTTTTCATCAACCCGCGCCGCACGCCTGTCAAACGGTTTTTCATTCCTTCCAGTACTTCTTGATGCGCTTTTTTTATCGGTTCGTAATCACTTACAAAATCACGCTGGCCATTATCAGACATTTTTTTATAAATTTTTCGCACTTGCGCCTCTGTTGTATCGTGTCCGATAGCTTGATAAATCTTTTTGGAACCGACTAACCACAATTTGGCTTTGGCCAAAGCGGATCTTAATTCTTGTTCATTGGTAAAAACATTCGGATCTTGTTCGGTTGATAAAATCCTCAACATTTCCTCCAGACAAAGCCATGGACGATCTTTTTCTTTTTGAATAAATTGCTCAACCGCCTTTTTCTGCTCTGCGGTCACCTGTTCGCGCAAAGATGGTTTTGTCCAAAGTTCAATATTTTTTTCCGCTTCTGCTTTGGGCGGCGAAATCGTTGGTTCTGTTTCCACTTTATCTGAAAACCCCATGGCTTTAACTAATCTGTCAGCTACTTCTTCAGCCGACGGCGGCGCTGCTGACTCCGGCGCGACTTCTGGCGCAAGTTTTTGCGCCGCTTTTTTTGACTCTTCATTTACAACTGACGCATTTATCGCGCTTTCAACAGCACCAAGAACAACTGGCGAATTTTCCGCGCTGGCAACAGAAACAATTTCCGGCTCAACTGGAACAGCCGCCGGCGCCTCAGCTTGAATAGCGGCTTCGGCCTCTGCTTCGCGCGGCTTGCGTTTCTTTCTTTCTGGCGCGCCTTCTTTTTTGCCACCCTTTTCCCTTTTTCCAGCTTTTTGCTTTCCCGCTTCACCTTCTTCAAAAGCATTGTCCACTTCTTTATTAGCAACTAACTGCGCTTCTAAATTTGCTTTAAAGACATCGTGGCCGCCGGCATCATTTTTTTTGTCCGATTCTGATTTGGGAGGCATAAATTAAAATAAAATTAACAGATAATGATAACACAAAAACACGCTTTTGTCAAGCTGTAACAGGTTTAACTTGAGCCATAATTTCCGCAGCTTCTTTTTTAAAACCAGCCACTTCCTCGGTAACTAATTGATCAAAATTAGGGAGCTTGGCGCGAAAAAAATCCAAAGCCGCGCCGGCATCAGCGCTTTTTGTTTTAAGCAATTTCTCATATTCCGCTTTGGTCGGTTCGCTCATTGAATCAATGGCGCGAATCAACACGCGCTTGAAAATAATATCGCCGATTTTCAACAGCATCTGTTCCTGTTTGTCAGCCGGCAAATCGCGCAAACCCAAAGACGGCAAAATGTTTTTGTAAAGATACGACAAATCGTTAGGCATATTGTTCATTCGTCATGCCGAACTTGTTTCGGCATCTTTAAACATTTTTAGATCCTGAAACAAGTTCAGGATGACGCAAATCATTTCGCATATTTCCCAGCCACCCAAATCATTCCCAAAATACTGCCGAACACCAAACCCAAAAAACCGTTCATCAAAAAATTAGGCTTGACCGGCCAGCGCGACAAAACCGGCGTATCCACGATTTTTATATCCACATTGCCGCCAGTGTATTCAAACCCTTGCGTCTGCAAAGTGTAGGCCGCGGCTGAAGCCCAATTTTTGGCCTGCTCTTTGTCCGCGTGAAAAACCGTAATGCCCAACAGCGCCGTGCCGCGCAAAACCTGCGGGGCCACCATCTTTTTCCAAAGTTTGCGCTTCTGGATTTCCGAAACATTATTAAAAGCTGACAAATCCAAACTGAATCCGGCGCGCGTTACGCGGTCAAAAAAACTGGTGGTAAAGACAATCTGCGCCAAATTCTCACTGATGCGTTCGGCTGATTTTACGGCCGTGTACGGGTCAACGCCCAAAGATGATTTGGGGATGATGAGCAAACGCGTGGTGGCGCTGTATTTTAATGGGAAAAAGGCGCTTACCAAAAGCACAACGGCAGAAGCGATAACGGCAACAGTTAAAATAAAACGACGATGATGTGAAAATAGTAATGAATAGGACATATTATTTAATTTTTCCTAACTCCGCGATCACGATTTTTTCCATTTCGTCGCGCGCGTATTTCACCTCCACCTGCGTGCCGGGTTGGTAATCAGCCAAAATATCAGACAATGAACGCAGGGGCGTAATATTTTCATTATTAATTGATAAAATAATATCTCCCGCTTTCAGCCCCAAAGACAACAGCGGGCTCTTCTTGTCTAAAGACGTCAGCTTGACGCCAACATCCTGATTTTTAAACAAACCGATTAAAATGCCGGTTTCCACGAAATGCGCGCCCAAATAAGCCCGTTCAATCACTTTTGATTTTACCACACTTTTAAGCGCGAAATCAACTAAAGACGCGCGGACAAAGGTGTTTGTGCCCACTAAAATACCGGCAATCTCGCCTTTGGACGTGACCACCGGCGAGCCAACCATCTTTTTTTCAAACGACTTGCTCAACAAACCAAGGCGATAAAGTTGTTCGGAAGATTCATAATAATCGTTTTTGACTTTGGCGGAAAAATAATTATTTAAAAGCAATTCTGACGGCGCCAGGCCGGCGTTGGCCGAGGGCACATACAGTGTAGTGCCAGTATCATAGTAATCATTTAAAACAAAAGGCAGAGAGTTGGAATTGCCGCCCCTGACCTTGACCAAGGCAAAATCGGAAATCGGATCAAAAACAATTGCTTCCGTCTCTAAAATTTGATTGTCAAAAGAAACCGCCGCCAAATCATTTTTATTGATCTTGCCGACAACCGAACGAGTGGCGGCGAGCCAACCATCGGAAGTGATGAAAAATCCAACGCCTAAGACGTCTTCCGGACGCGGCGGAATTTCTTTACCGGCTAAAACGCTTTGGCGATAAAAGGTAACGAGCGACCGGCGCGCTTTTTTGGCCAGCGCGTCGCGCGGCAAAACGCGGAGAGAACCTGATTCCACACTGCGGTTGCGGCTGTTAATGGGGCTATCCGGCCCCCAGAGCCATTCATCAAACGGGGAAGAGTTTATCACCATTCCGCCCACTGCTCCGGAAAAAAATCCAAACAATACTGTGATTAAAAAAGCTTTGGTCGCCGGTAGACGCCAAAACATCACGCCTATGCCTTTTTGGCGGACTTCTTTGGGCAAATGCGGCGCGATCGCCGCGGTTATCTTTTTCGCTGATTTTAATAAACTCATAAAACTAAATCCACCTCGCCGCTCCTAAAATAATTATAATTAAAACTCCGGTCAAAGCGCCCCAAGTTACGAATCGCCGGTGGCTATACTTCCCCAAAAGCCACCCCTGTCCCAGATAGGCTATATACCAAACTAACAGAGAAAAGATCAATCCTTTGGTGACAAACCCGACCGGCCAAAGGGAAATGGCCCAAAAAAATTCCACGGCCAAAATGCTAAAAATCAAACTATGCTCGTAGCTTTTTTTCCAATCAATCTTGCTCAAAAAAAATATCTCCCAGAAGGCCAGAAAAAATAACACGACGACAGAAACAAGTATTGGCCAAAAAGTTTTAGCCAAAAAAGTGGCCCAGCCAAAAAAGAAAGAAGAAAAAAGAAAGATTGACCAGGCGAGCATGGCTAAATTAATTTGCTCCAAACTGCCCACCGCGTAATTTTTATCATGTTTGGCAAAAAGCGGCAAAGCGGCTAAATCAAAATACAGCATAAAACCGGAAAAAATAATGAGCGCTTGGCGCAGGGCCGGCCGATCAACCAAGGGCAAAAAAAACGACAGGCCAACGGCAAAAAAAATAAACGCCAGAGCCAGATGATGCACGGGCAACTTTTGCCGGCGCACGCGATAAAACCAAAAAACCAAAACTATCGTTGGCAATAGCCAAGCCATCACACCAAAAAATAACAAAAAAGCCGGATAATAATTCGCCAGCTCTCCAAAAATCAAAAACCAGATGACGGCTAAAAAAGAAAAAATTTTAGGCCAAAACATACTTCGTTTAAATTTTGTTAAACCGCGCGATTAATTCCGCTTCGTCCTCCAGCGCCTTATCCCGGTTGCCGGCCGACAAATCACCGCGCATTTTATCAATATCCAAAATCAACAACAAGTGTTTGTTTTGCCATTCGGAAGTTGTCTTTAACAATAGCAATTCCTCGCGGACTTTTGCCAAAGCGATGAGCCACGGCTCGCGCGCTGACTCTGCGGAAACATCCAGTTTGCTTCTTTCCAAAAGATAAAAATTAAAAATCCTTTGAATGTTGCGGCGATAAGAATTGCCGAAATTGACGGCAGGGCCGTCATCACCGCGGAAGCGGGGATCCAGTTTGTCAAACCCGTCACTCGCCGCCAAAATTATGGCGGCCGTGCTTAAAACTAAAAAAGATACAAATAGAAGCGTGATGCGATCTAATTTCGGATGAATCATATTTCATTTCTGTGAACGCCACTCTATCAAATCGACCAAAATAATACTCAAAACCGTGGCTACGGGAATTGACAGCAAAGCGCCAACCACTCCCAAAAGTCGAAAACCAATCAACAGCGCGAGTATACTCACAATCGGATTTAATCCCACGGCTTTTTTCATTACCTTCGGCACGAGCACATTATTCTCTATTTGCTGAATGATAATAAAAAACACAGCGGTAAAAACCGGCAAAGGCCAGTCGCCGGTTTGCAAAAAAGCCAAAAGCACCGCGGCTAGGCCGGAAAAAATCGGCCCGGCATAGGGAATCATTTCAAAAATTCCGGCAATGACCGCCAAAAGCAGAGCGTACTGCACCCCGAGAATCAACAAACCAACATAAGATATGGCGCCGACAATCAAACCCAACGCCAGTGTGCCGCGCAGCCAATCGCCCAATTTTTCTTTTATCCTAGTCCACAGCTGGCCAAGATAGTTTTGATATTCAGGCGGCGCGAGCGAACGAATGGCTTTTTTAAACCCGTCCTCTTCCACTACCATATAAAACGCCATGACCAAAACCAAAACAAAAGAAAAAATCCAATCAAAAACGCCGAAAATGGAGCTGACTAATTTCTGCACGGTCAGCACCCCTCCCTGCAGAGTGGCGGGTAGCGTCGTCTGCAGATTTTCCCACAAACCAAAACGAATAGACAGAGTTTTAACCGCGGAAAAACCGGACATAATTTTTTCCCAATAATCGCCAAAATTCACGCCCAACTGCGTCACCTGTTCAATTATAATTGGCACAAGCAAAATAAATACAAGGGATAGAATGCCAAAAACTAAAATATATATTAAAAATACCGCCGCCCCGCGCCACAATCTTTTTTTTGCAAACCAATCAGCCAGAGGATCAATCAAAGAAGCTAAAATCATGGCAATAAACACCAGCGCCAGTAAATCAAAAATTAAATAAGCAAAATAAAAAAACAAAAGCACTATCGCAATTTTAATCAAAGTGGAAGTGCTGACGCTGATAGTTGTTTTGTCCATAAATTAAATACTTAAAATTATACTCCAATTATACCCCATCTTGAAACATTGTGTCAAAAAAGATACAATAACCCTGCTATGGCGACGCTGGCTCTAAATAAACGCGCGACTTTTGATTACGAAATCCTTGAAACAATGGAGGCGGGTTTGATATTAACCGGCGCCGAGGTCAAGGCCGTACGCGACGGACAAGTCAGCCTAAAAGCCTCCTATGTCACTCTAAGCCGTGGCGAGCCTTGGCTTATCAACGCCCATATTTCGCCATATAAAAAAGCCGGCCAGATGAAAGGCTACGAACCGACCCAAAACCGCAAACTTTTGCTTAAAAAAAGCGAAATTAACCGGTTAATCAGCCAAAAAGACCAAGGCGGCTTGACAATTATTCCCTTAAAGCTGTATACTAAACATCATCGGATTAAGCTCCAAATTGGCTTAGGCCGAGGACGAAAAAAATTTGACAAAAGAGAGATAATAAAAAAACGCGATCTTAATAGAGAAATAAGACGGGCTGTTTCGTCATTCTGAATTTGTTTCAAAATCTCAAAAACAAGAGATGCCGAAATAAATTCGGCATGACAAATTACTGGGGATGCCGGGCTTCGATAAGAGGTCTTTGACAAGATAGGCAGGCCGAGATTTGATTCTTGATCTCGTGAATCTTTAAGAATCAATTATACATGCCAATGTATTTACAAAAGTGAAGAACGCGCTGGCTAACGCTTTCGCTGTTCCTTCATTTGCAATGGTCGTGGCTTAATAGCTCGCTACCCATCCAACGCGCCCAAGCTCAATAAGCGCGAAGGGTGTTATAATATTGAGCTAGGTCAAATTTGCCGCCTCGCGAATTTGATTGAAAGGCACTGAGGATCGAAAATAATATTTTTGTCTGATTTTGATATTTTTTTCTAAAACCAAATCAAACTAAGCCTGTAGAACTGTTTTGGCTATCCTTTTAGACGGGGGTTCAACTCCCCCCATCTCCACCAATAAAAAATTTTCAATGCGCATTTCACGCTATCACTACAAAAGAAATCAAAATGTTTCGCCGGTTTCCCGTTTTAAAGTAAACCGTTTTATAACGGCGCTCGAAGTTCGGGCCATTGACGAAAACAACGAACATTTGGGTGTAATGCCCACGGCCCAAGCCGTGGCCGCGGCTGAAGAGCGTGGGTTTGATTTAGTGGAGGTGGATCCATCAGCTAATCCACCGGTAGCTAGATTCATTGACTACGGTCATTTCAAATACGAAAAAGAAAAAGAATTAAAAAAACAAAAACAGGCTTTGAAGCAGATTGAAATCAAGGGCATTCGGCTGTCCGTGCGCATTGGCGCGCATGATTTGGAAATGCGCCGCGCGCAAACGATCAAATTTTTAAACGACGGCAACAAAGTTAAAATTGAAGTAATTTTACGGGGACGCGAGCGCCAGCACGCCAATCTGGCCTTTCAGATAATTGTGGATTTTATCGCCTCTCTTCAAAAAGATATTCCGGTTAAAAAAGAACAGCCCTCAATTATGCAGGGCGGAAAAATCAGCGCCTTAATCGCTAAAGAATGATTATGCCAAAATTAAAAACACACAAAGCCACTGCCAAACGGCTTCAAAAAACCAAACGGGGCAAGTTTTTAAAACGCAAGAGCGGGCAGGATCATTTTAATGCCCGCGAATCGGGAAAAACCACCCGCAACAAGCGCCGCGACATTAATTTTTCCAAAGTTTTTGAAAATACTCTGAAAGCGGCCATGCCGAATAATTGACGCCAAGCGTCATCCCGAGCAAAGCGAGGGATCTAATACATAATATATATGCGCATTAAACGAGGAAAAGATTATCTCAAACGGAGAAAAAAAATCCTGAAACAAACCAAGGGCTACCGTTGGGGCAGAAAAAGCAAAATCAAGCTGGCCCGCGTGGCTATTTTAAAGGCCGGCGCCTACGCTTATCGCGATCGCCGCAATAAAAAACGCGAAATCAAAAAAGTGTGGCAGGTCAGAATTAATGCCGCCGCCCGCGAATTGGGCGACTCTTACAGCAAACTCCGCCACAAGTTGAAGCTGGCTAATATAAAATTGGATAAAAAAATCTTGGCTGAACTGGCCATGAATTATCCGGCGGTGTTTGCAAGATTAACAGCATAAAACACAATAAAATACCCCCGACTGCGCGTCGGGGGTATTTTTATCCACAATCAAAACACTTGAAATTGTTTTTTTATGTGGTAGAATTACTCACATCAAAGATCCGCTACAGGTTTGGATGAGTGCTCTATGTTTACCCTCCTTTACATAGAATGCCTCAGCCAAGCCTGCGGCGGATTTTTTGTTGCCACTCCTCAAAATAAAAAAGACCTCCATTGACGATATTTGCATATCATCGACAGAGGTTGTTACTACTCGAAGTGTGACCGAGACATTCTACTCGTGTGGTTTCGTCAAAAAAGCGGCATAAGCGAACTTCCAAGATGCCGAGAAGAAACCAATTCCAGTCCAAATGAATGAGCTGGCTTCGAGAACCGCCAGACATCCAAAGGCGACTGTCGTGGCGAAAAGAAATTCACCGCAGAGAAAATGAAATGCCTTCAGTGGACGAAGTGAGGACGAAAATATTCCTACTAGTACAAGCACAATGCTCACGAATGCCAACATTGCCGAGAAGTCTCTTAGCAACTCTATCATTTTGACCTCCTTAATGTTGTTACTCCCTGCGGCACTTTACCGCAAAGGTTACTGATTTTTCGGATTTCCAATAACGCTCCAAATATACTATATTATTGGCTAGATGTCAAGCAACAAACGACAGTATTAAAATTTACGACATTTTTAAAAAAACAAAAAAACTCAATGAAAAAACGCCTATCTGACGATAGACGCCTTTTCATTCGGGCCGGACGGGATTCGAACCCGCGATCTCGGCAGTGACAGTGCCGCATTCTAACCAAACTGAACTACCGGCCCATTAATTTTAGCAATTGTATTTCTAAAATAATCGAACTTCCTTCTTAAAAATAATTAAAGTACGAAAAATAGGCATTTCCCCCTGTCAATTAAGTGATACTATCTTATCAAAACCCGTAAAAAATATCAAGTGATTGCGGTTGTGAAAAAAGCGGCCGACAGAGCGCGTCTGGCGGGTTGAAAAACGCCTGCACGCTCTGTCGGGTGTTGACTAGGAGTTGGTTGTGGCGGCGGAGCAACCGTCGATGTCATCCGCGACCAGCGTCGCCCTTATGGCAGCAATACTGGCAAGAGCGTTGTCCAATTGATCTTCAAAGCGACGCTCATTGTGCGCGGCGCCCACGGCCAAGGTGTAGACGACGCGCGCGCGGCGAGTATCCTTGCAAACCGCGCGGCGGGCGGCCGGCCTGTTCATCCCCACAACCACTCGCGAACCCTGCATCAGAACCTCCTTTTGGCTGATGTTCCTAGAAAGAAGCGCAGGACTCTCCACACGCTCCACGCAGACGGCAAAGGAAGATTCCAGCCAATAAACCATTCTTTGCCTAATGTTCCACGCACCAAGCTAATGTCCACTTGACTGGCCGGCCTGCGCCACCAATCACTACTGAATCTGCCCATCTTCCTCCTTCTTTGGCAGATTATGAGGCCTGCCCCAGAACAAAAACCAGAGGCAGAAACCTCTGGTAAAATATTCTAATACAAACGGCGGCAATTGTCAAACCGCCAACGCCCGCCAAGTCTTAACCACCGTATCCGGATTTAACGAAATACTGTCAATACCGGCCTTGACCAAAAACTCGGCAAACTCGGGATAATCAGACGGCGCCTGCCCGCAAATCCCCACTTTTACTTTATTGGCATGCGCCACTTTAATTACTTGACTGATTAAAATTTTCACTGCCTCGTTGCGCTCGTTATAGATATGGCTTACCAATTGCGAATCCCTGTCCACGCCCAAAGTCAATTGAGTCAAGTCATTGGAGCCAATGGAAAAACCGTCAAAAATTTTCGCAAACTCATGCGCCAAAATTACATTGGAAGGAATCTCCACCATCATATATACTTGCAATCCATCCTTTCCCCTTTTCAAACCATGCTCAGCCATCACTTTCAAAACCTTCACGCCCTCCTCCACTGTGCGGCAAAACGGAATCATCACAATTAAATTTTTCAATCCCCACTCTTCTCGAGCTTTTTTCACTGCCGCGCACTCCAACGCAAACGCTTGTTTAAAATGTTCATCATAATATCGCGAAGCGCCGCGCCAGCCCATCATAGGATTGGCTTCTTTGGGCTCGTACGCCGAGCCGCCGATTAGCGTGGCGTATTCATTAGTTTTAAAATCGGAAAAACGCACGATAACATCTTTGGGATAAAACGCGGCTGAAAGCGTGCCAATGCCTTCGGCCAGTTTATCCACCAGATATTGTTTTTTATCTTTATAACCCAAAGTGATTTTCGCAATTTTTTCTTTAATCGCGCGCGGCTGTTTGTCAAAATTGATCAAAGCCAAAGGGTGGACTTTGATAAAATTGGAAAAAATAAATTCCTCGCGAGCAAGTCCCACGCCGTCATTGGGCAAGAAAGAAAATTTCAAGGCCTCATCAGGCGCGCCCACATTCATCATAATTTTTACCGGCGGTTTTTTCAGATTAGCAATTTCTTCTTTTTTCACAGTAAATGAAATCAGTCCATTGTAGACAAAACCTTTCTCACCTTCGGCGCAACTTACGGTGATTGACTGGCCAATTTTAATCACCGCTCGAGCGTTGGAAGTTCCGACTACGCACGGCACGCCCAATTCTCGCGAAACAATGGCTGCGTGCGAGGTTTTGCCGCCCTGCTCGGTTACAATAGCCGAAGCTAAGCGCATTATTGGCTCCCAATCAGGATCGGTAATGCGCGCCACCAGCACCTCGCCCTTTTTAAAAACTTTCAATTCATCAGGATGATTTACAATATGCGCCTTGCCCTGCCCGATCTTTTCGCCAATAGCCCAGCCTTCGCAGAGAATTTTTCCGCGCTTGGACAAATGATATTCTTCAATCACATTGCTTGCTTTGCGGGCGTGAATTGTTTCCGGACGCGCTTGCACAATGAATAATTCTTTGGTGCGCCCGTCTTTGGCCCATTCAATGTCTTGCGGCCGGCCGTAATATTTTTCAATTTGCATTCCCCATTTGGCCAACTGTAAGACCTCTTCATCTGATAAAGAATAAATATGTTGCTCGTCTGCTGAAACTTTTTTCTGCATTGTGGCATTGGCCTTGCCATAAATCAATTTATTTTCCTTGGAACCAAGCTGATGGCTGATAATTGATTTAAAATCTTTGGCCAAAGTCGGTTTGAAAACCATAAACTGATCCGGATTTACTCGCCCCTTAACAATATTTTCACCCAAACCCCAGCTGGCGTTGATTAAAACTACATCGCGAAATCCTGACTCTGTGTCCAAAGTGAACATCACGCCGCTTGATGCCAAATCCGAGCGCACCATTTTTTGCACGCCGGCAGACAAGGCCACTTGCTCGTGGCTGAAACCTTGATGCAAACGATAGGAAATGGCGCGATCGGTAAAAAGCGAGGCATAACATTTTTGCACTGCCGCCAATAATGACTTTTCGCCTTTGATATTCAAATACGATTCCTGTTGTCCGGCAAACGAGGCCTGGGGCAAATCTTCGGCTGTTGCTGATGAACGCACGGCCACATCCGCCCCGCCCAATTTCTGATACGCCCCAACAATTTCCGCGCTGATTTCCGCGGGCATTTTGGCGAATAAAATCGCCGCGCGGATTTTTTGCCCCACGGCCGCGAGTTTTTTTACATTTTCCACCGAATGTTTATCATGCAAAAGCTGTTTGATTAAAATATCCAATTTATTTTGTTTTAAAAAATGCCGAAAAGCATCAGCAGTCACGGCAAAACCATCCGGCACTTTGATGCCCTTTTGCGTCAGATTGGAAAACATCTCGCCGAGCGAGGCGTTCTTCCCGCCGACCGACGGGATGTCTTTGATTGAAATTTCACTGAATCGTTTTATGTACATATTTTTACTTCCACCAAATTGACTCCTCCGGCATGACCCACCGGCTCGCCGGCGACAATAATAATTTTATCTCCTTTTTTTAATTCTTTTTTTTGTTTTAAATACGCAAGCGAGCGTTCCACCAATTCTTCAATGCTTTTGCAAGGTGGCAAAATAAACGGCCGGATACCCCAAGAAAGATTGAGCTGGCGCTGGACCGTGGCCGTATCCGTGGCTACAAAAATCGGCAACTCCGGCCTAAACCGTGAAATCTGACGGCCGGTCTCGCCGGTGATAGACGCGGCTAAAATCGCTTTGGCGCCAACTTCATCAGCCAGCAATCGCGCCAACTGGCTCAAAACAATTTCGGTCTCGCCATCAGCCGGCTTCTTGTCCAACGGCAAATCATCAAATACCGAGGCCTCGGTTTTTACCACAATTTTTGCCATCATTGCCACCGTCTCCACCGGATACTCGCCGGCGGCCGTTTCGTTGGAAAGCATAATGGCATCAGTATGATCCATCACGGCATTGGCCACATCCGACACCTCGGCGCGGGTTGGACGCGGAGAGTGCGTCATTGAATCAAGCATTTGCGTAGCCACAATCACCGGCTTGGCTTCAGCCAGACACTTGGCAATAATTTTTTTCTGCCACAAGGGCACATCTTCGGCCGGCATTTCAATGCCCAAATCCCCGCGTGCCACCATAATTCCATCGGCCGCATTAACAATTTCATCAATGTTTTTAATCGCTTCGCCTTTTTCAATTTTAGCGATAATTTGAATCGGCGCCAATTGTTTTTTATTTTTTAAATATTCCTTAATTAAAAAACGCAAGTCCAAAATATCTTTGGCCTCGCGAACAAAAGACAAAGCAATCAAATCCACACCTTCGCCCAAAACAAATTTCAAATCATCTTTGTCTTTGTCAGTAATCGCGCTAATTGACAAACGGCAATCGGGAAAATTCAATCCCTTGTGAGAAGTAAGCAAGCCGCCGACTTTCACCTCCGCTTCAATCAATGGACTTTGAATTTTTTTAACAATCAATTCAATGCGGCCATCGTTTAACAAAATCCGTACGCCATTTTTCAAATCCTTTTCCAAACCAGGACAAGTGATGGGAATTTTTCCGCCGCGATAATTTTCCAAAGAAGTATCCATGGTCACTTTGTCCCCCACTTTCAAATTCAGCCCTTTTTCCGGCAGAGTGCCGACACGGATGCGCGGACCCTGTAAGTCAGCTAAAATAGCCACTGGTTCCCCGTATTTCCCCCCGGCCGAACGGATATTTTTAATCAATTCCGCGTGATTTTCATGCGAACCGTGCGACAAATTCAAGCGCGCTACATTCATACCGGCTTTGATAAGAGCGTTCAAAACAGCCGGCTTTTCCGAGGCCGGCCCAATGGTCGCAACAATTTTCGTGCGCTTGGACATAAGTATTTATAATTATACAAAAAAACAGTAAACAGCACAAGGCAATTTCCTGTTTTTTGCCTTATCAAATCTATTTTTTCTGCCCGCCCATCATCTCCTGCAATTCCGGCAAGAGCATATTCAAACCGCCGTTGGCAGAAGTAGAGCCAAAAAATTCTTTATAGAATTTCATGGTGTCTTTATAATACGGTTGTAGATAAATATAAGCCAGAATCAGCGGCACGACAATAAAGAGCAGTTTTAAAACTGACAAAATTTTTCCGAAGATCATTCCGCGATGAATGGATTTTAAAAGTTTGGCATTTTCTTCCAAGGCCTGCGTATTGCGTTCTAAAATTTTCTGAATTTCTTGATCAAGAGGCATAAATTATGAATTAGTTCCCCGCTTTCGCGTGGATGATCCCGACTTGCGTCGGGACCACTTTTTTACAATTGGTTTTTTTAAAAGATTGGCTAGCTCCTTTTGAAAAGTACCCACGTCTTCAAACTGACGATAAACTGAAGCAAAACGAATATAGGCGATTTTGTCAAAACCACGCAGACGATTCATGACAATTTCTCCGATTTCGCTGGTTTTTATTTCCCGCTTGCGCTCTTTCTGAATGTCGCGTTCAATGGAATGCAGTAACGTCTGGAAGGCTTCGCTGGTATACGGTCTTTTCTCCAAGGCCTTGTGCAGGCCCTGAATGATTTTTTCGCGATTATATGATTCGCGCCCGCCGTTTCTTTTGATTACCATCAAATCCAAAATTTCAATTTCTTCCAAAGTGGAAAAACGATATTGGCATTTGCGATTGACGCACTCGCGACGGCGGCGAATACTTGTGCCCTCCGGGCTTAATCGCGAATCAATCACCTTGGTGTCTTTAAAATTGCAAATCGGACAACGCATAATTTACATCATTTTTTTTCTGATGAAAGCCGGAATTTCCAATTCCTCGTCGGCCGAGAGTTCCTCTTCCTCCGTTTCTTCTTTTTTCAGCGACTTTTTTTGAAACTGCGCGCCGGCGGACACGGACGGTTTATCCTCTTTTTTTTCTTCTTTATCTTTGCGGAAAATGGAGCCGGCGGAAAATAAAGACGATCTCAAGCTTGGAGACGGCGCGGTGTAGCTGGAGTTTTCACGAAAAGAATTTTTATTATAAGACGGGACAGCTGATTCGCGATGGTCAAAACCGGTGGCAATCACCGTGATCCTCAATTCGTCTTTTAAATTATCATCAATCACCGAGCCGAAAATCACTTTAGCGCCCGGATCAGCATTGCCCGTGATTACTTTGGCGGCTTCGGCCACTTCATGCATGCCCAAAGAACTGCTGCCGGTAATGGTGAAAAGAATTCCTTTGGCGCCGTCAATTGAAAGATCCAGAAGAGGGCTCGCGATCGCGGCTTTGGCCGCTTCCACCGCCCTATTTTCACCCGAGGCGCGGCCAATGCCCATCAAAGCCGAACCGGTATCTCGCATAATCGAGCGCACATCGGCAAAATCAACATTAATGAGGCCCGGGGTGGTGATTACTTCAGACATCCCCTGCACGCCTTGGCGCAAAACATCATCAACAATTTGGAACGCGTCCAAAAGAGAGGTCTTTTTTTCAATCAATTGCAGAACGCGATCATTGGGAATGGTAATGATGGAATCAACTTTGCCGGCCAGTTCGGCATGCGCTTTTTCAGCAATATCTTTTCTCTGCGCTCCTTCAAAAGCAAAAGGTTTGGTGACAATGCCAATAGTCAGAGCTCCGCTGTTTTTGGCAATTTCCGCTACTATCGGTCCGGCGCCGGAACCAGTGCCGCCGCCAAGTCCGCAGGTAATAAAGACCATATCCGCGCCTTTCAGAGCCTCGCGAATTTCGTTTTGATTTTCTTCCGCGGCTTTGCGCCCCATTTCCGGATCCATGCCGGCGCCTAGTCCGCGCGTGACTGTTTTGCCAATGTGGACTTTAGTCGGCGCTTGCACGCAGTGCAGGGCCTGCAAATCGGTGTTGACGGAAATAAAATCAACGCCGCGAATTTTGGATTGAATCATGCGATTCACGGCCGCTCCTCCGGCTCCGCCGACTCCAACCACTTTGATTTTGGCCAATGTTTCAATGCTTGGTTTAACTTCGGGCATAAATTTTGTTGAACACATTGCTTGACTACAAAATGTATTCAAAGTTTAATATTAAAAAAAGGTGATATTTCACCTTCTACTTTATCGCTTTTCATATCTCGCTGTCAAGCAAAATGTGGATATCTGTCAAGGCACCAGGGATTTTACCCACTTAGTCACTTTGCCGACCGAGCCAAAATGAGAAATTAAATTTTCCAATTTGCCGGCGCCGGATTGCGCGGACATCGCTCCCCAGCGCACGAGTCCAATGGCCGCGGCAAAAGATAAATCATTTATTTTATCAGTCACGCTGGTTAAATTCAGGGGATAGCCCAAGGCCGATGGCAAACGCAAACGGCGTTTGGCCAATTCCACGAGTCCGGGCAGCTTGGAGCCGCCGCCAGTCAAAACCACGCCGGCCGGCAACATGCCGCTACGGCCCAATTTTTTAAAAATATCATCCACTTTCATCAAAATTTCCTCCGCCCTGGCCTCAATTATTTCACAAGCGTATTTTCGTGAAATCGTTTCATGTTCAACTTCTCCCAAATCAAACAAATCAAGTTCTTCTTTTTTACTGATTTCTTTG
>CAYIOJ010000006.1:0-29913 GCA_964365025.1 uncultured Gammaproteobacteria bacterium
AAATTGACAAAAAGGTGCTGGAACAAATCGCCTATCGCAGTGATGGTTCGCTACGCGACGCGGAGGGGCTCTTGGGGCAGATTTTTTCCATGGGTGTTAAAGAAATTACGGAAAAAGAAGCGAGCTTGGTACTCCCTCGCTCTGATTTTTCTTCTGTTGCCAAAATTTTGGAATTTGTCGCGCAAAAAAATCTTAAAGATGCTTTGATTTTTTTGAATAACACGGTGGAAGAAGGCGTGGATTTGTTTAAATTAACCGAAGATATTATTGAATTAAGCCGTTTGGTTTTATTGACTAAATTAAGCAATGAGCTTGGCAAATTGAGTTTCGCGGTTGATGAAAAATTGCTGAAAGAAATAATGAAATTTGCCAAAGAATTTTCCACAACGCAATTGATGAAAATAATTGAAACATTTTTGGAACAAAAACGGCATTTACGCGCGTCTCACGTGCCGCAACTACCTTTGGAAATGGCTTTAGTGATGCTGATACCGGAAACCTTGTCCCCAATTGCGATTGGAGAAGCGGCATTTGCGCCGGCACAACCGCAAACGCAAAACACGCCGATAATTGTGAGCGTCGCACCAAAACCAACTGCCAACGAGCCGGAAAGAAAAAGAGAGGAAAAAATAAAAGAAAAAACGATTGAAATCAAAACAACCGAAATTTCCAGCGTACCGCTGTCATTTGACAAAATCAAAGAAAAATGGGAACATTTCTTGAAAAAAGTGCAGGAATACAACCATTCTTTGCCTTTGATTTTACGAATGAGCGAGCCAGCTGGCGTGCGGGGCCGAGCTGTCCAGATTTGCGTCAAATATGCTTTTCATCAGGATAAATTAAGCGAGCCGAAAATGCGTTCGTTAGCTGAAAAAGCAATGACAGATGTATTGGGAGAAACTGCTTTTATTGAAGTTATTTTGGGCGATGGAAGCGCGCCTATTCTTGTTCAGACTGCTACCGAGCCGGCCGTGCCATCCACTGACACTTTGGTGAATGATTTAGCCGCGGCCTTTGGCGGGCAGGTGGTGGGATAGTGTTATTCCGGGATCGTCTAATGGTAGGACAACGGACTCTGAATCCGTTTATCTTGGTTCGAATCCAAGTCCCGGAGCCAAATTGTATGAATAACAATGTTTTTATATTCCACGGCACAGAAGGATATCCGGAGGAAAATTGGTTTCCATGGTTAAAACAGGAATTGGAGCAAAATGGCTATAAAGTTTTTGTGCCTCAATTTCCATCGCCGCCAATCGTGCCGGCCAAATTAACTGAATGGTTTGGTGTATTTGAAAAGTATGATCAACACATCAATGAAAATACCATTTTTATTGGTCACAGTTTAGGAGACATTTTTACTTTACGAATACTTGAAAAGTTAAAGCGTCCTATCAAGGCGGCTTTTTTTATCGGAACGCCTATCGGTGTTCGACCAATAGCAAACTACGACCGAGATAATGGTTTCGGCGGTTTTACTTTTAATTGGGAATCAATAAAAAAGAGGGCCTGTCATTTTGTGGTGTTTCAATCAGATAATGATCCGTATGTTTCTCTTGGAAACGGCCAAGAGCTTGCAAAAAATTTAGGCGTAGAGTTGAATTTTGTCCCAAACGCCGGACATTTTAACACCAAAGCGGGATATCTCAAATTTGAAAAATTAAGAGATGAAATTATCAAAATAAAAAAGAATGCGGCAAAAGATGAAAAAGTTGATGTCTTGGATAAAGATGGTAATCTTATTGAACAAAAAAATTTAGATTTTTTATTCACTGTCATACAATCGAAAATAAATAAAAATTACATTAACAATGAGTTTAATGAAGTGTATTTAGTAAAAATGGATTTGGATATTTCCATGATTGTTATTCAAAAAGAAGAATTAACAGAAATTAAATTTATACATTTTGCCGAACTAGAAAAATTGATTAATAGTGATAATGATGAAATTTTTGTCTCTCACGATGAAGAATATAAAAAATTATTTGAATTGTTGCGCATGCGTTTATGAAATTACTTCTTACATCGGAGGGTTGGGAGAAAAGTCTTACCATAGGTAAAGAATTTTTAAAGCTTGTTAATAAAAGACCTTCTGAAATTAAAATATTTTTTGTTTTAACACCACTTAAATATCCAAAAAGAAACAAATATGTTAAAAGTTATTTAAAAAATTAAAAGATGTTAACATACCGGAGAGAAACATTACCTTTTTTAAATTGGATAGAAAAGTCAATAAAAATGATCTTAAAAATACAGATGTTATTTTTGTTTTTGGAGGAAATACTTTTGATTATTTAGACAGAATTAGAAAAACAGGACTTGATAAATTAATAAAAGCGTTTATTAAAAAAGGTGGTGTCTATCTTGGATTAAGCGCCGGCAGTTATGTCGTTTGTCCGACGATCGAAGCCGCTACATGGAAAAACGCAGACAGAAACAAGATTAAACTTAAAAATCTAAAAGGTTTAAATTTAGTCCCTTTTTTGATTACAGCTCATTTTGAGAAAAAATGGCACTCGATTATTAAAAAAGCCGCTGAAAATACAAAATATCAAGTTATTGCATTAACAGATGAACAGGCGGTATTAATTAAAGATAGTAGTACAAAAATTATTGGAAATGGTAAGAAAAATATTTTTAATTTCAATGGCGATATCCTTCTTTAAAAAAATCACTCTTTTCTTGCTGATGCTGGTTGTTTCGTCTTTTTTAGCCGCATGGACAATCCCCTCTTTGATTCCCGTGATTGAAAACGCGGTAGGACGAGCGCTGTCTTATGAAGTTTTGATGCGCGCTTATATTGGGCTTGGTTTTTTGCTGATTACATTTACTTTCGCCGCGAAAATTTTATGGCATCGCCATTTGCTTTGGTACCGTTACGCGCTGGCAACATTGGGCGGCGCGCTTTTTATCACCTTTTTTGTTTTCATTTTTGACCAAAAATGGTCATTAACAGAAGAATACTCTTGGATACGCTACCCGTCTGGCGGAGCTTTATTTATTGCCGGCGGTCTTTTATTTTGGGCAGCCAAAAAACAACTTCTTGAATTTAGACAAAAAATGGCATTTTGGCTTCTCGGCGCCGGTTTATTTTTTGCCGGAGCTGATGAATTATTTTTGATTCACGAATTTATCGGCGGTCGATTGCAAAAATTGACCAAGCTGCCTGATTTTACCACCGACCTCATAACCGCCGGTTACGGATTGATTGGTCTTGCTGTTTTAATATTTATTTTTCAAACGCTTCGCCGCTTGCCAAACACTCCCCGCCTGCGTATTTTTTTCCAATTATATTTTTTAGGAATTTTTCTTTTTATTCTAGCCACGATTTTTGATTCTGTTGATGGAATAATTTTTGATTTGTTAAGGCGCTTCACTGACATGCTCGCGCTTCGCGGTTATGAGTTTTCCGACGCCTGGTTTATTATTTGGCAACCCAAAGAATTTCTTAATGGCTGGGAAGAAATTCTGGAATGCACTGCCGCGATTATTTTCGCTTTTGGGGCGTATTTGATGCTGGCTAAAGAAAAGTGGTTTGCTGAAACAAGAGCGCCGCTTAATAAAAAAATTATTATTGCCTCCGGCGCTTTAATAATAGCGGGAATTATTGTTTCTTCGGCATTTACTTGGCGGCTTAAAACTGACACGCCGCTATTTGGAACAGAGCGAGTTATAAAAATCGCCAGTTTAGCGCAAGGGCTTTTTCACGCTGATGATTTAGATTTTAATCAGCTTTGGGGCGTGGTCGTGGCCAATGAATCAGAACCTAAACGCCGCGATTCTAACACATCCCCCGGCGCTTTTACATATAAAGATGGCGTCTTTGCTCGCCTGCCTGATCCAAATGGCCTTCTACGCGATATTGATAGTATCTTTGCCAATGAACAGGCTATTTATGTTTCCAACGGCGCCCAGGGCAAAATTTTAAAATATTCGTGCGATAAAAAATTAATATGCAGTTGGAGAGCCTTGCCAATTATGAAAGATTTTCCCAAGCATCCCGAAGCTCTGACTGTTGATGAAAAAGAAACAATCACTGTGATAGATGAAAGTGGCGGCTCAATTTCTCAAATCAAAAAAGATGGCGGCGTTACAGTTGAAAAACCAAGTCATCCATTATTCAAAGCTCCGGAAGGAATTATCTGGCATTCCACTTTGAAAAAATTTTTAATAACAGACGATACTACCGGCGTAATTTTTCAATATGAGCCTGGTCTGCCACTAGAAATTTTTGCCGATGAAAAAGACGGCTTGCGTTATCCGGAAGATATTGCAGTCGGCCCTAATGGCGAGGTGGTTGTCAGCGACAATGGCCGGCGCGAAATTGTTATTTTCAATCTTCAAGGCCGAGTACTCCAACGTTTGCGCTTTAGACCTCTTTATCGCGATTTACAGGGCATTACAGTGGATAATTTGGGCAATCTGTTCATTATCACAGCCGATAGCTTTGGCAGCGCCAGCTTTATCCCCAGTGTGCTATGGAAGATTGAAGGTCTCTTCTAAATTGCTAAAAACCTTAAAATTAGATAAAATAAAGATGGTATGCTTAAGAGAATCATCTTTATTTTGTTATTATCCGCGCTTATCCTGCCGACTGCCGCGCTTCCCTTTAAGCCAGCTGTTGTTTTAGCTGAAGAAAAGTCAATTCTAGAGCAGCAGCTGTGGGCATTGGAGCAAGAAATCGCCTCTTTTGAAAAAGAGTTGGCCTCCACAAAAACACAGAAAAAAACTTTGACCAATAAAATTAATGAATTAAAAAACAAAAGAACGCTTCTTCTCAAGGCGGTGGAAGCCACCAAAATCAATATCAAAGGCACGGAAAATCAAATTGATAAAACAGAAGACGACTTGACAATAGTCCAAAAAGAATTAAAAGTAACACAAACTGAAATATCGCAAATCTTGCGCCAAATTCAACAAACCGATTTAATGTCGTCAATTAAAATTCTTTTTTCTTCCGGCAGTTTGGCTGATTTTTTCGCGAATTTGGAGCAATACTTATCGCTTAACGAGCAGTTGAGTGAAAAAATGACCAAGGAAAAATCCATTGTTAAAAAAATATCTGGAAAAATAAGTCAGTTGCAGGATAAAAAAGTTGACTTGACCAATTTATTATCAATCCAAAAATTACAGGAAGAAGAAATTTTACAAACTAAAAGCGAAAAAGAAATTTTATTGCAAAAAACTCTGGGCAAAGAATCGGAATTTCAAAAAATCGTCAGCGACCAAAAGAAAAAAGCCGCGGAAGTGCGCAACCGCTTGTATGAAATGGCCGCGGTTAAGGCAATTACTTTTGGCGAGGCGGTGAAAGTGGCCGAATGGGTGACTCAATATGTTAAAATCAGGCCGGCGCTGTTGCTATCAGTAATCACGCAAGAATCAAATTTGGGCAAAAATGTGGGAACTTGCAATCGGCCGACAGATCCGCCGGAAAAACATTGGAAAAAAATCATGAAGCCGGAAAGAGATCAAAAACCATTTTTGGATATTACGGCTGAATTGGGTATCAATCCCGAGGGCCAGCCGTTGTCTTGCCCAATGAAAGACGCCAAAGGCAAACAAATCGGCTGGGGCGGAGCCATGGGTCCGGCGCAATTTATTCCTTCCACTTGGCAGGGGTACAAAAAAAAGGTTATGGCTGTAACCGGCCAAACCTCTGCCAACCCTTGGGATATACGCGATGCTTTTATCGCCTCGGCTCTGCTGTTAGCCGCCAATGGCGCTACTTCGCAAACAGAAGCCGGCGAATGGAAAGCCGCGATGATATATTTTTCCGGCTCAACTAATAAAAAATTCAAATTTTACGGCGATTCGGTTATCAAGCGCGCTGACCAATATGAAGAAGACATTAAAAACCTAAAGGCCGGCTAAAAATTGTCTTCTTCTTTTCCTTCTTCATCATCTTCAAATGGCACGGCGACTTCGCTCTCCAAATTATCGTCCAATAAATCGCCGCTTTCTTCATTTGAATTTTCATCGCCGGTGTGTGGAAAAGACATATTACTAGTTAATGCCTCTGAATTGAGGCCGTTTAATTATATTTTATCACTTTTATTTAGAATTATCCACAGCTAATTTGTCAACATGTTTAATTGGAATACGCTTAAAAAACCCATTGTCGCCCTGGCGCCAATGGCTGATTACACCGATGAGCCGTTTGGTTTGATGTGCAAAAAATTTGGGGCGCAGGTGATTTTTCGTGAAATGGTTTCGGCCGACGCTATTATCCACAACAACGCCAAGACAGTTAAAATGCTGGCGATCAACAAAAAAGAACGGCCGGTGATTCAACAAATTTTTGGCAAAGACCCGAAGATAATGGCCGAAGCGGCAAAAATAATTTGTAAAATTTCTTCGCCTGATGGAATTGACATCAACATGGGCTGTCCAATGCAAAAAGTGACGAAAAATTGGCATGGGGCGGCGTTGATGAAAGACCCGGCGTTGGCTACAAAAATTGTCCGCGAAGTGAAGGGGGCGGTGTCTGCGCCAGTATCTGTAAAGATGCGTTTGGGTTGGGCCAAGCCGGATGAAATCTTGTCTTTCGCGCCAATAATTGCCAAAGCCGGAGCTGATTTGATTTCCATTCACGGCCGGACAAAAAAACAGGGCTACGCGGGAAATGCCGATTGGGAAATGATCGCGCGGGTAAAAAAAATATTATCAATTCCCGTACTGGCCAATGGTGGAATTTTTACCAGCGAAGATGTGCACAAATGCCTTAAAACAACCGGCGCTGACGGTGTTTTAATCGCCCGCGGGGCTTTGGGCAATCCTTGGATTTTTTCTGATACCACACCGACGCTTGAAGAAAGAATCAAAATTATTTTGGAGCACGCGGCTTTGCAGGTCAAACATTACGGCGATTATGGCCTTATTTTACTACGCAAGCACCTTGTTTTTTATTTCAAAAGCATTCCGTATAGTAAAATACTTAAAACAAAAATGACCCAAGTCAGTGCTTTTGGTCAATTAGAAGAATTATTATCAGAATTGTCAGCCGCTAAAAATTACGATATCGCCTAAATTAGTGCCCACATAGCCGGTTTTGATCAGCCCGCCGATCTTTTGGAAAAAACGATATGAATCGTTTGTCTGAAGGATTTTTTTGATATTTAATTTCATTTCTTGAGCATTTTTAGCGGCTCCGGAGCCGATTATCACTCCGCCCACCTGCTCTGGCGCGACACCATCAACCCCATCGCTGTCAAAAGTCGCGAACACTTGGCCTTTTTTTAATTTTGGCAAAACAGCCAAGCACATTTGTTGGTTGCGACCACCCGGATTTTTTGTTCGCACCTTAAAAGTGGTTTCGCCGGCGGCAATAAAAATATTTTTGTTGCCGTCCGACGCGCGCGTTAAAAAATTCGCACCAACTTTTTCAGTATCCCCTTTCATTTCATCGGTGATAATCACTGGCTGATATGATAATTGTTTGGCTTTAGTCCAAGCGGCTTTGGCCAATGTTTTATGACTGCCAATAATAATATTTTTTACATTGGCAGAAATCTTTTTGGGTGTTTCTGGGTGCAAATCGGCCTGTCCGTCTTCTAAATATTTTTTAGCGTTACCGGGAATTTTTTTCCAAAGATAATATTTTTTTAAAACCACTATAGCGTCGCCAAATGTTGAAGTGTCGGCAACTGTTGGACCGGACGCCACTGTGGATAAGTCGTCTCCTACCACATCTGACAGGTAAAACACGGTAAACTGGGTGTTTCCAGCTGCTTGAGCCAGCCAACCGCCTTTAATTCGCGATAAATGCTTCCTAACAGCGTTCATTTCATCAATAGTGGCGCCAGAGCGTAAAAGCAGCTCGGTAACCTTAATTTTATCCACAAACGAAACTTTATCCACAGGCAAGGCCATTAGAGCAGAGGCTCCGCCAGAGAACAAGCCAAGCACCAAATCGCCGCTTCCGGCGCTTTTTACTGTTTCCAAAATCTTTTTCGCGCCAGCCACACTGCCTGAATTTGGCAAAGGATGTCCGGCCAAATTAACTTTTATTTTTTTTAAATGCCCATTTTTAATAACTGCCGGCACGCTGATACAGCCGCCAATCAATTTCTCGCCCAAAAATTTTTCAGCTGCCAGAGCCATGCGATAAGTCCCCTTCCCGGCTCCGACCACAAAAATCTTTTTATACTTTTTACAATCAATTTGTTTTAAAAATTTGGCAACCAACACAAGCGGGTCGCTCATTGCCAGCGCATATTCCAAAATTTCCAGCATATCCCGACGCAATTTTTTCTCCACGTCATTTTGCGCCAAATCAATAAGTTGCTTTTTATTTTTGATTAGCATAATTCAATTGTATCATTATTAAAACAAAAACAAAATACAGCACGCCAAAGCCCTGAAACAGCGCCGGAGTGGTGATATTTGTGGCAAACAAAGCGACTCCACCTGCCAAAAGCCCGAGAAATAATGGGTTGGCTGGTGTTTTATAGGCCAAACGCGCGAGTGAACATAAAATAATCAGCAAAAACACCAAATACGCGAATGTGCCTAAAATTCCCAGTTCCGCCAACATTTCCAAATACCCCCAATCAAACTGTGTTCTGGTTTCTAAAATTTTGGTTACCGGATGAACAAACGACACTGTTGTTCCCAATCCGGAGCCAATCCACGGATGCAATTTAATCGTACGCCAAATGTCAGGAAGCAAAGCCATACGGATAGCGCCGCTCAACTCATCAGTTGGCGCGGTTACACCGCCAATTCGCACACCAAGCAACTCCAGACCGACTGATTGCCCACGGCTGGCAATAAGATGAGTGGAAATGAACACAACAAAAATTGACACCGCGACTATGCTTGAAATCATAAACCAGCGTTTCAAATTTTGTTTAAACGCCAAAATAATAAAACCAAAAGCCAACCCGACAAAATATATTCTAGAAAAATTCAACATTATCACAAAAGACGAACAAAAAATATAAAACCAAAGTTTTTTATTTTTCAAATCTTTCATTAAATACGCGGCTATAATTAAGATAGCCGGAACCAAAAGCAGGTGCTCGGGCAAAACAATCCGAAAAAAATTAGCTCCAAGGTCGGTAATTTTTCCAGCGGCAATGTTGCGAAACCAGTGATAATACACATCCGGCAAAAATCCAATTCCGCTGGAATAAATAAAAAAAGTAATTAAAGAAAAAAATGCTGAACCCACAATATACGCTTGTGCGATTTTTAAAAGCGTCGCGTCGGGATATTTCAACATCTCCAGCGCGGGAAATAATAAAAGAAAGAACAAATAAAGAATCGCGTCTTGCGCCACCAATATCCCCGCGTGCTGATTTAAAAATCCATTTACAATTGAAATCAAAAGAAAAAATCCAACGACAAACATGCTGAAACGCAAGCTTTTGGGAAGCCGCCAATTAAATTTGTCTTGTTTAATTTTTTGCGCCAGCCAAATAATTCCAAAAATTCCTAAAAACCAAGTTCGCGAAAGCAGGCCGAAGAGCTCAAAAAAATGTCCGGATCCATTGAGAAAAAACTCGGCCACCAACACCAGCCACGCGAGTGAAAGTTTTTTTACGCAAACACAAGCAAAAGCCGCCACAAGAATGGCGGCAATAATTTGATTGGCAACATTATGATTCCAAGTTAAAAAAGACAGCAAGCGTATTAACGCGTAGATCAACAACGCGTGCCAGATTGTTAATTTACACCCTGCCCGGAGCGGACTCTTTAAATAAAGACCTCTCAAGAGCATTAAAGGCATATTTATTCGGTAGTGATGCCGTCAAATTCCGCTTCATTGGCCACCGCCCCGGCTTTGGTAACGCGGACAATGCCGTCTTTATGATGCGCCGGAGAATAAATCGTATAAAGTTTTAATTCTTCCGCGCCGGAAGTGTTGATGACATTGTGTTGCGCGCCAGCCGGCACCACCACGGCCACCCCATCCCCCACCTCGTATTCATGGCCGTCAATTATCACCTTGCCCCGTCCTTTTTCAAAACGAAAAAACTGGTCGTTATCGGGGTGCACTTCCATGCCGATTTCTTCATTGGGTTTTAGCGCCATCAAAACCAGCTGGCTGTGTTTTGATGAATACAGCACTTTGCGAAAATTCGCGTTTTCCAAAGTGGCTTTTTCAATATTGGAAACAAATCCCTTCATAACATTAAATTTTATTTTAATCATTCAAAAAAGATGGGAATCTCTAACGCGTCGTCGTGTTCAGGCAAGCCGGAAGGATTGTCTTTGCGTAAAATTAAAGCGCCGCGATTGCTTACTTTTGTATCAGGAGTAAATTCAATTGTTCCTTTGAAATCAACCCAATCAGTGGTCATCCACTCGCCCTGCGCTTGGGCAAAACTTTGGCCAATAATTTTACCGTCCCAATCCACCACGACCAATGGAAAACTTGCTTCAAAAAACCACGGACCCCGGGCTTGTCCGGTAATTTGCAGAGGACTTTTCACCTTATCACCGGGCAGAGGGCCGGTAAGCTGAATTTTGTCCATTTTTTCCAACACATTACCCATTTCAGTCACTTTGAGTTCGTTTTTAAATGGACGCCAATCACTTTTGCCCAGCCAATAAGCCAAGACCGCGACAAGCAAAATTATCAATATAATTGCGATCTTCCTCATACAATTATATTATACGGCCGCTTGGTGAGAAAATAAACACCTTGTCAAGTGTTAGAGAGCTACTTGAGAATTCCATTTATTTTCGCGGCTAGAATAAAATCATTTTCAGAAAGGCCGCCCACCGCGTGGGTCCAGAGTTCCAATATCACGCGATTGTAGAAAATGTGAAAATTTGGGTGATGCTGTTCATTTTCCGCCACTTCCGCGACTTTATTTATGAAAGCCATCGCTTCTTTAAAATCCGCGAATTTAAGTTCTCGTCTTATTTTTTTCCCCTCTTCCACATTTTCCCAATCGGGCGTTTCTTTTAGATATTCTTCGGCGCTGGCTTTGTCCATTGGGAGCGTACCGCCATCGCAACGAACACATTTCTTTTTATTAAGTTCATGATTCATACAATTTGGCTCCGGGGCTTGGATTCGGACCAAGATAACCAGCTTCAAAGGCTAGCGTCCTGCCATTAGACGACCCCGGAATGTTTTATACCCTCAAATATTTTCTCATTGCCAAACTGCCTGAAATAACCCCAAGCACAGACAAAGCCAGAAATTCACCAACAAAAGTCCTTACAAAATTACCATTGAAATATCCCAGCAAAGAAAAGCCGGATCCGGCAAAGAATGTTTTAACATAATTATCGCCAAATTGCAAGAAGGCGTACAATAAAATCGCGCTCAAAACCACGGCCAAAAAATTAAACAAAATCACCTCTATAAGAAACGGCGCGCGGATAAACCAATTGCTCGCGCCAACCAAACGCATCACGCTGATTTCCTCGCGATGCGTGTAAATAGCCACCTTGATAACATTGAAAATAATCAAAAACGCGATTACTAAGAGCAAAACAGAAACAGCCACCGCCCCTTTTTGTACCCGGTTGGTCATAACGCCTATTTTTTTAATAATGGTGGCGTGGTCTTCAAATGTTTTTTGCTCAATCAAACTGTTGTATTCGGGAATATCAATAGCTGATAAAATCTCCTCATAATCCCGCGAACTGGCGGCGCGAACGATTAAAATCGCGCCCAGAGGATTTTCCGGCAATTCAGAAAGGGCTGACAAAATTTCCTCATCTTTGGCGTGTTTGGCTTTAAAATCAGCCAATACTTCGTCGCGAGATTTGTAAGTCAAAGAAACTACTTTTGGCAATTTGCCCAAGGCCGAACGTAATTCGTCAATTTTGCCGGCCGGAGCGTCAATTTTAAAAAGCAAACTGATGTCAATGCGATCTTCCACCAACCGCAAAGCGGCTTTGGTCATGGCATTGACGGAAAGAATGACATTGAAAGAAATCAGGGTCAACACTAAAATCAAAATCGTGGTAAGTGAAAGTCCGATGTTGCGCCAAAAACTTTTATTGGCAAAAGAAAAAACTCGTTTTAGAAATATTTTCATAGTACATATTTGCCCTCCGCCTGGTCGTTAGCTACCGATCCCCTTTCAATAGTCACTACGCGGCGGCGCAGAGCGTTGACCATTTCGCGATTGTGAGTGACCAAAAGCACGGTCGTACCCAGCTCATTGATTTTTTTAAAAATGGAAACGATTTCGTTCGTGTTGATGGCGTCCAAATTGCCTGACGGTTCGTCGGCAATCACGATTTTCGGCGCGTGCACGAGCGATCGCGCGATCACCGCTCTTTGCTGTTCCCCGCCGGAAATCTCGTCCGGATAACGATCAGTTTTTTTCTCTAATCCGACAATTTCCAAAATTTGCGGCACGATTTTATCAATGCGGCATTCCGGCGCCCCGCACACCTCCAGGGCAAACGCCACATTTTCAAAAATCGTTTTTTTAGGCAAAAGTTTGAAATCCTGAAAAATTACGCCGATCTGCCGCCGCAAAATCGGAATTTCCGATTCCTTGATATCGGTGATATCCCAATCGCCGATCTGAATCTGGCCTTTGCTCGGCCGCTCCTCGGCTATCAGCAATTTTACCAAAGTGGTTTTGCCGGCCCCGCTCTGCCCCACAATTGACACCAATTCACCCGGCTCAATTTTTAAATGAACGTCTTTCACCGCCACCACATCCGGCGGATAAATTTTAGAAACATTTTTAAAATAAATCATAAATAATCAGCCGACGGCCGGAATTGAACCGGCGACCCACGGTTTACGATACCGTTGCTCTACCAGCTGAGCTACGTCGGCATTTGGCAAAAAGCCCATGGAGCGGGTAACGGGAATCGAACCCGTCGCTTATCCTTGGGAAGGATACATATTACCACTATACTATACCCGCGCCGTTTTTCAAATTTTTATCCATTTCCAAACCTTGCTCTTTTTATACGCCTCCTCCAAGTCAGGGGCGTTCGTGGCTTTAGCCAATTTTTCTTGCAATAAAAACGGCATTAAAACTTTATTTTTAAATTGTTCCGAACCCCAGCCATAAGTGTCATTTAGCATTTGTTCGGCTTTTTCAGCTGAACCCAATTCTTTGATCACTTTATCAAATTCCCGATCCAATTCTTCCGGCGTAACAGTTATATTGGCCAATTTAGCCTGCTCGGCCAAAACCACCTGCCTAGCCATTCGTTCCCAAACGCTTTTTTGCAATTCCGCCAAAGCCGGCGTTGTAAAATCAGGATTTTGCTTTTTTTGAAAATCATAAAAATTACGCACAGCCCGCAAATCGTTTTGAAAATCTTTGTAACTTAAATAATGACTATTAACAAATCCGACCGGCAAACCGATTAAACTGGCTGTTTTTACCGTAAATTTATCAGAGGATAAATTATACAGAGCATTATACGACGCCAACCCAAAAAATATCAAAATAATCAATAATATGCCGGCCGCCATCCCCCAATAAAAAATTTTGTTCATACTATTTAAAAAAATAATTCCACCAATTTTTAGGATTAAAAATTAACGCGACGCCGGTTTTTACTTCTTTTTTTGCCGAGGAAGTGGCGGCGGCGTTGTTTATTATCACCAATTTTTCACCCTCTTTGCCCAGTCCAAATTTCAACCGCGCTTCTCGTTCCGCAAAATCTCCGCTCTTAATCTCCTGTAATTTTTCCAAAGAAACCAATTTATTTTTTTCCCATTTGGCTTTTTCCAACATCAGCTGATTTATTTCTTTCTTAATCTGATAATCTTGCCAAAAGGCCTTGCCAAAACTAATTAAAAAAACTGCCGCCACTCCCCCGGCCAATAACAAAAAAATTCCGTTCTTAAAAAGCCCTTTTAGAAATCCCCTGTTTCCTCCCATATACCGGATTATATCACTAATTTTCCTTGTTGCAAAACCGCGCTTAAGGCCGCCTGAATTTTAGCCGGATTTTTTACGCGATTAAATTCCAAATCCACTTCTCCGCCCACTGTCTGAATCTTAATTTTTCCATAACGAAAAATCGTAGGAGAAAGACCTTTTATTATATAGGAAACATTGTGAATTTTATCCAACTGCACTTCGGTAACGATTTTTTCCAAAGACCCGACTTGATAAATATCAATGACCTTTTTATTGGTAATGACAAAAGCGTTGTGGTGCCAAAAATACAACGCGCGAACCAAAAGAAACAAGGCCAGAGCGAGCAACGCGGAAAATAGCGCAATCCCCCACCAGCCGCGGCTGAACAACCAGAACATAAAGAAAAATGGCGCGACAATCAGAATAAAAATCAAAAAACCCTGCCAAAAATAAGTGAGGCCGTAGCGGCGAAGCACGATAATAACTTTTTCATTTTCCAAAAGATTAAGGCGCATGTTTTCTTTTGATTACAGTGGCGGCGTGCCCCCAAAAGTATTTTTCATCATTTGGATACATACGATAATCGGGAAATTCACCGGTCTTCACCAATTCTCGTATCCTTTTTTCAAATTCTCCAAAAAAAACATTTCCTCGCGCCAAACCAAAAACCAAGTTAAAAGCTTCTTTTATTATCTGATAACGCCTTTGGTCTTCAATCATATTGGCCAATCGCCCTAAAAGAGGTTCCGGCAAAACACGATCACCGGCGCTAAAATGACGCAAAGGAAATGATTTAATGCCACGGTCAAATCTTGATTCAGGAAAAGTTAATCCATGATCAATTGCCCACACTGTTCCATCATCTCCAACAAGAAAATTCGCGTCATGCCTGTCGGTATTGTGCACAAGAATATCTAAAACAGCGACATCTCGCAAATCTTTTACCTTGGCCACCGCCAGCCAACTTTCACCAACAGCAAGACAGGCTGGCTTAGCCTCAACTTTAAGTTGAATAGAACCAATAATCCCGTCTATCTGGCCAATTACAGTAGGCGGCACCACTTCTGAATCAAAAGACTTGGCAATCATACCGGCCAACCATTCACGCAAGTAGCCGGTTTGCGGACGGGTTTCATTAATCCCGGTAATACCATCTTTCTCAACCCAAACCGCCTCACCTTTTCTGGGTTTAAAAATCGCTGGCAACGGTTTTGTATCATCACCCCGCGCTACCTCCACTGTCATCACCTGATTGCGCGGGCTGTACGCATCCAATCGCTCTTCTTCTGAAGTATGTTCATCCGGAGTGCGGCAATCATGTCTCGCCCTCAATGTTTCCATTATTTTTACATCAACCGCTTCGCGTAAAACTTTTTCAATTTTTTGTCGTTGTTGGCGCTGTTCGACCAAGTGAACATCACCGTCTTGAATAGCCTCCTGTTCCAAAAGAGCGTTTAATTTGTCTTCTAATCCATTAATGTTATTCATCAATAGTTCTATTTCTCCACTTGCATCCTCAATTGTCAACGGTCTATTTTTTTCTGCAATTGAACCAGGCGCGTCTTGATGATGTTTCGCGCCCGGCCCATCGCGTTTTGAAAATGTTTCTAAAACCATATAATTTAAGGCTTTTGAATTTCATTAGCGAATAAATATGGACTGGCAAAATGAGCTGACATGGCTAATAAAAATTTTACCCCGTCTTTGGGCTGATAATAATGCGACTCGCCTTCAATTAAGACTGAAACCCCACGCTCCAAGGTCGTCAAAACATTCGCGTCGCCGACGCAGATTACCGCGCCAGCGGCCTGCAAAACACAATGCGCGCGCAAACGCCGTTCGCCTTTTTCACTGGTGAACAAATCAACAAACGAACCCGGTGGATAGTTTGATTTTGTCGTCATATTCAATGTAAATTTAATAATTCTCTGACCACAGCGCGGTCGTCCCAAGGAATTTTCTTTTCTTTGGCGATACAAATCGCCTGCTCGGCGCCTTTGCCGGTAATCAATACCAAATCACCGGCTTGCGCTAGAGCCAACGCCTTGCCAATCGCCTCGCGCCGATCCAAAATTTTCCATAAATTCTCGCCTTCTTTTTTACCCGCCTTTAACGCGCCGCCGGCTACCTGATTGATTATTTCCAGCGGGTCTTCATCATAGGGGTCTTCATTGGTTATTATAACATAATTTGACTGTTCACCGGCAATTTGGCCTAAAATTGGCCGACGCGCTTTATCCCGACCGCCGCCGGTCGCTCCCAAAACATGAATCACTTTTTGATGCGGAATCATCTTGATTGTTTCATAAAGTCCCTCCATGGCCTTGGGCTCATAAGCGTAATCCACAATAATTTTAAACGGCTGGCCATTATCAATAAATTCCAAACGACCGGGTATATTTTGCATGGCCGGCGCGGCTTTGGTAATTTCCTCAACTGACAACCTAAGCGACTTGGCGATGGTCAAAGCGCACAGCGCGTTATACGCGTTAAATTTTCCCAATAGAGGCAAATCAAATCGCGCATTATTCCAAAAAAAATGAATCCCCTGTCCGTCCAATTTTAAATCTTGCAAATCAGTTATGCCGAATTTAATTTTGTTTTCGGCCGTAAAATTTAAAAAATACTCGGCGTGTTCGTCGTCGGCATTGACGATAATAGTTTTAGGAATGCTTTTTTGCCGCTTTTTGCTCAACAACGCGAACAACTTTCCTTTGGCTTGTTTATAATTATCAAATCCGCCGTGCGCTTCAATGTGTTCCGGATACAAATTGGTCAACACTGCCACATCATAATCAATATCCAAATGCCGATATTGCTCAATACCTTGCGAAGTGGTTTCAATAATCGCGACTTTACAACCGGCGCGAACCATTTGCCGCAACATTTTCTGCGTCTGCCACCCGCCGAGCATGGTCATTTTTTTGTCATTTAATTTTTCCCATTTACCAATTTTGAAAAAAACTGTGGAGGTGGCGCCGACTGACCACCCGGCCGACTCCAAAAGCCGAGTCAAAAGATATACCGTGCTGGATTTGCCGCCGGTGCCGGTAATACCCACCACGATTAATTTTCGCGACGGATAGCCATAAACAAAAGCCGCCAATTTAGCCAATGTGAAATGGTATATTTTTTTTAACGACTTGGGAATGAATTTTTTAATCATCATCCTGTTCCGATTAAAAATTTAAAAACTCTTATCACTCTCACAGTCACAAAAATTTTCGCCACCTGCCAACTCATTTTAAAATATCCGCCCAGTCCAAACAAAAAATTTCTTTTGGGAATTTTTTGCAAATGTTCAATGCCATCTAAACTAACCGTCTTCACTCTTTGGTCATTTATTTCGCAATAATAATTCAAGGCCTCTTCAATTTGATAGCCCTTGCGAAGTTCTTCCGGCACTTGTTCAAAAATTTCTCGCTTCATTGCTCGCTGACCGCTCAACAGCGGAATGGACTCATTTAATTCATTGACCCAACGCCATTTGGGAATCAGACCGACTGTCATCTCAGCTTCGTTGTTTAAAATAGGATTGATTAAATTTTGCAGATGATTTTTAGTCAGGCCGGAGATATCCGCGTCTAAAAAAAGTAGAATTGGCATTTGGCTGGCCCGCGCGCCAACACTCAATGCCCCTCCTTTGCCAATGTTTGTCGGCAAAGAAATCACAATGGCTCCGGCTCGGCGCGCCAAAAAAGCAGTGTGATCTGTTGAGCCGTCATTAACAACAAAAATCTCTGAAAATAATCCAGAGGTTTTTAGAGTGGACACCAATTTGGCAATGGTGCGCTCTTCGTTGTACGCGGGGATTATTGCGGAAATCATATTTTTTTGAATTCGGGGCATGCCTATATCTTTTTTTTGCTGCGGACTGTCGCCGCGACCCTGCCTGCCGGCAGGCAGGTGCAAAAAAGAATATGCCTGCCCATGATTCTCATTTTCCACTTTTTAAACTAACCTCGTAAGCAATCTCCTCCAGCTTGCGCCGAGCGTTTTTGGCTTGATCAAATTTGGTGCGCAAATAACCGGTAAAATTAAATTGTATTAGCGCGGACATAATTTCTTCCACTGCTTCTGTAGAGCGTTTTAATTCTGAAAAATTGCGTTCGGTGGCTTGCTTCATGGCATAGCGCAAAATTTCGCCAATGGTGTCGGAAAGTCCGCCCAAATATGTTTCCGGAGTTACTTCAATGCCGCGCGCCGGACCAATAGTTTTTTTGAATAAAAATTGTCGAAATAAATCCGCCTCGGCAAATTCTTCCAAAGCGGCGTTAAAAACGCCTTCGTCATTTGAGGCAATACTTTTTTCCTGCGATTTGCCGGCTTTTTTCAAAGCCGCAAGCGACTTTTTTAATAATTCCTCGCCGGATTTCCAATCATTGCGATGAAAGGAAAAAATCGCCTGCTTGGCGGCTTGCAGGGCATTGGTGGAATGTTCCTGTACTTCGCGCCGCTCCTTTTCCCAGCCGCGGAAAGTAGAGTGCAGAGTTTTGAAATGTTTTTGATTGATGGGCATATTTTTAGTGTCATTGCGAGATAGACTCCTTTTGGCGTCATTGCGAGCAAAGCGAAGCAATCTCGTGATATCAGCAGGATTGCTTCGTCGCCTTCAGCTCCTCGCAATGACATTATTATCTCACAAATCCGCCTTTTTGGCAATTTTGAGCAAAAAAAGACCCCGCTTTGACTTTCGTCTGAGCGGGGTGGAGCGTTGAGCTCCGTTAGGTTGGTTAGAACTGCTGGCGGGAAGAACCAGTAGCGGTTGGTTGCGGGGCGTTGTCTGGGTTGCCCCGCGGGGTGATTCTAGCGACGACCACTCTTGGCCGCCTTCGCATCCTTCTTGCCAGGCTTGCGGTGACTCGCGCTCACCGCCGCAAGCTCTTCGTCCGAGCAGTCAGCCGCGGACTTGACTCCGCGCTTCGTGGCGCTCGTCGGGAGCAGGCGCGAGAACCTCCCCCAGTTGGTCGTGAGAAGCTGACGGCCGTGCCGCACAAGCTCCTCTTCTCGCGTCCGTCCGCTGCTGGAGGTGGCGTGTTCCCACCTGTCAGTGATGTCAATGACATCGGCCTGCGCGGGCTGGCGTACGCCGGCAGGGTTGTCCTCCAGCCACTGGCGGTGGCGGCGGACGATGTTGACCTGGCGCTCGGCGCCCTTGACGACATTGTCCGGCCACGCCTCGGCGCTGGCCCGACCGATGAACCTCGCCCCCATCTCCTTGATGAAGGCGTCGAGTTCGGGGAAGCTGCGCGAGTGCGGGAACCTTTCCCGCAACTGCTGACGGAAACTCGTGAAGATACCCTCTTCACGGGTCTCAGCCTCCGTGCGAACGATGTCGAGCTTCCAGCGCTCGCCACCGCACTCGGCCTTGAGCTGGTTGCGCGTCAGCTCCTTGTCCGGGAGAGTGAGTGCCCGGGCAAAGGTGCCCAACACCTTGGTCCCGAACTCGTCCCGCCCGGCCTTTTCCGCGAGCACCTCTTCGGCTTCACGCTTACGAGCCGCCTCGTTCTCTTTCTCGCACTGGGCGAGCCACTCGCGCGTCGCCGCGATGGTGAACGTGAGCGGCCTGTTCTTGTCTTTGGGCCGACGGAACTTTTCCGCCAGCCGCTCGGCCGTACGCTTGTCGGTGATGAGGCAGAGCCCCAGCACCATGGCATCTCCAACCGGGATCTTCCTACGGTTCACCCAGTCAAAGACCATATTACCATTATCGGTGACCGTGATGACCGTGTCCAGGTCGGCCACGGCTTTGAACCGACCCGCCGGCGCCAGGGCGATGTACCTCAACGCCTGGTCATCGGTCCACACCCGCTTGGCCGCGGCCTCATCCTCTGCCAGCCGGGCCTTGTCGGCCTCGACCTGCACCCGGTGCGCGATCTCGGCCTTGTTCTCCGCGATTGCCGCCCGCTCATCGGACTTCATCTTTCCGAGCAGAGCGTCGAAACGGATAGCCACCGGACCATCCGCCTTCCGCACCGCCACGACGAACTTCGCCTTGTCCATCGGAGAGAGCGGGTAGAATGCCTCCTTGATCTCCTCGTCGGTCAACGACGGAATCGTCTCGAGCTTGAACTCCGACGCCGCCTTCTCCTCCGCGACCATCTCGTCCGCACAGAAGAGAAGCTTGAGCCGCCGCGTCCCCATGCTCATGACGAACACGAGAAACTCGGTGTACTCGAGCGTGTGCTCGATGGACCTGACGGCCGCTTTCACGGCGCCGTCAAGCAACCCATCGATCCCCTGTGGAAAGTACCTATTCATTTCCATTCTCCCTTTGCGCCCGTTAAATAGGCGCGTAAAATGGGCTACTACTTTTCGCCCAATCTGACAAATCAGCTTTTTCAGCCAAGCTGTCAGATTAGGCGAAATTGGCTTAATTTTCATCTTTTTTAAAGTACAAAACGACAGTTTAGTATAGCACATTTTGACAGTTTTGTCAAGTGTGTGTATAATTCAGTGTATGTTTCGGGCCGGTAGCTCAGCTGGTAGAGCAATTGCCTTTTAAGCAATGGGTCCTGGGTTCGAATCCCAGCCGGCTCAAATTTAATTAATAATCACAAACATATGTCCGGAGACAAATGTCCAAAGTGCGGTAATGAACCATGCACTTGCGAAAAGTGCGGTTGTTGCTAAACGACAAAAACAGGCCGCTCGGCCTGTTTTTTAATTTCACAATTTTGAGATTGTTGAGATCGCCACGCTTCGCTTTGCTCGCTCGCGATGACAAACTAAATTATTCAACAGTCTAAATCTTCCCTTTTGTTTTGGCAATCTCTTCAATCATCAAACACATTTTCTGCAACGCTCCGCGCGGCATAACTTTTTGCATTTCATGCCCGATCATCAGCCGTTCGTGATTATCTTCCAAAAGTGTTTTAATAATTTTCACAAAATCAACAGTACCCATTGAATCCTCATAAAAAACCGCGACGCCCGAGCGTTTAAAAAAATACTCGGCATTGACCACTTGATGCGTTTTTACAATCGGCACAATTATTGTCGGCTTGCCCAAAACCGATAACTCGCTCAAAGTAGAAAGTCCGGCGCGCGAAATCACCAAATCAGCCGCGGCCAAAACATTTTTCAACAAATCCTCGTCCAAAAACCGCACCGGATGATACCGCTCGCGCAAAAACTTGTCATCGGGATGCCCGCGAAAAAGAGGTATTGACAACTCTTTTCCAATTCCGGTCATGTGGATAACTTGGCAATGCCTAATAAATTCCACCAAATTATTGGTCACCAGCTTGTTCAAAGATAGCGCCCCGGTTCCTCCGCCCAAAACAAACACGGTTAATAAATTCGGGTCTAAATCAAAATGGCTCATAGCCGCGTCTTTGGTACCGCGCAAAAGTCCCGCGCGCACAGGATTGCCAATCCAAATGGTTTTGTCAGATGGAAAATTCTTTTTTTGCTGTTCAAACGAGGTGGTGATAAAATCGGCTGACCGCGCCATCAGACGATTGGCCAGCCCGATGACAATATCCTGCTGATGAATGATAGTTGTTTTTTTCAAAAACCACGCTGCCCAATGCAAAGACACGCTCACAAATCCGCCGGCGGAAATCAATAAATCCGGACGAAATTTTTTTATAAATCTCCAACTCTGGATAAAACCCGCTAAAAACAAAAACGGCGCGGATAAATTTTGCCAACTCCAATAACGCCGCAATTTGGCCGCCGAAATATATTCAAACGGCAGACCGTATTTCGCCGCGATGGCTTTTTCCGGCCCTTTTTTCGCGCCCACCCACAAAAACTCCCATTCGGGATGTTTTTTTTTCAATTCTTGATAAACGGCGATCAAGGGCATTACAGGCCCCAAAGTCCCGCCGCCGGAAAAAATTATACGCATATTTAGCTAAATTCCGCTTTATTGTTTTTTATCCACACCCTATCTCTTGACATTATATATAGATTATACTACAATATATTTAGAAAAAGGCTTTCGGCCGTGGTTTCCATACCACACTTAGCGGAAGGTCTTTTTTGTTTTTAGTAGAAAATTGGACCGTCAACAGGGAATACTGAAATCAAAAATTTCTGTTTTTTCTTCAAATTTTCTTTGATTTGTACACAAAATACTTCGTTATTTGCGTCAGTGCCATAAAAGCGATATAGCATCTCCTTTGAATTGTTTGGATTTTTAGTTTGATTAGGTTTAAAGCGGGAGTTTTGGATTACCTCTACGGCACAGCCAAAATATCTCATCCGTCTAACCCTGTCTCGCCAATTAGATTTTTCAAATAAATGATGCCAGTACAAGTCAAGGAAAATTTTCTCTTTATTAAAATATGTCGATCTGACATATGTGCGTCGCTTTGATTTCTTTTTAATCTCAGAATATAAACCAAAAGCCATTTTATGTACCTCGTGAAAATCAGAACCGGCAAATTTTTTAGCCTTTGTTTTGTATACTTGCATGAAATTATTCAAACAGTATTCTTTGACACATTCACGACTACGCCCAACGCCGCTAACATAATGGCCAAAGCCGTGCCGCCATGGCTGACCAATGGCAAAGGCACGCCGGTCAATGGCAAAAGCCCGGTCATTGAGGCGATATTTATAAACGACTGGCCGATCATCCAGATCATAATCCCAATTACCACTATTTTACCAAATTTATCCGGCGCGCTCATGGCGATTTTCATTCCGCGCCAGAAAATAAATATTAAAAAAACAATAAATAGCGCGGAAATTAAAAATCCCAATTCTTCCCCGATAACCGCAAAAATGGAATCAGCGCGCACTTCGGGCAGATATTGAAATTTTTGGCGCGAACGTCCCCAGCCCAAACCCCAAAAACCGCCCGAGCCAATCGCCAGCAAGGCCTGACTTATTTGATATCCCAAGCCCTGTGAATCAAAACCAGGATTTAAAAAAACAGTGAATCGTTCAAGCAATCTTCCATATTTTCCAGACCAAACCAATCCGGCCACTCCGAGCAATCCAGCGCCAACCAAGCACGCGAGATGCGTCAACCGCCCGCCGGCTGAATAATACACGGCCAAAGCAATCAAAAGCAAGATCATTAAAGTGCCGAAATCCGGCTGCATTAAAATTAATATGGATACGACGGCAATAACAATCGCCAATCGCAAAAAATTACCGCGCCAATGCAAAAAATCTTCTTCGGCCGAATCAGCCAGCCAAGCGCCAAGGTAAAAAATTAAAGTTAATTTTAAAAGTTCGGCGGGCTGAAATGAAAATCCTCCAATGACAAACCAGCTTTTGGCCGCGCGCACTTGATCGCCTACCCCCGGGATCAACAGTAAAACTAAAAGCAGGAGTGAAAAATAGAACGACGGACGCGCCAGTTTGCGCCACCAATGATAATATATGCGAGTGGTGAAATAAAACAAAATCAGGCCGGGCAAAACACCCAACAGCAGTTGGCGCTTGATAAAAAAATAACCGTCTTGAAATTTCACAAGTCCTTCGGCTGAAGAAGCGGAAAAAAGCGTCAAGAGGCCAAACGCCAGCAAAGCGGCAATGGAGATTAAAAAAATATAATCGGGTTTGTGAACGCGCATAACCATTAAACTTTATCCACTAAAAACACAATCAATCCCAGCATGGCGGTCAGAGCGGCCACCAGCCAAAAACGCATCGTCACCTGAAACGCCGGCCAACCCTTGGCTTCAAAGTGATGATGTATGGGCGCGGACAAAAACACCTTTTTCCCATGGCGCAATTTCTTGGAAGCCAGCTGTATTACCACCGACGCGATTTCCAAAAATAAAACAAAAGCGATAATTGGCAAAAGCAAAACCGAATTGGTCAGAAACGCCACCACCGACAGCGTGGCCGTGAGACCGATGATGCCGGTTTCGCCCATGTAAAACCTCGCCGGTGGGATATTGTTCCACAAAAAAGCGGCGGTAGCGCCGGCCACGATGCCGCAAAAAGCGGCCAAATCATACTGACCGCGCATTAAAGCGATCGCCGCAAAGGTGGCAAAAATAATGGAAAAAACTCCGCCGGCGAGCCCGTCCACGCCGTCAATCACACTGCCGCTGAAAAGCCCGATCATTACCAAAATAAAAAACGGAATATAAAGCCAGCCAATAAATAAATCGCCGTCAAACGGCAAATGAATCGTGTCCCAACCCAGTTTATAATAAAACCACAGAGCGCCCGCAAGCCCAATGAAAAAAATCACGAGCAGGCGGTGACGAAAGCGGACTCCGCCGCCTTTGGCCTTCTCCCCCACCCCGGAAACCACGCAAATGTCATCCACCAATCCCAAAAGCGAAGCCGCTAGCAAAGTAAAAATCGGAATCCATGTTTGCGAACGACTGACAAAATTAAAACCGGCAAATGTCTCCGGGAAAAATTTGGACAATAATAAAACTGCGATTACCAAAATGGCCATTGTGCCCCAAATCAACACTCCGGCCATGCGCGGCACGGTTGTTTCTCTGCCTTTATGCAAGGCATTGAAAATCGGGGTTTTCCCGCCATCAACCGAAACTGTGCGAGCTTGCTTTTTCCAGCACTTGAATTTAAAAAGCAAACGCGATAATCCGGGCGTTAAAAAAAACGCCAGCAAAAACGCGGCAGTGGATAAAATCAAAATAACAACGACTTCTTCAAAAAACATAATGACAAAAAATCAACGGTTTAAAAACACCAAAAAAAATCCCTCTACTAATAAAAATACCTGAATCACCGTGGTCGCGACGGCCAGAAGCAAACCCAGCCGTTTCAAATTATCATATAAAAAGTAAGCGATGATAAAATTTATTAAAATTAAAAATAATCCTAACAACGGCAACATCAATAAATCAGCCAATGAACCGACTAAATCCACGCCAAAATGTATGGTGTAGTGCAAAAAAATAGTTTCCGACGATTTAATGGAAAACAGCAAATAGGCCCACAGCGCGGCATTTATAAACACAGCCGCGCCCAGCGAGCTTTTAATCAATTTATCTCTTAAAAATAACCTGACGGGAAACCGGCTCATATTCGCTTGACTTAATCTTTATGATGTTATATACTCAAAACATTAAATTGAGAGCGTTGAATAATTATGAGACGCTCTCATCCCGAGCGTAAGCGAAGGGATCTCATACTTTTAATTATATGGCGCATAAAAAAGCCGGTTCATCTACCGCGTTAGGCCGCGATTCAGCGGCGCAACGGCTGGGCGTAAAGGCCTCTGATGGTCAAACCGTTAAAGCCGGAGAAATCATCGTGCGTCAGCGCGGCAGTCGTTTTCACGCGGGAAAAAATGTCAAACGCGGCGGAGACGACACTTTATACGCCGCCATTGCCGGCAAAGTAAAATTCATGCAAAAAAAAGCGAAACGGTTTGACGGCGATTTGGTTCTGCGCCGATTCGTGGCCGTGGTCTAGTTCAGCGCGGCTTTGATGAATTCTTTAAAGAGCGGATGCGGACGCAAAGGCCGCGATTGAAATTCAGGATGGAATTGCACCCCGACAAACCAGGGGTGCTTTTGTTTTGGCAATTCCACGATTTCCACCAATTTTCTGTCCGGATTAATGCCGGAAAAAACCAGACCTTTATCCATAAACATTTTTTGATATTCATTATTAAATTCGTAACGATGACGATGGCGTTCGGAAATTATTTCTTCGTTATAAGCCGCTCGCGCCAAAGTGCCTTTTTGCAAAACACATTTGTACGCGCCCAGCCGCATACTGCCTCCGTACTTTTTCACGGCGATATTTTTGGCCTGCTCGGGCATAATGTGAATCACCGGATTGGAACTGTTAGGGTTAATCTCGGCCGTGTTCGCGTCTTTGAGTCCACAAACATGGCGCGCGAATTCAATGACCGCCAACTGCATGCCATAGCATAAGCCAAAATATGGAATCTTATTTTCCCGCGCGTATTTTATGGCCAAAATTTTTCCCTCCACTCCCCGCGAGCCAAATCCGCCCGGAATCACAATGCCGTCAAATTTTTTCAATTCCACGAGTTTGGACTGGTCTTTTTCATAAATCTCGGAATTAAGCCAAGTGAGAACCGGCTTCGCGTGATTGGCCCAGGCCGCGTGTTTGATGGCCTCAATCACGGAAATGTAGGAATCAGTCAGCACAAAACTGCCGGTGGCGAAATACTTGCCGACAATGGCGATATTCACTTCTTTTTTGGCGGTTTTGATTGTCTCAACCAAAGCGCGCCATTCTTTCAAATCTTTGGCCCGCGTTTTAATGCCGAATTTTTTTAAAATCTTCTTGCCGATTTCTTCTTTTTCAAAATTCAAAGGTACTTCATAAATTGAATTGACATCGGGCGCGGCGATAATATCTTCTTCTTTTACATTGCAAAACACGGCCAATTTGCGCTTGCGCGGCTCATCAATCGGCTCGTCGGCGCGGCAAATCACGAAATCCGGTTGAATGCCGGCGGAATTGAGCGAGCGCACGGCATACTGTGTGGGCTTGGTTTTCATCTCGCCAATTTTGTTCGGTATGGGCAGGTAGCTCACCAACGCGAACAGCACGGACTTGGGATTATCCAATTTCATCATGCGCGCCGCTTCCAAAAACAAGATGTTTTGATACTCCCCTACTGTGCCGCCGATTTCAATCAGCACAAAATCAGCTTTGGCCGTGTGGCCGGCTTTTTTAATGCGGCGGATGACTTCTTCCGGCACATGCGGCACCACCTCCACGCAGCGGCCGCCATATTCCAAATTGCGCTCGCGCTCAATCACCGATTGATACACGCGGCCGGTGGTCATGTAATTGATGGAGGTGATATTAATGTCTAGAAATCTTTCATAATTGCCTAAATCCTGATCGGTCTCGTCGCCGTCTACGGTGACAAAAACTTCGCCGTGCTCGGTCGGGTTCATGGTGCCGGCGTCAATATTGATGTAGGGGTCAATTTTAATTGCCGTAACATTAAAACCCTTGCTTTGCAGAATTTTGCCAATGGAAGCCGTGGCCGTGCCCTTGCCAACTCCGGACATTACTCCGCCGATGACGAAAATGTAACGAGTCATACGCGATAATTTTTAACTTTTACTCATTTTCAATCAAAACAGAAATCTCCGTCTCCAGGCCGTGCGCCAGTTGTATGGTCACCCGATGCTCGCCAATATTTTTAATCGGCTCGGAGATCACGATTTGATTTTTTAAAATTTTAAATCCTTTTTTGTCTAGAGCCGCCGTAATTTGCGCCGCAGAAATTCCGCCAAATAATTTGCCGTCTTTTGACGCCTTGGCTTTTAATCGCAATTCTTCACCGTCCAAACGCGAAGCCAATGCCTGCGTTGCTTTCAAATCCATTTCCGCCGCACGGAGAGCCGCGTCCACTTGCTTTTTAAAGTTTTCAATCGCTTTTGGCGTGGCTAAAATCGCCAAATTTTGCGGTAATAAAAAATTGCGCGCGTGTCCGTCACTCACCTCTTTTATCTCCCCTTTCATCCCGATCTTTTTAACATCCTGCAAAAGTATGATTTTCATACCGCTCAAAATTATTCCAACATTTTTTGACCAACTTGACGCGCCAATTCAACAAAAAAAACTTGCAATTCTTTGATGGTCAACGGTTGGAGCATTATTGGCAACGCTTTTATCCTTTGCGCCTTGGTCAGTTCACTGCCTAAAAATATATTATCAATTTTTGAACCAAATTTTTTTTCAGCGTCTTTTTTAATTTTTTCCAAAGAAAATCGCTTGAGCAAAAAGAACAAATCCACAAAATCTTTAGGGTCAAAACGATCCAAAAGCGCCATCAACTTATTGGCGGCGATATCTCTTAAACTATCAACCCGCAAACCGTGTTGCAATTCCACTTTTGACAGTTGTTTAAACGGATATTGTGTAAACTCCATTTTTAATTCCTCTCTTTTACTCAATTTCAAAAAAAATAAATTACGGTCAAAAATATGTTCGTAACGCGTTGAATGCGCTCCCATTTTTTTCTCAATAATTTTTATAAACTTATGCAGAAACCGCCCATCTATCGGCTCAAAAGAAAAAAAGTCCAAATCATCTGAAAATCTATGGTGCAGATAAACACCGGCCAAAGCCGTGCCGCCGCTCAAATAAAAGCTTGACAATCGCGGTTCTTTGACAACCAACTCAATCACTTTTTTTTGGTAAATGGTTAAAATTTCTTTTTGTTCCATACTAATAGTGACAAAAAAGTCCGGCGATCTTCCGGTATATTCAAAATTGGCAGATATTTTTTCAATTCCGCTCGCTTCAATTTGCCGGCCGGCGTGCCATAATTAATCTGCCGCTCCAAGCGCCAAACTACATCGGCATCAGCCTGTTTTTTATAATTTTTCTTGGTATAATCCCAAGTCATATCACAAAGATATTATACCACACTCTTAAATCAGTGCAAATCAATAAAAAAGCGGCCGGTCTCAACCAATGTAGTTCACATCGGGAAATCGGCCGCACGCCCCCAGCGTGCAATCCTAATCAAAGAGTTCCAGCGGATACCCCCCGGGCAGAGCAGTCTCAAATCAGGATCACTGCAAGAGGAGTCTTGCCAAGTTTCAGCCCTCCACACTGTTGTTGTACAGGCGCTGTGGTCAGGACTCTTGTCGCTCCGAACACAGATTTCCATATGATACCTGACAACAGCTTGTGCCCTTTTCACACCGGGCATAATAGCGGACGGTTCACGGCGGTAAAATTCCAACTTCTTTTGCTTGACGCTAATCATCTTGCGTCCGCTGCCGCCGCAATGTTCCTTTTCCTTCCATGTGAAATAAAGACCATCGGAGGTGGCGGTTGGTATCTCATAGAGTGCGAATGAGATGTTTTGATCGACGTCCACGGTGATCAGAGACCGAACGGAAGTCAGCTCGATGATGGCTTGAGGGCGTCCTCCGGCGACATGAGGGGTTGTCAACAAGATGACTATTGGGTCATCGTAAGTGGGCTTCTCACACTCTTCGTATGCGCAGGTGGGAATGACCACAAAGTCCCCCTTCCAGTACAACTCCACCAGCTTGGCGTTACTCATCGTGACCCCGTCCGGTGTCGAACTCGTGACCTGCTCGACCATGTTTTCAACGCGCCCGTGAGCGCAGGCGCCAGTGACCAGAACGATTGCCACCAACACAGCGGCATAAAAAGAACGAAACATGGCGTCCTCCTTGTGCGCAACACTTGCGCGTTAGTTACACCAGAGAATTAACCTTGATAAATTTAGCTCTCTGCTGTAACTAATTTTAGCCAAAATAAGCTTATCCAGACAATAAAACATTATAGCACAAATTTGGCTTTTTGTCAAGAGTGTGCTAATCTCTAGCCATAAGTCGCAAATTTTCTTATGGCTAATATCAATTTTACACCAAATCCAATTGCAAAAAAATCCGGCCTGGCAACGATTGTCGGCCGTTCCAATGTGGGCAAGTCCACTTTGCTTAACGCGCTTGTGGGCACGAAGCTCGCCATCACCTCCATCAAACCGCAAACAACGCGCCATTTGATTCAGGGCGTTATTAATGATGACCGCGGACAAATCGTGCTCATAGATACGCCGGGATATTTCACTGAAAAACGCAGTCCTTTGACAGCCAAGCTCACGGAAAAAATTCACCACGCCATTAAAGACATTGATTTAATTTTGTATATGGTTGACCCGACCCGCTCCATTGGCCAGGAAGAGCGGCATTTGTTGTCAATTTTGCGCAAAGTGAAAAAACCTCAAATTTTGGTCATCAACAAAATAGATCTTAATGAAAAAAGCTTGCCATTTTTAGAAGATTTCCGCGCGCTAAAAGAGGATTTTACAGATATGATTGAAATTTCCGCTTTGAAATTCAAACATTTAAAACCATTGAAAGATTTGATTTTTCAATATCTGCCAGATGGTGAGCCGCTTTATCCAACTGATCAAATTTCCAATACCGAGCCGCGCTTTTTAATCTCGGAAATTATTCGCGAAAAACTTTTCAACACCATGGGCGATGAAGTACCATATACCGCCACTGTGGAAATTGAAGAAATTGAAGACGAACCAAAAATTCTACTTATCAAAGCTGTAATTTTAACTTTTGACAAGCGTTACAAAAAAATGATTATTGGACAAGGAGCGTCCAAAATCAAAGAAATGGGCGCGTCCGCCCGCAAAGAATTAGAGATCATGATGAATCGCAAGGTCTAT